>NZ_JBHSPA010000035.1:0-208061 GCF_042656245.1 Nonomuraea insulae
CCACGGCGACCTCACCGTCACCAACGCCCCCGACGGCGGCGCCATCTTCACCCTGCACCTCCCCCACCAAACACCCGACCCCGACGGAACCCCCACATGAGCACCCGCATGAGCACCGGACCCGCCCGCCGTGCGCTCGCCGCGGGCCTCGTATCCCTCGTCGCCGTGGCCGGCTGCGGTGTGCAGCCCAGCGACGCCATCCGCGCCGGCGACCCACCGAGCGGACGCGTCGCCCCGCCGAGCGGACGCCTCGCACCAACCATGACGATCGCCCTCTATCTGGTGAAGAACGGCCGGCTCAGCGTGGTAACGCGGCCCACTGATCGTCCGCTGTTCCAAGAGGACAAGCTCGCGCTGCTGGCAGCCGGACCCACCCCGAGGGAAGAGGCGCACGGACTCAGCACCGACGTCCCGCCCGAAGCCGTCCCGTTCTTGGTGACCGCCGCGCCGGACGACCGCTTGGTGGTGAGCCTGTCCACTCCGGCGAGCGAGCTGTCCGCCCTGGCCGTCGAGCAGATCGTGTGCACGACCGCCGCCGCCACCGCACCGGAAAGCCCCGCCCAGGTCACCGTCATCGGTGCGGGAAAGAGCGTCGACCCCCGGAACTGCCCGGCGCAGTAGTTAGCGCCGACCGTCCGGGATGGTGATGAGCCCGCTTTCGTAGGCGGCGACGACGAGCTGGGCTCGGTCGCGGGCGTGCAGTTTGGCCAGGAGGCGGCTGATGTGGGTCTTGACCGTGCCGACGGTGAGGTGAAGGTGCTCGGCGAGCTCGGAGTTGGACATGCCCTTGCCGACGAGGGTCCTTCATCGCCGTGGGCGGCCTCTGCGTCGCCCTCATCCCGCTGGGCATCTCGCTGCTGCGCGGCGGCCCCCCACCGACCAGGCGCGCCATGGTCTGGATCGTCGTCCTCACCCTCGTGCACATCCTCATGTCGGCCTACGGGCCGAAAGGATGACGACTTTCGGACGGGCACTTGACGGGACAAATGAACGACTTTTCAATTCGTTCATGGGACGCATCGCTGGGGTCACCGCGGCCGCGACGCGGGAGCGGCTGCTACGGGCCGCCGCCGACGTCTTCGGCGAGCGCGGTTACGACGGTACACGCGTGGCCGACATCGCCGCGGCCGCCGGGGTCAGCAACGGCGCCCTGTACGCGCACTTCGGCTCCAAGGCCGACCTGCTGGTGGCCGCGTTGCGGGCGCACGGGCGGCGCATGCTGGCGACCCTGCTGGCCACCGATCCCGACCGGTCGGCCACGGAGTTGCTGCTCGCGCTCGGCCGCCGGCTGTCTCGCCGCCGGGACGCGGAGGGGTATCTCATCGTCGAGGCGCTGGTCGCGGCCCGCCGGGATGAGGACGTGGCCGGGCCGATGCGTGACTACATGGGCGAGCGGGCCGAGTGGATCGCCGACCTCGTACGCGCCGCGCAGGGCGACCGTGAGCTGGACACCGGCCTGTCGGCGGACGCGCTGGCCCATTTCTGCCTCCTGCTCGCGATGGGCAGCGCGCTCGTCACGCCGGACCTGCACGCGGTGAACGATGAGGAGTGGACGGCGCTGCTCACCCGGATCATCACGGCCCTCGCCCCACCGGCGGGACCGTGACGACCTCGGCACACTAGGCGCAGAGAAGGCGGGCGGCGGCCCAGTCGCCATGGTCGGCGCCGTTGCCGTCCCCGGCGTCCGTGACGCGCAGCTCCAGCAGGTCGCCGCCGGTGACGTCCGCCGAGAGCGGCTCCGCGCCGCCGGAACCGGTCAGCACGCCGGAGGCGGCACGCCGCTCCCCGTCCACCCACACCTCGAACGTCACGGACCCGCTCCCGCCCATCTCGTCGTCCACTCCGACGTCGGCGCGGAACGACGTGCACCGCCCGCCGAGCTCGATGGCGACGCGGGAGGGCGCGTGGGCGCCGATGCCCTTCTCGTACGTCCGCCCGCCGATGGACAGCACCCTCCCGTCCCCGGCCGGCTGCTCACCGTTGCTCCGGTCCCGCTCCACCGGCCCCCAGCCGTTCTCCGACGCCGTGAAGGGCAGGTCGCCGGCCCACACAGCGCCCGGAGGCAGCGGAGTGCGCAGCGTCGTGGTGGCCCGCGCGGTGACGGGGAAGCCGGAGGAGGTGGCCGTGACGGTGGCGGTCAGCTCGTGCTCGCCGAAGTCGGCGTCGGCGGGCGGGGTGAGCGTGAACGCGGCCTGGGCGGGTGTGCCCTGGGCGATCGTGCCGAGTGAGGCGGTGGCGGGGGCCACCGTCCAGCCCTGCGGCGCGGTCAGGGCGGCGGTCGCGGCGCTCAGCCCGTCGGCGCAGGTGGCGGTGACGGTCACGGTGACGCGCTCGGGGGCGCCGGGGTCGGCGTCCCCGTCGCCGGTCGCCGTCACGGAGGGCGGGCAGGGCGCGGTGGCGTCGGAGTCGACGACGCCGCCCGACCTGACCTCCTTGGCGGTGAGCGGGCGCAACGTCAGCGTGTAGTCCTGGGTCCTGGTGGGAGGCACGCGGAACTCCTCCAGCACCGAGTTGGGCGTCTCTCCCATGCCGGTCTCGCCGATCGCGGCGTGCAGGGTGATCCAGTCGTCGTTGCGGACGAGGGGGAGCTGGAAGTCGTACTCGGCGCGGTCCAGCTCGTCGTACCGGGTGGCGCTGACGTCGATCCCGCCGTCGGAACGGCCGACGAGCAGCCCGGAGCGGCCGTCGTTGAGGGTCATCCAGCGGGCCCCGGTGTGGTTGCCGTGGGCCTGGGGGCGGGAGTAGCGCACGTACTCCTCGTCCACGTCGCCGCGCCACACGCCGGTGAACGCGCCGCTGGAGCGGTCGTTGTACGTCTCGTACGGCCCCTTGCCGTAGTACGCGAGCCCGTCCATCGACTCCGGCACCCGGACCTGGACGCCGACCCTGGGCAGGTACGGCAGCGTCGTGAGCCGGGAGCCGCGCGGGACCACGCGGTGCCGCAGGGTGATGGTGCCGCGCCCGTCGATCCGGTACGTCATGCCCTGCTCGAAGGAGAGCAGGCTCTCCATGCCGGGCGCGGCGGCCGTGCTGGTGACCGCGACGACCGCCGTGTCCCCGTCGAGGTCCGCCTGGACGCCGGTGACCTGCGTACGGAGCCGGTCGAGCCCCGTCTGATGCCAGACGTTACGGTCGGCGGTGCCCCAGTCGTAGGTCTCGTTGCTGGTGGGCGAACGGTAGACGTCGAGCCCGGGGCCGGCGCGCAGCAGTTCGCGGCCCCCGGCGTTCATCGAGGTCAGGGCGCCCGCCTCGAAGCGGTAGCGCCAGCCCTGCCCGGAGACGGTGCCAGAAACGGTGATCGTGTCGCCGTCGCGGCGCAGGGAAGGCGTGCCGGAGGGCGGGTGGGCGATGCCGGGCACGACGCCGCCCCCGGCGGCGAACTGCTGCCAGCCGTAACGACGGCCGTCGGCCACGGCCTCCAGGTTCAGCAGGCGCTGCCGGTCCCTGGGGTTGGCGGGCGCGGCCCCGAGGTCGAGGTCCACGGTGGCGCCCGGGGCGAGGCGCAGGTCGCGGGTGCCCGAGCGGAGCGTGCGATCGACCTCCTCCAGCGACCAGCGCACCTTGACGTTGAGGGCGCCGAAGGGCTGCTCGTTGTGCACGCCTACCTTGCCGGTCGCCGGGTCGGCGGAGGTGAAGCGGATCGGGGCGTGCGCCCAGGCCATCTCCCGCGTCTCGGGCTGGAGGTAGCGGTCGGAGCCGACCAGGCCGTCGGTGCCGGACAGGCTGAGGCCGAGGCTGAGGAAGTCGCCGCGCCGCTCGTACCGGTCGAGGTCGAGGGCCAGCACCGGCTCGTCGCCGGCCGCGTACACCCGGACGTCGTCGATGACGCCCCGAGCGAGCCTGGTGGGCGTGTTGTCCTGCTGGGTCTCGGCGTTGCGGCCGATGTTGACCTCGTACAGGCCGGGGGTCAGGGCGCCGGACTGCGCGATCGTCGCCAGTTGTTCGCCGTCGACGGACAGGCTCAGCGCCGAGCCGTCGTAGCGGCCCGTGACGTGGTGCCAGGAGCCGTACCAGTCGCCGGGCACCGGGGCGGAGACCGCCTTCCAGGCTCCCGTGGTGACGCCGAACTCCAGGGTGTGCTCGTCGCGCATCTGGAGCGCGTACGCCCTGCCCTTCGTCACGATGGGGAAGCTGCCCGCCCACGGGCCCGGCTTGACCCAGGCGTCCAGGGTCACGGCCTGGCCGGTGAGGTCGAGCCGGCGGTCCCTGAAGACGTTGACGAAGTCGTCCAGGCTGGACAGTTCGACGGCCTGGCCGCGATGGCCCTGGACGGCGCGGGGTTTGCCGACGAGGAAGGCCTGGATGCGGTTGCGGGAGGAGTCGGGGGTCAGGACGAGCGGCTGGCGCGGGTTGGCCTCGGCCCAGTCCCAGATGAAACCGCCCTGGAGGGAGGGGTAGCGGCGGATCAGCTCCCAGAAGCGGTCGAAGTTGCCCAGGCTGTTGCCCATCGCGTGGGCGTACTCGCCGAAGACGACCGGGCGCGTGGTGGTCCTGCCGATGGAGTCCACGTAGCCGGGGGTGGGGTAGCGGGGGCCCCAGACGTCGGCGTACGGGGCGTCGCCGTTGGGGCTGTTGGACTGGTGGTAGAGCAGGCGGGTGGGCTCGTTGGCGTCGGCCCACTCGGCCATCGCGTAGTGCGCGGCGCCGAGACCGGCCTCGTTGCCGGTGTCCCAGATGATGACGCTGGGGTGGTTCTTGTCCCTGGCGACCATGGCGCGGAAGCGGTCGGCGAAGGCGGCCTGCCATTCCGGGCGGTCGGCCAGGCAGTTGCGGGGGCACGACTCGCGCGAGTGGGTCTCGATGTCCACCTCGTCGGCGATCCACAGGCCGTGGCGGTCGGCCAGGTCGTACAGGTAGGGGTCGGAGGGGTAGTGCGAGGTGCGGACGGCGTTGAGGTGCAGGCTCTTCATGAGCTCCACGTCGCGCCGCTGGGCCGCGCGGGTGAGGTGGCGGCCGGTGTCGGGGTCGGTCTCTGCGCGGTTGGTGCCCTTGATGAGGATGCGTTCGCCGTTGACGAGCATCTGGCGGTCGCGGACCTCCACCTCGCGGAAGCCGACGGCCTGGGCCGTGGTGTGCGCCGGTTTCCCGCCGGGGTCCAGGAGTTCGAGCGCGAGGGCGTACAGCGTGGGTGAGTCGGCGCTCCACTTGGCGGGGTCGCTCACCTGGGCGGTCAGGGTGGCCTGGCCGGCGGCGTCCACGGGCTGGGTGACCGTGGCGACCGGCCGGCCGCGCGGGTCGGCCAGCGTGCCGCGCACGCTGTAGCCGGTGGCCGTTCCGGCCACCTGGACGCGCGCCGTGAGCGCGGCGTCGCGGTGCTGGGCGTCGAGGTCGGTGGTGATGTACGCGTCGCGCAGCAGCGTCTGGGGGGTCGAGTACATCCAGACGTCGCGGAAGATGCCGCTGTAGCGCCACTGGTCGTAGTCCTCCATGTACGACCCCGCGCCCCACCGGTGCACCTGCACGGCCACCCGGTTCGCCCCCGGCCGCAGGGCGCCGGTCACCTCGAACTCGGCGGGGGTGTAGCCGCCCTGGTCGTAGCCGACGTACTCGCCGTTGACCCAGACGAAGTAGCCGCTGGTGACGCCCTCGAACCTGAGGAACACGCGGCGGTCCGACCACGTCCGGGGGACGTCGATCTGGCGGACGTACGCGCCGGTCGGGTTCACGTCTCGGGGCACCTTGGGCGGGTCGTCCGGCCAGACCTCCTCGGCGATGTTGCGGAACATCGGGTGGTCGGTGAAGTCGGACTGCCACGTGTGCGGCACCTTCGCCACCGGCCAGCGCGACACGTCGTAACCGGCCTCGTGGAAGCCGGCCGGCACCTCCTCCGGCCGCTGCGCGATGGTGAGCCGCCAGTCGCCGTTCAGCGTGGCGATCCACGGCGAGCGGGCGTCATGTTCGGCGGCGTCGGCGAGGGCGGCGCGGGTGTCGGCGTAGGGCCGCAGCATCGCGTGCGGGGCCTGCTGGCCCTCCGCGACCATCTGCGGATCCTCCAGGTAGCGGTAGACGTCCACCGCCGCCCGCGCCGGGGCCGCCGTCAGGAACGGTGTCAGGAGGGCGGCCACCGCGACCACGATCCCGCTGAGCCTGGCTGCATGGGACATCGCCACTCCAGGAAAAGAGGCGCTGAGGGTGCTGATGCTGACACGAGAGTTGACTGACGCATGTGTAACATCGAATGACAACGAAGACAATCGGTTGCAGATCTCCTGTCGTGACGGGCCGCCCTGGAAATCACCGTGCCGCTGGTGTTCTCTGGCGGGCGTACCCCCCGTCCTAGGGAGAAGCCATGACTCACCCGCTCGACCCGCTGACGCCCGGCGAGATCACCGCCACCCGCACCGTGCTGGCCGCCGCCGGGCTGGTCAAGGACACGACCCGCGTCGCGTACGCCGGTCTGGAGGAGCCCGCGAAGGACACGGTGCTGGGCCGCGCGGCCGACGACCCGATCGACCGGCGGGCCCGGGTCCTGCTGCTCGACACCGCCGGAGCGCCGCCACGCGACCTGATCGTCGCGATCACGCGGGGGGCGATCGACGCCGACCGGGTGCTCGACCCCGCCGTCGACGGCCAGCCTCCCGTGCTGGACGCGGAGTTCGGGATCGTCGAGGAGGTGCTCGCCACCGATGAGCGGTGGCTGGCCGCGCTCAAGAGCCGGGGGCTGGACGTCGCCAAGGTCCGGGTGGCGCCGCTGTCGGCCGGCGTGTACGCCGAGGAGTACCCCGGCGAGTCCGGCCGCCGCATCCTGCGCGGGCTCGCGTTCGTGCAGGAACACGAGAAGGACCACGCCTGGGCGCACCCGGTGGACGGGCTCGTCGCGTACGTGGACGTGCTCAACCGCACCGTGGACCAGGTCATCGACTTCGGCCCGGTCCCGGTGCCCGGCGGGTCGGGCAACTACGACGACCCCGCCGTCACCGGCCCGCCGCGCACCACGCAGCGGCCCATCCAGATCACCCAGCCGGACGGGCCCTCCTTCACCCTGGAGGGCAATCTGCTGAGCTGGGAGAACTGGTCGCTGCGCATCGGGTTCGACGCCCGTGAGGGGCTGATCCTGCACCAGATCGGGTTCGGCGGGCGCTCGATCGTGCACCGGGCCTCGATCGCCGAGATGGTGGTGCCGTACGCCGACCCCGCCCCCGTACGCTCCTGGCAGAACTACTTCGACGTCGGCGAGTACCTCCTCGGCCAGTACGCCAACGCCCTCGAACTCGGCTGCGACTGCGTGGGCGAGATCACCTACCTCGACGCCGTCATCGCCGACGAGCACGGCGCCCCGCGCACCCTGCCCAACGCGATCTGCGTGCACGAGGAGGACCACGGCATCCTGTGGAAGCACACGGACCTGTGGACGGGCGCCTCGGAGGTCCGGCGCCAGCGCCGCCTGGTGGTGTCGTTCTTCGCCACGGTCGGCAACTACGACTACGGCTTCTACTGGTACCTCTACCTCGACGGCGCCATCCAGTTCGAGGCCAAGGCCACGGGCGTGCTGTTCACCTCGGTCTATCCGGAGGGCGGGTCGGCGTACGCGGTGGAGGTCGCGCCGAGCCTGGGCGCGACCTACCACCAGCACCTGTTCTGCGCCCGCCTGGACATGGCGGTGGACGGGCCGGACAACCGGGTCGAGGAGGTGGAGGTCGCCCGGGTCCCGATGGGGCCGGGCAATCCGCGCGGCAACGCCTACACCTATCAGCGTACCCCGCTGACCAGGGAGAGCCTGGCCCAGCGGGCGGCCGACACGAGCGTCAACCGGGTCTGGCACGTCACCAACCCGGCCTCGCTCAACGCGCTGGGCAACCCGGTGGCGTACGCGCTCTATCCGGAGGGCAAGCCGGTGCTGCTGGCCGACCCGGGCTCCTCGATCGCCGCGCGGGCCGCGTTCGCCACCCGGCACCTGTGGGTGACCGCCTACGATCCGGCCGAGCGTTTCCCGGCCGGCGACTTCGTCAACCAGCACCCGGGCGGGGCCGGGCTGCCCGCCTTCGCCGCCGCCGATCGCGACCTCGACGGCCGTTCTCTGGTCGTCTGGCACGTGTTCGGGCTCACGCACTCCCCCCGCCCGGAGGATTGGCCGATCATGCCGGTGGAACACGCCGGATTCACGCTCAAGCCCGTGGGCTTCTTCGACCGCAATCCGACGCTGGACGTCCCCGGGCACCACTGAGCGGCCACTCAACAATCGGCCGAAACAACCGATAGAACTCCCGGTCGGAGCCGGGCCGCGCACTTTCGGCCCGATCCGGCCGGCTTTTTATTCGCCCGCTCTTTCAGGTAATCCCGGACACCGAAAACAACTTTCAGGAAAACGGTATTGGTCCGCTGCGCCGCGATATGCGGACAGTAAAATCAGGCTGTCCGCATTGAGACATCGGACGCCTATTGCGCCGGTCTCGGATCCGTGTTTTGATCCGGCTTGTTCGCTCATACCGGCCCACCCCCCTTCCATGGCCGGGTCACGGTAAGGATGCACAGATCTTTCCTGCTGCATAGCCCGGACCTCCGCCCGGGGGAAATGGAGAGGCTCCACTTCTCATGGCCGCGAGCGCACCATGCCTGTTGGCGCGCCATTCACCACGCTTTCATCCCAGGTATGAGGACGCATTCCGAATTTCGGGGACGGCCTGCTTCTCGTCCGCAAAACTTCAGCAGAATTCATTGGAGGCTGCCTTGACACAATCTCGGCCGCAGGATCCAGAGCCCTCATCTCCACCCACTGATCGGGGCGGGTTATCGCTCAAACCCTTCGATGTCGGGCTGTTCCGTGAGAGCTCCGAGGCGACCGTGGCCACGTTGGAGAAACATCTGGCCGACCTGTCGATCAAAGGACTGGCGCTGACCGAGCCCGCCGTGTTGTCGCGGGCGGCCAAGGCCCTGATGACGACAGAGCAGGAGCACATCGCGGGCTACGACGGGGACCGCCTGGCCGCGATCCTCGACCTGTACGTCAAGACCGGGATCCAGGTCCACTCCCCCGGCTACATGGGCCGTCAGTTCTCCAGCACCGTGCCGCTCGCCGGCGTCATCGACTTCGTCAGCTCCGTGGTCAACCAGCCGTCGTCGTTCTACGAGGCCGGCCAGCTCCCCAACGTGGTGGAGAAGATCATGGCCGACGAGCTCAACCGCTTCATCGGCTGGCCTCCCGACAGCTTCGCCATGGTCACCACCTCGGGCGGCTCGCTGGCCAACCTGACCGCGATGCTGGCGGCCAGGAACGACAAGTTCCCCGGCTTCTGGTCCGAGGGCAGCGCGGCCCTACCCGGCCAGGCCCGCCCCGCGATCGCGGTGGGCGACGACGTGCACTACAGCGTCTCGCGTACGGCCGGGGTCATGGGCATCGGCGAGGCCCAGATCGTCCGCCTGCCGCTGAACGGCGCGCAGCAGATCGACATGAACCGGGTGCGGCCCGCCCTGGACGCCGCCGAGCGGCGCGGACTGCGGGTGTTCTGCCTGGTGGCCTCCGCCGGCACGACGTCGGTCGGCGCTTTCGACCGGATCGACCGGCTCGCGGAGGTGGCCCGGGAACGTGACATCTGGCTGCACGTGGACGGCGCGCACGGGGCCAGCCTGCTGGTGTCGGACCAGCTGCGCCACCGGCTCAGGGGCATCGAGCAGGCCGACTCCCTGACCTGGGACGCGCACAAGATGATGTTCACGCCCGCGCCGTGCACGCTGCTGTTCTACCGGGAGAAGGACAAGAGCCGCCGGGCGTTCCGGCAGGTGGCGAGCTACGTGTTCGACGAGGAGCCGGACGTCTACACCGCGATGGACAGCGGCGGGAAGACCATCGAGTGCACCAAACGCCCGATGATCATGCCGCTGTGGGTGCTCTGGGCCATGTACGGCCGCGCCCTGTTCGCCGAGAAGATCGACTACCTGTGCCGGTTGACCCGGGACGTCCACCGGATCCTGCTGAGCGAGCCCGACTTCGAGACCACGCACTTCCCGGAGTCGAACATCCTGTGCTTCCGCTACCGGCCCGGCTGGGTCCGCGACGAGGACGTACACCGTCTCCAGGTCACCATCAGGGACCGGATCAAGCTCCAGGGCACCTTCTTCATCTCCAAGGTGGACATCGACGGCGTCGCCGCGCTGCGCGTCGTCATGATGAACCACCTGATCACCGAGGAGCACTTCAGGATGTTGCTCGCCGAGATCAGGGCGGTGGGCCTGGAGTTGTCCGGCGACCGGCAGCACGTGGGGGGACTGCGATGAGCCAGAAGACCCGCGAGCTCGCGGAGAAGCTGATCCCGGAGGAGGAGCTGAGGCCCGCCTCGGTGGAGGCGGTGACAGCGCTGCCGTCGTTCGCGAGCAAGATGCGCGAGTGCGAGCGGATCCACGGGACGCCCTACAGCGCGCTGCCCCACGAGGTGCAGGACGCCCTGGTGCTGCGCCGCCTGCGGCAGATGGTCAACACCGTGCGGCTCAACCCGGCCTGGCGCGAGCGGCTGGAGGGCCACGGCGACCCGGCGACGTTCGAGGAGTGGCAGCGGATCCCGCTGTCGGACAAGGACGTCCAGCGCGATCTGTACATGGAGTCGCGGCCCGGCCTGGTGGTCCCGCTCGAACGGGGCGGGTTCGAGGTGGTGGCCAGCGGCGGCACCAGCGGCGGAAGCCCGCTGGAGATCGTGTACGCCATCCGCGAGCTGCACGACACCTACCGGATCGCCGCGACGTTCATGGGCGAGCACCAGCTCGCCCGCCATCTCACCGGTGACCAGCCCAAATGGTTGTTCACCACGCTGGCCGACTACCAGATGTGGAGCAGCGGCACCATGGTCGGCGGTGTGCTGCAGAACGTGCCGGGCGTCAACTACGTCGGCGCGGGACCGGTGACGGCCGGGGTGCTGGAGCACATGTTCTCCTACCCGGGCCCGAAGGCGCTGATGGGGATCAGCGCGGGCATCGCGATCCTGGCCGACCTGGGCGTGGGGCTCAAGCGCGAGGCCAGGGAGAGCTTCCGCGTCGCCCTGTACGGCAGCGGCGTGCTGGCCCACCGCAGGCGGGCCGAGCTCAAGGCCCTCTTCCCGAACCTGGCCATCCTCAGCTATTTCGCCGCCACCCAGGCCGAGACCATCGGGCTGCAACTGGAGGAGCAATCCCCCTACCTTACGGCGGTGCCGGGCCTGCACCTCATCGAGATCGTGGACGAGGCGGGGCGCTGGGTCGCCGAGGGCGAGGAGGGCGAGCTGGTCGTCACGCGCCTGCACGCGCACGAGGCGCCGCTGCTGCGGCTCAAGCTGGGCGACCGGATGATCAGGCGGCCCGCGCTCGACGAGCCCGGCCTGCGCGCCCACCGGTTCGAGTTCGCCGGCCGGACCGGGGACGTGCTGCACATCGCCGACAGCCAGTACTCCGCCGGCCGCGCCTACACGGCCGTCCGGGAGGACCTACGGGCGGTCACGCCCGTGGACCTGGACGAGGTGGCGCACGAGATCCAGTTCGTCAACCAGCGCGAGGACCGGGCGATCACGCTGCTGGCGGCCGTGGACGACGTGGCGGCCACGACGTACGCGGCCGAGGCCGCGCTGGGCCCGTACGGCGCGCAGCACCTGTTCCTCAACGCGCTGCCGCGCTCGTTGTCGCTGTTCAACCAGGGTGAGGCCAACCCCGCCTCGATCGAGAAGACCGGCTACCGGTTCCACCTGCGGTTCGTGCACCGGTCGTCACCGGAGATCGAGCGGACGAACGTGGGCAAGGTGCCCCTGGTCCGGGAACGGGGCTGACCTGGCACGACGAGAAAGGAGATCAGAAGTGGCCATGAAAGAGCAAGTCAACATCATCGCCCTGGTGGACGTCATCGGGGCACTCTCCAGCCGCTCCCTGCTCGACGGCAACCTGTGCATGATCGACGACGGGTCGTACCAGAGCAGGGCCCAGGGCACGCCGGACCTGTGCACCATCGTCCAGACGGGGCAGGTCGTGCAGTGGACCGCGCTGGCGGTGGACCTGCAGACGCCGGTCGAGATCAAGAACATCGAGTTCCTCCGGCTGCCGATGCCCGGCCCGCAGCCCCCCGCTCCCGTCCCGCAACCGCCGCAGATGGCCGCCCAGCCCGCGTACGCGGGGGCCGCCGCCTTCCCGCCGGGGCCCAGCTCCATGATGGGCGCCCCCACCATGGAGAGCGAGAAGCTGGACCTCGACATCTGGGCCGGGGTGGTGCCGTACTACATGGTGCCGGGCGTGGCCTACCGGTACCGGATGGAGTTCCAGATGTACGAAGGCTCCTACAGCGTGCTGCACGTCGAAACCCCCTCGCTGATGCGCATCTAGGAAGGAAGGCCATGCCCCAGCAACTCGCGATCATCGTGCTCGTCGACGTCGGCAACGCGCTGGAGATGAAGACGCTGGACGGGAACACCTACCTGTTCGACAACATGAGGCTGCACGGCTCGGAGGGTCAGGGCACCGGCGAGCTGGTGACGGCGATCCACGGCTCCTACTGGCGGGACGGTTCGCAGGCCAGCGAGCAGGTGCTGAACTGGCTGCCGTACAGCCTGGGCTCCATCCCCCCGACGGTCCCCCGCGGCTACCAGGCCGACCGGGCGCGCCAGACCGACCAGCAGGCCCTGTCCGAGCTGTCCGCCATGGTGCAGAAGCCGCCGAACGCGGGCACCGACGCCACGACCCAGCTCACCCACATCCAGCAGACGATCGGCACGCGGGTCAGGAGCACCAAGCGCACCCGCGGCCCCGCCGCGCAGAAGGTCCTGGACGTCACGGGCAACGTGATCTCCTACGACGGCTCGGCCGCGCACAGCTATCCGCCGCCGGTGATCACCGACGTCTACGGCGAGGCGGTCGACAAGAAGATCATGTATCCGGCGGAGTACGGCTCACCTGACATGGTGACCGACGGCTGGTACTGGTCCGCCACCGTGGACTCGACCAGGCCGGGAACCTACGGCTACACGATGGCGATCCAGCTCCACCGGCTGCTGCTGCAGGGCGGGGACTGGACCTGGGAGCCGGTGGACCTGACCTGCGAGTCGAAGATCAGGATCAGCTCGGAGCCCAAGCGCAACGCCTTCACCAAGTCGGGCCTCGGCCTGCTTCCCATCCCGCCGGCCTGAAGGAGGAACCGTGCCCCCCAGAGCGAAGCCGCGTGAGAACGGCAGGGCGCCGATCTCGATCACCACCGTCGTGGACGCCGTAGGCGCCCTGTCCTCCGGCAGCGTCCGCGGCCACCTGTACATGTACGACACCAACAAGGCCGGCGGCTCCTCCGGCTTCGGCACCGAGGAGCTCCGGACCAGGGTCCGGATGGGCGACCGCGTGTTGTGGAACGTCCTGGCGCTGGAGTGCGAGGCGTACGTCGGGATCGCCGGCATCGACATCGACAAGGACGTGTGCGAACCGGAGCGGAAGGTGTACCCGGGCACCGACGTCGCGTACTGGATCGGAACCGTGAAGAAGGACGACATCTCCGTCGTGCCGTACCAGATCAGGTTCCTCGTGGGGACGAGGGCCGAGCCGATCGTCACCACCCTGTCGCCCACGCTGGTGGGCTGAAAGGAGGCAACGCTGATGGTCATGCCGACCACCAAGGCCCGCTCCGGAGGCGTCGAGAAGCAGAACCCCGGGCAGCTGAACTCCGTACAGCTCAACATCGTCACGCTGGTGGACATGGAGAAGGCGGTCGAGAACAAGTCGCTGGCCGACGCCATGTACATGGTGGACAACAGCATCGGCGGCACGGGTCAGGGCACCTCGCGGCTGGAGACGGTCTGCAAGCAGGGACAGGTGCTCAACTGGATCATCCGGCCGATCGACATGGAGCGGCGGCGGGACGGCACCTGGCCGCCCATGCCCAAGATCAACAACATCGTCTTCCTGGACACCGAGTCCGGTGACGAGGAGGACGTCTCGGAGAAGAAGATCTGCATCGAGCTCAAGATCTACGGTGCGCCCGACCGCATGCGCGACGCGCTGACGCCCGTCTACTACTACTGGGCCGGCACCGTGCTGAGCACCGCCAGGCCGGGCGTGTACCGCTACCGGCTGGTCGTCGAGCTGGAGCAGGAGGGCAAGAAGGAGCGGATCCACCTGAACACCGAGAACCACCCCTCGATCAGGGTGGTCTCCGTCTGAACGAGCACCGGAGGCCGGGGCGGAGTGGGCCGCCCCGGCCTCACGGTGACTACACGGTGACTACACGGTGGCTAGACCTTGCCCGCCAGCAGGGCGATCGCGTCTTCGGTGGTGGTCACCGTCGAGAACACGGCGCCCTGGACCGCGCCGACGATCCGGTGCAGCTCCTCGGCGCTTATTTCGCCGAGACTGAATTCGCTGATGGCGTCGTCCACATAAAAGACTTTGTAGCCGAGCTGCACCGCCTCCCGTGCGGTCGTGTCGCAGCAGATGAACGAGGTGAACCCGCAGATCACGACGCGATCGACCTGCTGGCCGCGGAGGAACCTGTCGAGATCGGGATTCGAGAACGAACCGATATAGTGCTTGGTCAGCACCAATTCGTTCGGTTCCGGCCGGACCGCGTCCACGAAGTTGATCCCCGGGCTGCCCGCGTCGAAACTCTGATCTCCGGGCACCTTGCTGATGTGGCGAATGTGCACCACGGTGGCGACGTCGCTCGAGCGCGCGGTTTCCAGGAGGCGTTTTATGTTGCCTATCGCCTGGTCGAATCTCTCGACGGGTAGCGACCCGGATCGGGAGTATTCCTGCTGCGCGTCGATGACAAGGAGCGCAATCATGCTTCTCCTTCGGGTGTCGGCGAATTGCCGATCAAATTATCCCCTGGCTTTTCCGCACATTAACCAGACGCCCCGGTGACAAACTAATTCGCGCTGTGCACGGGTGCCGCCGTGGAGGTGCGGGCCACCAGGTCGGGCTGGAAGATGACCTGGCGGTGCTCGTGCCCCGCGGGCTGGTTGGCCTCTTCGAGCAGGAGCAGGGCGGCGGTGTGGCCGAGCTGCTCGCGCGGCTGCCTGATCGACGACAGCGGCACGGCGGCCGCCGCGGCGAAGTCGATGTCGTCGTAGCCGAGGATGGCCAGGTCGGCGGGGACCCGCAGGCCGCGCAGCGTCATCTCCTGGAGCACCCCGATCGCGACCAGGTCGTTGGCGCAGAACACCGCGGTCGGCCGTTCGGCCGGGGGCAGGGCGGCGATCTCCTGGCCGACGGTGCGGCCGGTGGCCACGGTGAGGTCGGGTAAGGGGATCACGGTCAGCGTGTCGTCGGGGCCGAGCACGGCCGCCAGGCCGTCGCGCCGCTCGCGTACCTGCCGCACGCTGAACGGGCCCCCTGCGAAGGCGATGCGGCGGTGCCCGCGCTCACGCAGGTGACGGCCCGCCATCCGCCCGCCGAGCACGTCGTCCACCGCGACCGCGCAGCCGTGGCTGTGCCGGGCGGAGCTGTCGAAGCGCACCACCGGGATGCCGCGGGCGATGAGCCGGCTCAGCCGCGCCTCCTCGCCACTGTCGTTCACCGGCGTGATCAGGACGCCGAGAGGGCGCTGCTCCTCGAACGTGTCCAGCAGCCCGGCCTCGCGGCCCGCGTCCTTGTTGCTGTTGAAGACCATCACGGTGACGTCGGCCCGCTGGGCGGCGGTCTCGACGCCGCGCAGGACGTCGATGAAGAACGGGTTGGCCAGGTCGAGGGCGACGACCCCGATGATGCGGCTGCGCCCGGCCCGTAACTGGCGGGCCGATCCGTTGCGTACGTAGCCGAGCCGCTCGATCGCCGCCCGCACACGGTGCAGGGTGTCGGGGGCCACCATCTCCGGCCGGTTGAGCACGTTGCTCACGGTGCCGACGGAGACCCCGGCGAGACGGGCGACCTCTTTGATGCTCGACATCGTCCCTCATGTCCCCGGCGTGGGATCGTTCCAGCTTGCTGGGTTCCGCGCTGCGATCATAGCGCAGGCGTTTCCAGCGGTTCCGTGTCCACCCGTGGGTGGAGAGGCGAAGCTCCACCCGGGCTCCGACGACCGGCGGGGGTCCCACGCGCGATCTTTGGTGGTGAATTCCAGAGAGAGGAAGCGTCATCATGTCGTACGCGAAGACGGCCGCGCCACCAGAGCGGGGCCGACGGGACAGGGTGTGGCGGATGGCGGTGAGCGGGGCGCTGAACGTGCTGGCGCCGCTGGCCGCGTACGCGCTGGTCCGGCCGCACACCGGGTCCGACGCCACCGCGCTGACCGTCGCGGCGGGGATCCCGGTGCTCTACACCGTCGCCACATTCGCCGTGCGGCGGCGGATCGACGTGATCGGCGTGATCGCCGTGCTCGCCTACGGCGTGGCCCTGCTGGCGCTGCTGCTCAGCGGCGGGAACCCGCTGGTGCTGAAGCTGCACGAGGCCGTGCTGACCGGGCCGCTCGGTCTGGTCGGGCTGGTGTCGGTGGTCGTGGGCCGGCCGCTCTACCTGGTGGTGCTGCGCCGGCTGGCCGCGCGGAACCGGAGGGCGGCGGACATGGTGCGCCGGCCTGACATCCGCCGCGTCGCGTCCGTCCTGACCACGATCATCGGCGGCACGCTGGCGGTCCACTCGCTGGTCATGCTGCTGCTCGCGCTGCGGCTGCCCACAGCCACCTATCTCGCGCTCTCCCGCCCGATCGGGTGGGCCCTGATGGCGGCCGGGCTGGGGGCCGTGTTGTGGTACCGCTCCCGCCTGCGGGCCACCTCCACGTAGGACTCCACCCTCGTCTCCACCTTTCGCAGGTGCCGTTCCACCCCCTCCCCTTCCTAACGTCGTGGCCATGGACAAACGTCTTGAGCTGCTCAAATGGCTGCTGAACGCCACTGGGGGAAAAGTGAACGGAAAGTTCTTGCTGGCGGTCGCCGCCGTGGCCGTGATCGTCGTCGTCGGGTTCATCGCGTTCCGCCTTATCTTGGTGGACATGGTTCTGAGCCTGAGGGACTCCCGCTAGAAGATGCGCGAGGTGTGGGGACGGGTCGCGCGGCTGCTGGCCGCCGACGACCCCGAGACCGGGCAGCTGATCAGGGTCCTGATCAGCCTGCTCCTGTGCTGGTCGCTGGCGGTCGCCGCGCCCGCGGAGGCGGCGCCGCTGGTGTGGTCGGGGCTGAGCGTGTCGCTGGTCTGCTGGCTGGCGTTCGTCCTGCTCGACAGCCGTTTCCCGCGCTCGGCCCCGGTGCTGCTGGCGGCCGGTTCCGCGCTGGCGGCGGCGATGGCCGGGTCGGAGTCGGCGGCGCCGACGATCTTCCTGTTCGCGATGTTGCTGCTCTTCTCGACGCATATGACGCCCAGCCTGGGCGCGATCGCCGCCGTCGCGATGGGCGATCTGGTGCTGATGACGGGCAGCATGCTCTGGTTCGGGCGGCCCCGGTCGGGGATCGTCGTCCAGGGGGCGGTGGTGGCCTGCGCGGTGCTGTTCGCGCTGCACCGGCGCCAATACCGCCGCGCCCTGGACGACCGGGCCAGGACCATGGCGCTGGACGAGCGCGCCCGCATCGCCAGGGAGTTGCACGACGTGCTCGCCCACTCGCTCGGGGCGCTGGGGGTGCAACTCGACGTGGCCGAGGCGCTGCTGACCGAGCGGGGGGACGTGGAGGGGGCGGTGGCCCGCATCCGGCGGTCGCGGGGGCTGGCCAGAGAAGGGCTGGTGGAGGCGCGGGCGGCGGTGGCGGCGCTGCGTGAGGACGTGCCGCCGCTGCCGGACGCGCTCGGGCTGCTGGTGGCCGAGCACCGGCGCAACCACGACGTAGGGGTCGCGCTGCGCACGACGGGGACCCGCCGCCCGATCACGCCGGCGGCGGAGGTCTGCCTGCTGCGCACGGCCCGCGAGGCCCTCACCAACGCCGCCAAGCACTCCCCTGGCCGGCCGGTGACCCTCGACCTGTCCTACGGCGACGACACCGTCCGCCTGACGATCCGCAACCCCCTCCCACCCATGTCCGTCCCGGGCGAGGCACCAGGGCTGGGCGGCCGCACGGCCGAGGCGCCGGAGAACGGCGCCGCCCCGGCAACGGAACCGGGCGATGGTGCGGCCCGGGAAGGTGATGTTGTCCGGGGAGCGGAAGCGGACGCTCCGGCGTCTTCGGCCGCGGAGGCGGGTGCTCCGGCGTCTTCGGGTGTGCGTGGCGATACTGTCGGGGGCCGACGCGGGGAGGGCCGGACGCGGGGTAGTCCGGCGGGGGCGGTGCCCGAGTCCGGGTATGGGCTGTCCGGGATGCGGGAGCGGGTCGCGCTCGCGGGCGGGACCTTGGGTGCGGGGCCGTCGGACGGCGGCTGGGAGGTGCGGGCGGAGGTGCCGGAGTGAGGGTGCTGGTGGTGGATGACCAGCAGGCGATGCGCGAAGGGCTGGTGGCGCTGCTCGGGCTGGTGGACGGCGTGGAGGTCGTGGGCGACGCCGGCGAGGGCGAGCGGGCGCTGAGCCTGGTGGCGGCGCTGCGGCCCGACGTGGTGCTGATGGACCTGCGCATGCCGGTCATGGACGGTGTGGAGGCGACGCGGCGGATCGCCAGGGAGTATCCCGAGGTGGCCGTGGTGGTGCTGACCACGTACGACGACGACAGGTCCGTGGACTCGGCGCTGCTGGCGGGGGCGCGCGGGTACCTCACCAAGGACGCGGGGCGAGCCGAGATCACCGCCGCGTTGCGCTCGGCCGCCGCCGGGCAGTCCACCTTCTCCCCCACGGCGGCGAAGCGGCTGGTGGAGGCCCTCTCTCGAGGCGTGCCCGAGCCGGTGACGCAGTGCCCGGACGGCCTGACGGCGCGGGAGGTCGAGGTGCTGCGGCTGATCGCGCGCGGGCTGAACAACGCGGAGATCGCCGGTCGGCTGTTCATCGCCGAGACGACCGTCAAGACGCACACCAACAACGCCTTCGCCAAGATCGGCGTCCGCAACCGCACCGAGGCCGCCAACTACGCCCGGGACAGACTCTAGTCAGCCCGTCCGCGGCTTCGTCCCCCGCGTCGCCCAGGACGACTTCCGTGCCAGGGTGACGGACGAACTCGGCCCGGCCCGAGCCGGCTCACCTGGGAGTCCGTGCCGTCGGTCAGCCGCGAAGGTGGTCGCGGTCAAGGCAGCCTCCGGCGCCCGGGGCGGCCGGCTGAAGCGGGAGACGGGGCTCGACGGATGGCTGGTCTCGCGGCCTCGCAGGTGTCCGCGTTCCGTGAGCGCGCCCTGGTGGATGAGGTGTCAGCACGATAGACGATGGCAACCGCGGCGAGGGCGACGGCCAGGCCGAGGGCGGTCTGCGGACCGAACGGCTCGCCGAACATCAGGGCTCCCCAGATGGCCGTGACCGGGGCCATGAGGAACATGAGCGTATTGACCTTGGCGACTCCGCTGCGCCTCAGGATGAGCCAGTACAGCCCGTACCCGCCGAAGGTCGACAGGGCGACGAGCCAGATGATCGCGGCCCAGAACGAGATCTCGGCGGGCGGGACCACGGCTCCCGCGCTCAGAGCCAGTGCGGTGAAGATGACGGCGCTGGTGGCGCAGTGAACGGCCATCGCCACCGTGGGCGCCACCCGCACGCGGGAGCGCCCTTCGAGGAGGGTCGCCGCCACCAGCGAGAACATGCCGAGGAACGGGATGAGATAGGCCCACCAGACCGCGCCGGCGCCCGCCGTGGCATCGGCCATGGTGACGATGGCGGCGCCCCCCATCCCCAGGCACAGGCCGAACCACTGCCGGCGTGAGACGTACTGACGCAACAAGGGTCCGGCGAGCGCTCCGGCCACCAGCGGCTGGACGCCGTCGATCAGGGCCGTGGTGCCGCTTGAGACTCCGAGCTGAATGGCGTAGTAGACCGTGAGCAGGTAGCCGCTCTGCGACAGCACGCCGATCATGGCCTGCCGTGCCACATCGCGCACCGCGAGGCCCCGCCACGACGCTCTGGAGAAGGCGGCGATGATCATCAGGATGACGGCCAGGGGCAGAAACCGCCACGTCAGGATCGTGACCGCGGACGCGGTGCCCGCGCCGAGCTTGGCGCCGATGAAGCCGGAGCTCCAGCAGAGCACGAAGGCGATCGAGAGCAGGAGGTTCATGACCAGCCCTTTTGCTATACAGATCGGTATACTCAACGGGTTCACTATACAGATCGGTATACTGTGCGCCATGGGTACCAGCGAGGGGCCGCAGCGGATCACGATGACGCCGGCCGCACGTCGCGTCCTGGAGGCTGCGGAAAGACTGTTCTACGAGCACGGCATCCATGCCGTCGGAGTGGACCGGATCGCCGCCGAAGCCGGGGTGACGAAGAAGACCCTCTATGACCGGTTCGGCAGCAAGGAGCAGGTCATCGTGGAGTACCTCGCGGATCGCGACGAACGCTGGCGGGCCTTCCTCGACCGTCGGTTGCGCGCCGCGCAGCCGACGCCCACAGCGCGCGTCCTGGCCGTCTTCGACGCCTCACGCGCGTGGACGGCGAAATACAGCTCCAAGGGGTGCAGCATGGTCAACGCGCACGCTGAGATCAGCGATCCGTCACATCCGGCGTACTCGATCATCACTGGGCAGAAGCAGTGGATGCTCGCCCTGTTCACCGGCCTCGCCGAGGACATCGACCAGAAGCGGGCCGGCGAGCTGGGCCTGACCCTGATGCTGCTCCACGAAGGAGCGCTCGTCGCCGAGGGCCTGAACATCTTCGCGGATCCCATCGGCCATGCCCGCCGGCAGGCACAGGCTCTGCTCGCCGCTACGTGAGACTCCGCTGCGAATCGGCCGTCAGGCGGCCAGGCACTCCTGGAGGGCGGGCGCATGGACGCAGCCGATCTCGCACCACACACTGGTCCCTGCCGAGCCCTGAACGACGCCCCAGCGGCGGGAGATGCTGTCGACGATGAACAATCCACGCCCGCTCGTGTCCTCCGGGCTGTTGCGGCCCAGCGTCGGCCGTTCCGCCCCGCCGGCATTGGTGACCGTGATGAGCACGGCCCCCTCTCTGGGAGCCAGCCGGACCGTGAAATCGCCGCCGCCATCGGAGCCGGAGTGCTGGATGGCGTTCGCGGCGAGCTCGGAGACCGCGATGATCGCGTCGTCCGCGCACGAACGCCCGGCCATGAATTCGCCGACGAAACGCCTTACGTGCCGGACTTCAGACAGCCGCGCACTGAACCGGCGGATCTGCACCGCCTCCGCGTCGCGCACGCTCATGATCGATCCCTTCCGCGGCCAGGGCTCCGGTTGTCCCGTGAGTCCTGGCCGGAACTTCTGTGACCTGCTCGGGGCCTTCCCTTCCGCCTTCTGAGTCCACTCTGCCAACGCCTTCTGTCGATACGTTGTCGGTCGAGCGGGTGTCACTGTCGGTTCGCTGTCGGAACGGGAGGCCGGCCGGGCACGCCATCCGCCTGCTCCTGCAGGGCGTATCGGATCGCGTCATCGGTGTCGAGCTGCTCGCCTTCAGGCCCAGTCCGGCGCGGTCGTCGAGGACGTGGCCGCCGTCGGCCACCCTTTTGCGGATGATCCTCATGTCGTAGTCGGCGGGCAGGGTGATCTCGTACTGCTTGGCGTACACGAGCGAGGTCTCCTTCCGGTGCGGTGGTGTGGGGCTTACCCGCCTCAGCGCGGATCGGTCAGCCAGGCAGACAGAGGCCGAGCAACTGGCGGATGAAGGCGTCGTCGACCGGTTCGTGGCTGATGAGGCGGCGGTAGAAGAGGGCTCCGCCGAGGACTCCGGCCAGGAAGTCAGGGTCGGTGCCGGCGGGAAGCTGGCCGCGCTCCACGCCGTCGGCGAGGATGTCCCGCAGCGGCGCCCGTCGTTGCGTGATGAAGGCGCTGAGCAGGTCGCGCAGCTCGTCGTCCCGCTCGGCGGCGTCGGCGAGGGCGACCATCAGCGGAGCCCACGGAGCCTGGGTGATGGTGCGGGCCAGCTCGGTGAGAAAGATCTGGGCCTCCTCCCCGACGTGGCCGGTCGATGGGCGCTCGGGGAAGGCCGGGTTGACCGACTTGAAGGAGTCCAGGATGAGCGGGGACAGGCCGGGCCAGTGGCGGTAGATGGTGCTCTTGGCCACCCCGGAGCGCTGCGCCACGGCCTCGATGGTGAGGCCGCCGGCGCCGCGCTCGGCGAGCAGGTCGAGCGTGGCGCGCCGCACCCGGTCGCGGGTGCGCGGGATGCGGGGGTCGAGCTCGGGTTCCGGGCGGCTCACCAGGGCAGTTCCCCTCTGACGCTGAGTTCCAGCCGGCTGCCGTGGAGCACCGTGTTGCGCGCGGCGTAGGGCGGGCCGGCCATGCCGAAGTAGACGTAGTCGGAGGCGGGCGGGGCGAGCCGTACCGGGTCGCTGCCGATCTCCAGTTGCAGCCGGTGCCCGGCACGCACGAGCTGGGCGAAGGGCGCCAGGCTCATCCGGAGGGTGACGGGCTCGCCGGGCGTCAGCGCCGTCGGGCGGGTGTGGTCGTGCACGATCTCGGTGGGCGTGCTGCGGCGCTCGTCCTCGGCCCGGTGGGAGGCCGGCAACCAGCCGACGCTGATGACCGTGGCGGTGCCGTCCGGAGCTACGTCGCTCAGCCGTACCTGCACGTGGGTGTCCATGGCCGTGCTGGTCATCCGCAGGGTGAGGTGGGCGGGCCCGGCGAGGTGCGCGTGGACGGGCAGGGGCGCGGTGCGATAGCGCAGGACGTGGTGGCCGTCGAAGGCGCCCGGGTATTCCATGCCGGGCGGGATGGCCGCCCACCAGCGTTCGTCCGCCGCCGCGGCCGAGCCGGACAGCTCCTCACCCGTCAGGTGGAGCCGCCACGGGCGGGCGTCGGGCACCGGCCAGTCCTCGGCGCTCTCCCACCGCTCGGCGCCGTGCAGCCAGTAGCGGATGGGCGGCAGCGCGTCGTAGCCGTTGTCCACGCCGCGCAGCACGTGGTCGTAGTAGGCGGCGATCTCCTGCTGATAGCGCAGGAACGGCCACCGGCTCCAGCGCGGCCCGATGAACATCCTCTTCGGGGCCGTCACCGCGTGCCAGGCGTCGAACGCGCCGAACAGGTGCAGGCCGACCATGCTCCACTCGGACCCGATCAGCACGGGAACGTCGATGTCGCCCAGCCGCGGCCAGGCCGAGGCGTCCCGGTAGAGGGGCCCGTCGAAGGGCGCGTCCAGGGCGTAGGCGGCCCAGCGGCGCAGCCACGGTTCGGGCACGGGAAGCCGCCGGGTCAGCCGCGGCAACGCGCGGGCCATCGCCGTGCGGATCGCGGCCTGCGCGGGCCGGGTGCCGACGACGTGCCCGAGCGCGTGCCGTACGGCAGGGCGCAGCCGCGCTCGTTGGGCCGCGCCGTTGATGGCGACGTAGCGGCCGAGGAACCCGGAGGTGAGGGTGCCGTTGTGGTAGATCATCATCCGGTAGAGGTCGGTCGCCGCGCCGAAGGGAGCGATCGCGGCGAGGTGCGGGATCCGGTGCCCGGCCGCCACCAGCTGACTGATGGCGAAGTATGACATTCCCGTCATCGCGACCCGGCCGTCACACCACGGCTGGGAGGCGAGCCAGGCGATGGTCGCGCCGAGGTCGTCCACCTCGCCCGGGCCGAACATCTCCGCAGGCAGTTCGCCTCCGGACCGTCCGGTCCCCCGGGCGTTGACCACCGCGACCGGATAGCCGCAACCTGCCAGGTAAGTGACGTCGCCCGGCTCGTTGAACGGCGCCGGAACCCCGGTGGGCATCAGGTCCTTGTTGTAGGGGCTCCAGCCCAGCAGGGCAGGCTGCGGCTGGTCGGTGTCGGGGCGGTAGACGTCGCCGACGAGGACCGTGCCGTCGGCCAGCGGAATGGCCACATCGGGCTCAGTGCGGACCCGATACCGCGGCTTCGGCGGCACCGCCGGCGTCCAGCCGGCGAGCTGAGGACCGCGGAGGGCCGATCTGGGGGCACGCATGCCGACCACTATAGAACGGTTCCGTTGTACTATGAAACGGAACCGTTCGATAAGTCTGACCGCGAAGAAGGAGCGAGGTCGAGACGATTCGCCGCCCTGGTCAGATGCTCCAGCAAGACGCTGATCGCGGGATGGCGATCGCCTTCATGCCGGGTGATGGCGAACACGTGCCGGTTGATCGGCCGGCGGCCGCGCCCGGAGCCATCCTGCACGGGGTCGGGGAGGAGGCCGTGCGGGTGAGCGACGTCGCCGTGGCGGCCGACCTCGCCGCCGGCGGCCCCGGACGGGCTCTGGCCTGGCCGGTGGCCGAGGCGGCGGCCGAGATCGGCGAGCAGTATGCCGCCTCGCTGGCTCTGGACCAGGCGATCAGCAGCGCGCGGACCAGGCAGGCTCTCGGCTGGACGCCGGCCAGGCCCACGCTCGTCGAGGATCTCTCGCAGGGGTCGTACGTCAGGCCTGCCCGCTGACCCCTTCTACGAGCCGGCTGTCGTCCAGGAACGGAGCTTGTCGGGATTCCGTACCGCCCAGATCCGCTTGATCCGGCCTCCCGCGACGTCGAACGCCAGCACCGACACGGTGCCGCCGTCTTGCTGAGCCACCAGACCGGGCTGACCGTTGACCGTGCACTCCAGGATCGTCACGTCGCCCGCGCCGGCCCGGTCGGCGAAGAAGCGGGCGACCTGCCCGGCGCCTTCGATCGGATGGGTTTCCGCGCTGGCCAGGCCGCCACCGTCGCCGATCGCCGTGGCATCGGGGTCGAGCAGGCCGACCAGGGCGTCGATGTCCTTGGCCTCCCACGCCTGCTTGAAGTCCCTGACGATGCCGGCCTGCTGAGCCGCCGGGGTCGCGGACGGCTGCGACTCGCGGATGCGGCGACGGGCCGAGAAGGCCAGCTGACGGCACGCCGCCGGCGTACGGCCGACGATCTCCGACACTTCGGCGAAGGAGTAGCGGAAGACGTCGTGCAGGATGAACGCGACGCGCTCAGCCGGGGTCATCGACTCGAGCACGATGAGGAAGGCCATGTTGATCGATTCATCGAGGGTGACGCGCTCGGCCGGGTCGCCTGTGGTGCCGCCCGGCCGGCCGCTGATCCACTCCGTGGGCTCGGGCAGCGGCTCCGGGACCCATTCGCCCACATAGCTCTCCCGCCGCGCCCGCGCCGAGCCGAGCAGGTTGAGACAGATGCGACTGGCGACCTTCGTCAGCCAGGCTCCCGGGGATTCGATGGCTTCCTGCTGCTGCCGGGACATGGCGTACCAGCGGGCGTAGGTCTCTTGGACGGCGTCCTCCGCCTCGGCCAGGGAGCCGAGCAGCCGGTAGGCGAGATTGATCAGCTGGTGTCGCTCGCTCACGATCACGCTCAGGCGCGGGTCGAGCCGGCCGTCTCCTGGCTCGGATGGGGTGGTCATGGTGGTGTCGATTCCCTTGCTCGCGGCTGCCCCTCATCAGTTCGACAAAACAGCACCCGTAAATGTGAGGTGGGCGTCGCCTGACGTTCCGGGGGGCTGCTTTGTCGTATCGATAGGACCTCGCGAAAGAAGGGAAATCGATCATGGCACCCGTGAACGCCGCGATCATCTACTACAGCGCCACAGGCACCGTGCACGCCCTGGCACAGGCCGCCGCCGAGGGTGCGGAAAAGGCCGGCGCGAACGTACGACTGCGCAAGGTCGCGGAAACGGCCCCTCGGGAGGCGATCGACGCCAATCCGGGCTGGGGCCGGCACCTCGAGAGCACGACCGGCGTCACCGAGGCCGGCCTGGAGGATCTGGACTGGGCCGATGTGGTGCTGTTCGGCACACCCAGCCGCTTCGGCAACCCGGCCAGCCAGCTCAGGGCGTTCATCGACACCACCGGCCCCTTGTGGTTCCAGGGCAAGCTCTCCGACAAGGTGTATTCGGCCTTCACCGCCTCCAACACCGCCCACGGCGGGCAGGAGTCCACCATCCTGGCGCTGGGCAACACCTTCTACCACTGGGGCGGCGTCATCGTGCCGCCCGGCTACACCGATCCCGTCCAGTTCAAGTCGGGCAATCCGTACGGCACCTCTCATGTGGCCGGCGACGGCTCGCCCGGCGAGGTGGCCCTGGAAGCGGCCAGATACCAGGCCCGGCGGGCAGTGGACATCGCCGCCGCGCTCAAGGCCGGCCGCGCCGCCTGACCGATTCACTCATCTTCCTGGAGGATGCGATGACTTCAAACGAGTCCGACGTCAGAGAGCTGCTCGACAGGCGGGTCGCCGCCTGCCGGGAAAAGGACATCGACCAGCTCATGTCGCTTTACGCTTCTGACATCGTCTATTTCGATGTGGTGCCACCTCTGCAGTTCGTGGGAGCCGCTGACGTCCGTCGTAACTTTGTGCGGTGGTTCGACGAATACGAAGGCCCGATCGGCCTGGAGACCCACGAGCTCAACGTCGCGGTGAGTGCGGATGTCGCGTTCGCGCACATGCTGCACCTGGACAGCGGGACGCGCAACAACGGCGTCGATGGCGCGGTATGGATACGGTCAAGTGTTTGTTGCGAACGGTCCGGTGACGAGTGGCTGATCACGCACGAGCACATCTCCATGCCGGGGACCTGGCCTGCCCCTCCCGCCGAGGAGCATCGATATTCTTGATCCGCGTCCAGGGCGGGAGGAATAATGATCACTTGCGTCGTCGACTACACCATCGACCCGTCGAAGATCGCCGCGTTCGAGGAATTCGCACGCCGCTGGATCGACCTGGTCAACCGGCACGGCGGGACACACCACGGATATTTCCTGCCCGCCGAGGGCGCCAGTGACAAAGCTCTGGCCCTTTTCAGCTTCCCCAGCCTGGCCGCCTACGAGACCTACCGCCAATTGTTCGGCAAGGATCCGGAGTTCATCGCCGCCGACAGGATCCGCGATGAAAGCGCGTGCGTCATTCGCTATGAACGCACCTTCATGCGTCCGCTGCTCCCGCCCGGTAGCGCGGATTGACGTGTCGTGAGAAGCAGGCGGTCAGTCACGTGGCGCGGGGCTGTTTCGGCAGTCGTAGCACGAATCGGGCGCCGCCGGCCGGCGAGTTCTCGGCGCGCAGGGTTCCGTTGTGCGCGAGCGCGATGTCGTGGGCGATCGCCAGGCCGAGGCCGGTGCCGCCGTGGTCGCGACTGCGCGCGGCATCCAGCCTGACGAACCGTTCGAAGACCCGTTCGCGGTCCGCCTCGGCGATTCCCGTACCGTCGTCGGAGACCGTCAGCTCGACGGCGTCCCCGTCCTCGCGCACCTCGATGTGGATCAGGCAACGGGCGTGCCGCTGCGCGTTGTCGAGCAGGTTGGCCAGCAGCCGGTCGAGCTGGCCGCGTACGGCGCTGACACTCGGCTCGCCCACGACCCGCAACCGGATCTCGGCCTCGCCGGCCGGTCGCCGGCAGCCGCGCACCGGCCGGTGGCGCCCGGCGACGTTCGTGCGCCGATCCACCTCGGCCCCGGCCACCTCGGCCAGATCCACCGCCACCCGCTCCACGGGCGCGCCCACCTCGACCCGCGCCAGCAGCAGCAGGTCGGTGACGATCGCCTGAAGCCGGTCGACATTCCGCAGGGCGTGCTCCAGCAGCTCGGACAGGTCGGTCTCGTCCGGATGCAGCCGGGCCTCCTCCAGCTCCGCGCGCAGCCCCGCCAGCGGGGTGCGCATCTCATGCGAGGCGTCCGCCGCGAACTGCCGCGTCCGCTCGAACACGTCCGTACGCGCCTGCGCCGGTGTGCCGGGCCGGTGCGGGAGCCCCCAGCCGGCCACATCGTGGGCCTTGGGCGGGTGGCACATGACCATCGGGACCACTTCCATAGTCGGGTGTCGGCTCATGTCCACCACCATGCCGGTCCGGCCTGTCGATCGACTGTCGATCTTGGCTCGGTCGCTGTCGGCGGATCCGTTGAACTCATCGGACCAGACCAGCAACGGCATCCACTAAGAGAGCGCTCTCCCACGCGGCGGCGACCTCGGTGCCGTTCATGAAGAGGCAAGCCAGGCGGAGTGAAGGCTCTTGACAGCCGGACGTTACTGGAAAGAAACTTAACCGAAATCGCGAGAGAGCGCTCTCTTAGGAGTCTACCGATGATCACCAGACGGGCTCTGCTGGCCGGCGCGGCGGCCACCCCCATCCTTGCCCTCGCCCAGCGGGCCGACGCCGCGACCACACTCCCTCTGACCGTCGTCAACCACACCTACCGCTACGCCAACAACGCGATCTACCTCTACGTCGTCGGCACCGACCCCGCCACCGGCAACCAGGTCTACGTCCGGGCCGACGGGACCAAGGTGCCGGTGTCGCTCTCGCTCAACGGCCCTGACGGGTTCGCCGACCTGTCCATCCCGCTCGCGGGCAGCGGCGACACGCGCGTCACGCTGCCCTGGATGGCGGGCCGGGTGTACGTCTCCATGGGACAGAAGCTCAAGTTCAAGGTGGTGCTCGACGGCAACGGCCGGCCCGCGCTCCAGCACCCCGCCGGCTGGGTGAAGTCGGACCCGGGCTACAACGTGCTGCACGACTTCATGGAGTTCAACTTCAACGGCGGCGGCATGTTCTGCAACACGACCATGGTCGACATGTTCAGCATCCCGATGGAGCTGCGGCTGGCCGGCCAGTCCACCCAGACCTCCGGCACGCTCGTGGCCAACGGCCGCGACCAGATCTTCGCCGGCATCGCGGCCAGGCCGAACTTCAAGCCGCTCATCGTGGGCGACAATCTGCGCGTGATCGCCCCCGGCCACGGCATCGACGCCGGCATCTTCCCCGCCAACTACCTCGACTCCTACATCAACCAGGTGTGGAGCGCCTACACCTCGGCCAGCGTGCGGGTCACGGCGAGCGGCGTGACGTACACGGGGCGGGTCTCGGGCGGGCAGCTCGTCTTCGACAGGGGCATCCGCGCCTTCGCCAAGCCGAGCACCCGCGACGTGTTCTACTGCAACGGCGCCCTGCACTCCGACGGCGTCTCCGGCCCGGTCGCGGCCATCCTCGGCGCCGGGTTCAACCGCACCACCCTGCTCAGCCACCCGAACCAGCCGACGACCGACCGGGCCACGTTCTACCTGCCGGCCATCACCAACCACTACGCCCGCGTCCTGCACGAGAACACCGTCAGCGGCAGGGCGTACGGCTACCCGTACGACGACGTCGCCGACTGGTCCACCTACATCCAGGACCTGGCCCCCACGTCGATCCGGCTGCGCCTCACACCCTTCACCGCCACCACATAAGAGCGGCTCGGCGGGCACCGGTAGATTCGCTTCCGGAGAGACCTAAGGAGCCCCCGTGACCATTCCCCACCCGACCGGCGTCCATCCGGCCTGGCTGCCCCCAGCGGCGTTCCGCGCGGCCGGCTCACGCCGCGTCCTCGTCCTGGCCGACGAGCCGACAACAGCTCACGGGCACACACCGGCCGAAGGGACGGCGCCGACTCAAGGGGCGGCGCCGGCCGATGGGGCGGCGTTGGTTGCGACCGTGCGGGCTGAGGTGGCGGAGGCCTGTGGCCGGCACGGCGGCGCCGTGGCCGCTCTTGGGCAGGCGTGCGACCTCGTTCTGGCGCTGACCTCGGCGCGGGCGTTGCCGCCCGCCGCCGAGGCGGTCAGAGGGCCTGAAATCGGTCCTGAGGGCTTCCTGCTGGGTCGTCAGGACGGCGTCACGGTGGTGCTCGCCGACGACCCGGCCGGGTTGTTGTACGGGTGGTTCGAGGTGGTCCGGCAGGGCGAGGCGGCGTTCGGGCCGGCCGGTGACCATGCCCCCGAGGCAGCGCCACCGGCCGAGCCGCACCGGCCCGAACTGGAGCCCACCGAACCGCACCCTCCGGCGCTGGAGCCCACCGAGCCGCACCGGCCCGCGCAGAGACCCGCCGAGCCGCACCGGCCCGCGCAGAGACCCGCCGAGCGGCACCGGCCGGCGCTCAAGCGGCGCATGCTGGACCATTGGGACAACATCGACGTGCACCCGGTGATGGGGCAGGTCGAGCGCGGCTACTCGGGCGGCTCGATCTTCTGGCGGGACGGTGCCCGATGCGCGGACCTGACCCGGGTGCGCGCCTACGGGCGGCTGCTGGCCGCGTCCGGGATCAACGCGGTCACGGTGAACAACGTGAACGTGCACGCCACCGAGGCCCGCCTGCTGACCGACCGGCTCGGCGAGGTCGCGGCGATCGCGGCGGAGCTGCGCCCGTACGGCATCCGCGTGCACCTGTCGGTCAACTTCGCCTCCCCCATCCAGCTCGGCGGCCTTCCGAGCGCCGACCCGCTGGACGAGAGCGTGCGGGAGTGGTGGGCCAGGACGACCGAGCGGGTCTACGAGACGATCCCCGATTTCGGCGGCTACGTGGTCAAGGCCGACTCGGAGGGCCAGCCGGGACCGTTCGCCTACGGGCGCAGCCACGCCGACGGCGCCAACACGCTGGCCGACGCCCTGGCGCCGCACGGCGGGGTCGTGCACTGGCGCGCCTTCGTCTACAACCACCGCCAGGACTGGCGCGACCGCGCCACCGACCGGGCCCGCGCGGCCCACGACCACTTCGCCCCGCTCGACGGGCAGTTCAGGGACAACGCGATCCTGCAGGTCAAGCACGGCCCCATGGACTTCCAGACGCGCGAGCCGGTGTCACCGGTGATCGGGGCCATGCCGGGCACCCGGCTGGCGGTGGAGTTGCAGGTGACGCAGGAGTACACCGGGCAGCAGCGGCACGTGTGCTACCTGCCCCCGATGTGGAGCGAGGTGCTCGGGTTCCGCTTCCGGAGCGAGGACACGGTCGCGGACGTCGCCACCGAACTGGTCGCGGTCTCGAACGCGGGCGACGACCCGTACTGGACGGGTCACCCCCTCGCCCAGGCCAACCTGTACGCGTTCGGCAGGCTCGCCTGGGCGCCGCGAAGCGACCCGGCCGCGATCCTCGACGAGTGGATCGGCCTGACGTTCCCGGAGGCGGGCGAGGCGCTGCGGAGCACGCTGCACACGATGATGGACGGCTCCTGGCGGACCTACGAGCGCTACACCGCGCCCCTCGGCGTCGGCTTCATGGTCCGCCCCGGCCACCACTACGGCCCCGACGTGGACGGATACGAGTACACGCCGTGGGGCACCTACCACTTCGCCGACCGCGACGGCATCGGCGTGGACCGCACCCGCGCCACGGGCACCGGGTTCACGGGGCAGTACCCGGAGCCGTGGTCGGAGGTGTACGAGTCGCTCGCCGAGTGCCCCGACGAGCTGCTCCTGTTCTTCCACCACGTGCCCTACGAGCACGTGCTGCGCAGCGGCGTCACGGTCGTCCAGCACATCTACGACACCCACTTCGCGGGCGCCGAGGAGGCCGCCGCGCTGCGGCCCCTCTGGGAGAAGCTGGCCGGCGAGGTGGACCCGGCGCTGCACGCGCGGGTGAAGGAGCGGCTCGACGAGCAGATCCGCTGCGCGGAGGAGTGGCGTGACCAGGTCAACACCTATTTCCTGCGCAAGTCCGGCGTGCCCGACGCGCGCGGGCGGCGCGTCTACTGAGGACGGGTGAACCGCCGCTGGACCTCGGTGATCATCGGCCCGGCGTTCCACAGGAGCGTCGCCGCGAGCACCGAGGCCAGCAGGCCCAGCACGGCCTCCGAGGCGACCAGCGTGACGCCGCCGGCCACGATGAGCAGGCACACGTTGGCCAGGGTCGCGCGGGGGAAGCGGCCCAGTGAATATGCCGCCAGCTTGGCCACGTCCACCGCCCTGAACGCGAACAACGACGTGATGACCAGCGCGTTGGCCACCCAGAGCGTGGAGCCGGCGGCGAGCACGACGAGCAGCGCGGCCCACCAGCCGGGTACGCCGGCGGCGGAGAGGTTGCCCAGGTTCGTCCCGAGCAGGGCCAGCAGCACCAGCCAGGGCGCCCAGATCTTCATGACGCCGCCGAAGTTGAGCTTGTAGCCGCGCCAGAACGCCGTCGCCGGGCGCAGGTCGGTCAGCTCCCTGCTGCGGTGGCGCAGGGCGTACAGGGCGGCGGAGATCGCCGGGCCGGCGGGCAGCAGGCAGGCGGCGACCAGCGGGAAGTTGCCGGCGCTCCGGTCGAGCAGGACCAGCGCCACCAGGCCGGGGACGGTGGTGAGCAGGATCAGCAGCTCGACGGTCAGCAGGGTGTAGACCAGCGCGGAGACGCGTGAGAGCGGCCCCGTGCCGAACTTGCGCGTCGTCACGTCGCTCATACCGTGGCCCCTCCCGCTCCGAGAAGCGTCGTCACGTCGCTCATCCCCCGGCCTCTCCTGCTCCGAGGAGCGTCGTCACGTCGCTCATCCTGTGCGCTCCCCCCGTCCAAGGATCCGGCGGTCGTCATGCCACGGCGGGGTCTCGTCCGCCACCGGCGTCAGCTCGACCAGCGTGACCTCGTGGCGGTCGAGCGTCAGGTCGAGATCGACCGACCCGCCCTCGGCCGGCAGGCTCCGGTGACGGCGGACCGGTTCCGCCGCTTCCCGGAGGATATCGAGCTGTCTGGGGTGTGGTGACCGGGGACGGCCCATTTCGCACCAGGCCGCCCAGGCGTTGCCCATCTCCTCACTCACCGACGAGCGCAGCATGAAGACCGACGGCGCCTCGAAGGGGATCCGCAGGCGCACGGTGTGCCCGGCCACGGCGGGAGCGCCGGTCACGTCCACCGGCGCCCAGGCGAGCACGGTGACGCGGCCCGTCTCGTCCCTGGTGACCAGGTGGTCCTCGCCCCTGGTCAGGAGCTGGTCGCCCATGCGGGCCATGAAGGCGTACAGGTGATAAGCAGGCTTCTTGATCTGCCGGTGCGTGAGCAGGCCGAAGCCGCCGTGGAAGATCGACGTCGGGATGCCGGCCTCCTCGAACGTGTCGCTGAAGGTCCAGTACGAGCAGGAGTCGGCCAGCTCGCCACCCTCCGCCAGGACCGGGGCGAGGTAGGCGGCGTTGAAGGCCGTGTCGTGGATCGGGTTGTCGGGGCGGTAGGAGGTGTTGAACTCCGTGATGTGCACGGGCAGGCCGGCCAGCGGGCCGCCCTTGAGCTGGCGGCGCGGGGTGGCGAACTGCTCCAGCAGCTCCGAGGCGGGCCGGAGCGTCTGGTGCACGCCGAACGGCACGTGCTGGGCCGGGCCCGAGGTGTAGGCGTGGCGGCTGACGAAGTCGACCGGGAGGTCGCGGGCGGTGACGAAGTCGGCGAAGCGCGTCATCCAGTCGTCGGAGCCGGGCGAGATGGCGGGGCCGCCGACCTGGAGCGAGGCGTCCACGTCCTTGACCGTCAGGGCGGTGACCTCGTACAGGCGGTGGTAGGCGGCCTCGTCGGCGCCCTGCCAGAACTCCTTGAGGTTGGGCTCGTTCCAGACCTCGATCGGCCAGCGGCGCACGCGGTCGAGGCCGTACCGGTCGATCAGGTGGGTGAGCGTGGCCCTGACCAGGTCCGCCCACTCCTGCCACGAGCTGGGCGGGGTGACGTTGCCGCGCCACCAGAACACGGTCTGCTCGCCGGAGGCCAGCCCGGAGGGCATGAAGCCCAGCTCAAGGAAGGGCTCGATGCCGAGGTCGAGGTAGGCGTCGATCACCTGGTCCACGTACGTGAAGGAGTGCAGGACATGGCGCTCGCCCTCGTGCTCGTAGGGCCGGTGGACGCCTGCGCCGTCGCTCAGCAGGCCGTGCCCCCTGATGTGGCGGAAGCCGATCTCCCGCTGGACCAGCGCCAGCGAGTCCTGGTAGTCGCGCCGCAGCGCGAGGTCGAAGCGTCCGGTGCCGACGCAGTGGCGCCAGGCGTCGGACAGCCGCCCGGTGGGCTCGCCGGGTACGAGGTCGCGCATGGATCAGTCCTTGGGAAAGAGGGCGGCCGGGCCACCCCGGCAGGAGGGGGTGGCCCGGCCTGGAGGGGAATCAGCCGCCGTGCGTCTTCTTGAACCGCTCGTAGGCGCCGTTCACGAGCGTGATGTACTGCGTGGAGTTCTTGGCCTCCAGCTCCTTGACGTAGGCGTCCCACTCGCCGAGGTCACGCTCACCGAGGACGAACTTCAGCGAGTTCTGGGTGACGTGGTCCTTCAGCGGCGTCTCCCACATCGAGGCCTGCTCGCGCTCCTCCTCGCTGAGCGGGGCGCCCGGCTCGACCGGCCACTGCTTCCTGGTGTTCATCACGTTCTGGAACTCCATCTCCTCGTCCGAGAACGTGGACTGGAGCAGCTTGGTGGGGCCGCCGTAGGCGAACACGCCGTTGCCGAAGCCGAAGTCCTTCTGCAGGTGCTTGGGGGCCCCGGGATTGAGCCCGACGTAGTCGACGTCGTCGGCCAGCTTGTACTTGCCGGAGGCGTCCTTGGTGAACGTGGTGCCCTCGACGCCCCACTTGACGAACTCCAGGCCCGCCTCGGAGTACCAGAGCCAGTCGATGAACTGCATCATGGCGACGAAGTTCTTGTTCTCCTTGGCCTTCTTGGAGATCATGATGCCGTTCTCCATGCGGCTGTCGAACTTGTACGCGCCGACCGGCCCGATCGGCACCGGGATCTTGGCGATCTTGGCGTCCGGGTTGTTCTCGGTCAGCGCGGCCCGATAGTCGTTGATCAGCGACTGCGCGTTGCTGCTGATCACGAAGGACTTGCCCGAGATGAACTTCTGCTTGGCGGCCTCGTCCTGCTGGGTGAAGCTCTCGGGGTCGAGCAGCTTCTCCTTCACCAGCTTGTTGAGGTACTCCAGCGCCTGCTTGTACTGCGGCATGGCGCCGGTGTAGGCGAACTTGCCCAGGGCGGCGTCCCACGTCGAGTGGGCGTAGGCCCAGCCGCCCTTGCTGCCGTACGCCCACATGATGAGCTTGAACAGGTTGCCGCCCGGCGTGGGCACGCCCCACCGGTCGGTCATCGGGTAGAGGTCCGGATACTCGGCCTTCATCGCCTTGAGCATGTTGTAGAAGTCGTCCAGGGTCTTGGGGACCTCCAGCTTGAGCTTCTCCAGGATGTCGGTGCGCACCGCGAAGGAGTAGTCGGCCCAGACGCCCTCGTGCAGGCCGGGCAGCAGATAGATCTCGCCGTCGTTCTGCATGATCGAGTTCAGCTCAGGCTGGAACTTCCACTTGGCGAGCTTGTCCTGGAAGTTGGGCATCAGGTTGAAGTACTCGCTGACAGGCAGGACGGCGCCGGAGGAGACGAACGCCTCCTCCTGCGGGTGGTAGGTCTTCGGGATGATCAGCGGGGCATCGCCGGAGGCGATGAGCAGGCTGCGCTTCTTCTCGTAGTCGCTGAGCGGCACCTCGACCGGCTTGAGCGTGACGTTGGTGCGCTTGGTCATCTCCTGCCAGAGCAACCAGTCGGCCTTGTCCGGGTAGAACGGGTGGTTGTTGTAGAGCACGTCGAACGACACCGGCTCGGTGGCCTTGAACTGCTGGCCGACGCCATAGGAGGCCATCGAGCCCGCCTTGTTGGCCGGCGTTCCCGCGCCCTTCGCCGGGGTCTCGCCGTCGCTGCCGCAGGCGGTCAGGGCGAGAGAGGCGAAGGCACCGAGGCCGATGATCGCCTGACGCCGCGAAATTTCGCGCATTGGGGGGATCCTTTCTGGGGTGTGAGGCGCCGGGAAGGTCAGCCCTTGACCGCGCCGAGCATGACGCCGGAGACGAAGTAACGCTGGACGAACGGGTAGACGACGAGGATCGGCAGCACGGTGAGCACGATCGTCACCGCCTGGATGTTGGCCCCCGCCTGCGTCACTTCCGCGGCCGCCGCGCCGAAGGAGTCGGCGCCGGTGGCACCGGCGATGAGGTTGCGCAAATAGACCGTCACGGGGAACAGGTCCGAATCGTTCATGTAGAGGAACGCAGGGAACCAGGAGTTCCAGAACGAGACCGCGTAGAACAGGATCATCGTGGCGAGGACCGCCTTCGACAGCGGCAGCACGATCTTCCACAGGATGCCGTAGGTGTTCAGCCCGTCGATGGCGGCGGCCTCCTCCAGGTCCTGGGGCAGGCTCTCGAAGAAGGCCTTCATGACCAGGAGGTTGAACACGCTGATGGCGTTGGGCAGGACGATCGCCCAGAGCGAGTTCTTCATGCCGAGCCCGCTGATCAGCACGTAGTTCGGGATCAGGCCGCCGGAGAAGAACATGGTGAAGACCGCGACGCCGACGAGGAACTTGCGGCCCCTGAGGTGCTTCTTGGACAGCACGTACGCGTAACAGGTCGTCATCACGATCGCGATGAACGTCGCGACGACCGTGTACACGATCGTGTTGCGGTAGTTCGTCCAGAACATCGGGTCCGACGCCACGATCTTGTACGTCGTCAGGTTGAACCCCTTGGGAATGAGGTTCACCTCGCCCGCGCTGATGGCGCCCTGGGAGCTGAACGAGCGGGCCAGGATGTTGACGAACGGATAGAGCGTCACCACCACGACCACGGTCAGGATGACCCCGTTGAACCACTGGAAGACACGGTGGCCCCGGTTCATGTCGTGCGTTGTCACCACAGGCTCGTCCCAACTGTGCGACGGGAGATCACATTCGCCGAGAGGATCAGCACCAGGCCGACCAGCGCCTCGAACAGGCCGATGGCGGCGGCGTAGCTGAAGTTGCTCGCCTCCAGGCCCATCCGGTACAGGTACGTGGAGATCACGTCGGCGGTCGGATACGTCAGCGGGTTGTAGAGCAGGAAGACCTTCTCGAAGCCCACCGCCATGAACGTGCCGATGTTGAGGATCAGCAGCGTGACCGCCGTCGGCCGGATGCCGGGCAGCGTCACGTGCCAGATCTGCCGCCACCGGCCGGCGCCGTCCATCCTGGCGGCCTCGTAGAGCTGGCCGTCGATGGTGGTCAGCGCGGCGAGGTAGAGGATCGTGCCCCAGCCGACGGTCTGCCAGACCTCCGAGCTGACGTAGATCGTCCGGAACCAGTCCGGGTCCTGCATGAACGAGACCTTCTCGCTGCCGACGAAGTCGAGGAAGGCGTTGATCGGCCCGTCGATCGACGTCATCTGCATGACGAGACCGGCCACGATCACCATCGACAGGAAGTGCGGCAGGTACGTCACCGACTGCAGGAACCGCTTCAGCGTGCGCCGCCGCACCTCGTTGAGCAGCAGCGCGAGCACGATCGGCAGCGGGAAGCAGAAGATCAGGGTCAGCGTGCCCAGGATCAGGGTGTTGGTGAACACGTTCCAGAACGTCGGGTCGCTCAGGAACATCTTCACGTAGCGCAGGCCCACCCACTCCTCGCCGAAGATGTTGCCGCCCGGCTCGAACTTCCTGAAGGCGATGATGTTGCCGAGCATGGGGGCGTACCGGAAGATCAGGAAGAACAGCATCGGCAGGACCGCCAGCGAGTAGAGCTGCCAGTCGCGGCGCAGCGCGCGCACCCACGAGTTGCCGTTCTGACGCCGGCGGCGCCCGGTCGCCGGTTTCACCTCTGGTTCCCGCACCTTGCTGGGGCTCAGCGTCTCAGGTGTGCTCATCCTCGGCCCTCCGGAGGGTTACGGTCGATGTGCGCCGGCGCCCGCAGGTGCCGGCGGTGGCCGACCTCCCGCTCCGACCCGGTCAGGCGCAGCGGCAGGGTGGCCGCGGCCTCGGCGCACGAGCGGCCGAGCCGCAGCTCGACGGCGCCCGGCTCCACGATGCGCCGGCCGTGCGTGCCGGTGAACGACGTGACGTCGGCGGGGACGGTGAAGCTCACCCGTGCCGACTCCCCCGCCGCCAGCGGTACGCGGGCGTAGCCGATCAGGCGGACCTCCGGCCTGGTCGTCTGCGCGACCGGGTCGTGCAGGTAGAGCTGGACGACCTCCGCGCCGTCGCGCTCGCCGGTGTTGCGGACCGTGACCTCGACGGCCACCTCGCCGTCCACCGGCCACTGCGTGGACCCGCCCTGGACGCGGGCGTCGCTCCACTCGTAGGCGGTGTAGCTCAGGCCGTGGCCGAACGGGTACGCGGGCGTCGGGTCGACCGACGACACGTCCGAGCGGCGGCCGAGCGGCGGGGCCAGGTAGGTGGCCGGCAGGCCGCCCGCGTCGCGCGGCACGCTGACCGGCAGGCGGCCGGTCGGGTTCACGGCGCCGGTCAGCACCTCGGCCAGCGCCTGGCCGCCGCGCTGGCCGGGGAAGAAGCCGAACAGGACGGCCTTGGCGGCGTCCACCTCGCCGCCCAGCGCATACGGGCGGCCCGCGAGCAGCACCAGCACCACCGGGGTGCCGGTCGCGAGCACCGCCTGGACGAGCTCGGCCTGCACGCCCGGCAGGCGCAGGTCGGTGGCGTCGCAACCCTCGCCCGAGGTGCCGCGCCCGAACAGCCCGGCGCGGTCGCCGACGGCCAGCACGCACACGTCGCTCTCGGCGGCCAGCGCGACCGCCTCGGCGATGCCGGAGGTGTCGCCGTCGCTGATGCCGCAGCCCCGGGCGTAGGCGAGACCGGGGACGAGCCCTTGGAGCGACTCGCGCAGCGAGGGCAGGTCCAGCCCGAGTCCGTGCTCGGGGTGCGGGCCCACGTGCGCGGGGAAGGCGTAGCAGCCCAGCATCGCCATGGGGTCGTCGGCGACCGGGCCGACCAGGGCCACCTTCCGTCCCGCTGCCAGCGGCAGGAGGCCGTCCTCGTTGCGCAGCAGCACGATGGCCTCGCGGGCCAGCCGCAGGGCGAGCTCCTGGCTCTCCTCGTCGTCGAGCCGCACCTCCTCGGCGGGCCCCGGCAGCGGCCGCCAGTCCTCGTCGAGCAGGCCCAGCTCGGCCTTCTGCGCCAGCACGCGGCGCAGGGCGCGGTCGATCAGCGCCTCGTCCACCGTCCCGGCCTTGAGCGCCTCGATGAGCGGGGCGCCGAAGGTGTCCACCGTGGGCAGCTCGACGTCGATCCCGGCCCGCAGGGCGATCCCGGCCGCCTCACCGGCGTCGGCGGCCACGCGGTGCAGCCGCTCCAGGAAGCGGATCGCGAAGTAGTCGGCGACCAGGGTGCCGTCAAAGCCCCATTCGTCGCGCAGCAGCCCGGTGAGCAGGCTCTCGTCGGCCGCCACCGGCACGCCGTCGATCTCGGTGTAGGAGTGCATGACCGAACGGGCGCCGCCCAGGCGCAGCGCCATCTCGAACGGCGGCAGCACCACGTCCGCCAGCTCCCTGCGCCCCATCGCGACGGGCGCGAGGTTCCTGCCGCCGCGGGAGGCCGAGTAGCCCGCGAAGTGCTTGAGCGTGGCGACGATCCCGGCGCCCTCCAGGCCCCGCACGTACGCCGCGCCGACCGTCCCCACCAGGTACGGGTCCTCGCCGATCGTCTCCTCGGTACGCCCCCAGCGGTAATCCCTGGTCACGTCCACCACCGGGGCCAGCCCCTGATGGATGCCCGCGGCGCGCATGGAGCGGCCGATCCGCCCGGCGACCTCCTCGATCAGCTCGGGGTCGAACGAGGCGCCCCAGCTCAGCGGCGCCGGATACACCGTCGCCCGCCAGGCCGCGAACCCCGTCAGGCACTCCTCGTGCACCTGCGCCGGGATCCCGAACCGGCTGGCCCGCACGATCTCGTCCTGGGAGGCCGCCAGCGACCGGGCGCCCGCCACGGGATCGACCGGCGCCGTCCCGAACGGCCGGGTGAGCTGGCCGAGGCCCTGCCGGATGGCGTCGTCCCATTCGGGGCCGCTGCCCATGTCGGTCTGGTGCGGGGCGACGCCTCCGCCAGAGGCGTCGGCGCCGACCCACACGCCGACGAGCTGGGCGACCTTCTCTTCGAGGGTCATCAGCGGGATGAGCGCGTCGGCCCGCTCGGTGGGCGACAAGCGCGTGTTCCGCCACTGCTCGCTCTCGCCGGATGCCGAGCTTGTGTCGATTGGTACCTGGCCCCTCATGCCATCCCTTCGGCCATGACGGCGCCGCCCGCGGCGAGAGCGGGGGGTGTAACGCGGGGGTGACGCCGAAACTTTCAAGCAGATTTGTTTAATCTTGCGGCAACATATGGGGCCTGTTGTGGCGTGTCAAGAGTGCCGCCAACCTGCTATGTTGCGAATCCTGCCGACCGGGGCTTCATCCGAGTTCAGGAGCGGGTCAAGGCATGGCGGGACGTTAAGTTGCCCGAAACTTTCGGAAACTCAGAGGTGGGGCTGCCGATGACGGATACCGCTCACATGTCACACATCGGCTTCCTCCGACGACAAGCAGGGTACCGGCGGAATCTCAGTGCACCGGAGGTGGCCGGTCGGCGGCAGTCTGCGCGGGCTTCGGCCGGGGCTGGTCGGTGGCGGTCTGCGCGGGCTTCGGCGGGGGCCGGTCGGTGGCGGCCTTCACCGCTCGGGCGCGCGCGGTGAGCGCCGCTGCCTGCCGGAAATGTCCTTCGGCCTCGCGGTGCCGTCCGAGGGCGGTGGCCAGGCGGCCGAGGTGCCGGGCGACGGGGCCGAGGGTGAGCAGTCCGCTGCCGGCGCCTGCCAGCTCGTCCTCCGCGGGGAGCAGGCGGTCGTAGAGACGTTCCATCGCCGGTCGGTCGGCGGTCTCGATCGCCACCATGGCGTGCAGGCAGGTCCTGGCCTCGAAGAGCAGGTCACGCGGTGAGTCGGGGATCGCCTGGGCGGCGGCCGACGCCTCCTCGCGCCGCCCCTGGGCCAGCAGGGCCAGCGGCCGGGCCCAGCGCTCGTACGGCCCCCAGCCAGCCCTCGCCGACCCGGCCACCGGGGTGGGGTCACACGCCATGTCCGCCGGGTCGCGATCCTTGCCCGGCGGCTCCCACCGCGTGTCGGCCACCTCCAGGCAGAGCAGGGCCAGGGGCAGGATGCCGTCCTCCACGCCGGGCATGCCGGTGCCGCTGAGCCGGGCGGCGGCCGTACGGTACGCGGCTCGTGCCCCGCTCTCTCCCGTCACGGCGCGCCGGAGGGCGGCGTACCAGGTGGTGAAGACGCCGACGAGCGGGAGGTCGTAGCGGTCGGCGAGCCGATCGGCCGCGGCGGCGTGCCGGTCGGCGGCTTCGAGGTCGGCGAGCGCGGCTCGGGCCTGGATCAGGATCAGGTGCCCGAGCACCTCGAACGTCACCAGGCCGTCGCGGCGGTGTGGCGCCGGACCACGGCCTTGCGCCGCGGCCAGGCCGAGCAACTCCTCACCGATCGCGGCCCGCTGCCGCGCGAGCCCGGCCCGGTGGAAGGTCTGCATGTAACGGCCGTTGAGCGCGTAGGCCAGCAGGGTGCGATCGTCCAGCCGGCGCGCGATGACCTCGGCCTCGCGCGCCGCCTCCGCGCCCCGCCCGCCCGCGTCGGCCCGCCGTTCCATCGCGATGGTGATCAGCAGCCGGGCGCGTTCGGGGTCATGCCCGGGAGGCAGGGCGGCCAGCGTACGCTCGGCGGCGGCGACGAGACGTGCGGACAGGGCCGGGTCGTCGTTGGTGGTCCAGATGGCGGGCACGTCGAACGACCCGATCACGGAAGCGGTCAGCACCGGATCGCCCAGCGCCTCCGCCGCCCCGACCGCCTCGGCCCGGCACTCCCGCGACTCCCGCAACCCCCCGGTCACCGCCAACGCCCTGACCAGCCCCATAACCGCCTCCACCCGAGCCGACGCATCGGTAGCCGGCGGGGAACCGGCGGCGTGCGGGGAGGCTGTGGCTTTCGCGCGGTCCAGGGCGGCGATCGTCTCTCGCCACAGACGGGCCGCCTCGTGCGGGGCGGATCTGCGCTCCGCCCGCTCGGCCGCCGCCCGCGTGTAGTGGGCGGTGCGGGTCGCGTCCGCCCTGCCCTCCGCGCGTACGTAGTGGTGGGCGATGGTCTCCACGTCGCCGGGCCGGGCACGTTCGACGAGCTCGGCCACTCGTGCGTGCCAGCGGGCGCGACGGGAGCGGGTGACGTCGTCGTAGAGCGTCTCGTGCACCAGCGCGTGCGCGAACCGCAGCCGGTCGGCGTCCCGCTCGACCAGGAAGCCCGCGAGCAGGGCGGACTCCACGGAGTCCAGGACCTGCTCCTCGTCCCCCGCCAGCGGGATCAGCACGTCGAGATCGACCTCCTGGCCGATGACGGCGGCCTGGCGCAGGTGTGTACGGGCCGCGTCGGGTAGTGCGGCCAGCCGGTGCCGGATGACGTCACGTACCCCTGCGGGAACGGTGTGCAGTCCCGCCTCACCCTCGCTCTCCCACACACGGATGAGCTCCCGCACGAAGAACGGGTTCCCCGCGCTGCGCACATGGATCGTCCTGGCCTCGTCCGCGCTGATCTCCCGCCCGCCGACCGCCTGGACCAGCTCGCGCACCTGCGGTTGCGTCAGTCCCCCCAGATAGACCCGGGCCGGTTCCACCCGTGCGGCCCGCCCCAGCGCCTCCGCCAGCCCCGTGGAGATCTCGGTCGAGCGGTACGTGCCGACGACCAGCACGGGACCCAGGCCGGCGGCCGGCGTGGTGAGCAGGCCAAGGGTCTCCTCATCCGCCCAGTGCAGGTCATCGAACACCAGCAACACCGGCCCTTGCGCGGCCACTGCGGCAAGCTGCGCGGCGATCACCCGATGCCGCCTGAACCTCCCACCAAGCGCGTCACCGCCATCGGCGCCGCCGAGCGTAGGGGCGTCGCCGGTGGCCCAGGCGTCGGTGCCGTCGGGTGCGGTGATCGGGCGTCCGGCCGCGGCGAGTTGCTCGCGCATCTGGGTCCATGGCCAGGCCGCCGGTGCGCCCTGGAGTTCGGGACTGGCGCCCCACGCGATGGCCCAGCCGCCGGCCTCCAGCCGCCGAGCCAGTGTCCTGGCCAGCGCCGTCTTGCCCGCGCCCGCCACCCCGGACACCAGCACGAGCCGCGACCGCCCCGCCGACGCCACATCCGCCGCGACACCTTCCAGCTCAGCCAGCTCACCGACCCGCCCCACAAACGGACGCTCACCCGGCTCCGCGGGACGCGTGGCAGCCGAGGCCCCGTCATCGCCCTCAGCCAGATGCGGGGTCGGCCGGTGGTCTGGGAGTTGTTCGGCGGGGGCGGTGAGGTGGGGGGCGTGGGTGAGGATGTCGGATTCGAGGCGGCGCAGGGCTGAGCCCGGGTCCAGTCCCAGTTCGGCGGCCAGCACCTCCCTGGCCCGCCGCAACGTCGCCAGCGCGTCCCCCTGCCGCCCGGCCCGGTACAGCGCCAGGGCCAGGAGGCGCCAGCCGTCCTCCCGTAGCGGGTGGGCGAAGACGTGCGCCTCCAGGTCGGGCACCGACTCGGCCGCCAGTCCCGACCCCAGGAGAGCCGAGGCGCGGCGTTCCACGGCCAGCAGCCGGAGCTCGTCCAGCCGGGACGCCTCGCCCCTGGCCCAGTCGTGGTCGGCGAACTCCGCGTACGCCGGACCCCGCCACAGCCCCAGCGCCTCGTCGAGCAGGACGCGGGCCTCCTCGGCGGGCAGGTGGGCGGAGGAGGCGAGGGCGGATTCGAAGCGCCAGGCGTCCACCGTTCCCGGGTCGGCGCGCAGCGCGTAGCCGGGGGGCGAGGTGATGAGAAGACGCGACGGCGTGCGGGGCGGGCGGGAGGGTTCGAGGGCCTTCCTGAGCGCCCCGACGAAGGTCTGTACGGCCCCCAGCGCCCCCTCCCCCGGCTCTTCCCAGAGGTCGCCGATCAGCCACGACACCGGCACGACCCGGCCTCTGGCGACCAGCAGCCGCGCCAGGACGGCCCGGTGCCGGGGCCCCTTGAGCTGGATCGGGCCGCGCTCGTCCGCGGCCGTCAGCGAGCCCAGCACACCGAAATTCACCATCGCGCCCCCAACCTATCCGCCCGTGTGACCTGGGCTGACCGGTCGCTGACCAGGTGCTGATCGAGGCGCGGCAGGTTGGTAGCACGTACCCACGAACACGCACTCACGAACACGTACTCACGAACACGACTCACCGAGGAGAGATCGACATGATGCCCAAGATCCCCGGATTCGCGCGGCGGCGGGTCACCGTCGCCGACGGCGTGGCGCTGAACGTGGCCGTCGGCGGTTCCGGCAGCCCGATCGTGTTGCTGCACGGCTTCCCCCAGACCCACCTGATGTGGCGGCACGTCGCCGCGGACCTGGCCGCCGACCACACCGTGATCTGCCCCGACCTGCGCGGCTACGGCGACAGCGACAAGCCGGCCGACACAGGACAGACCTACTCCAAGCGCACCATGGCCGCCGACATCGTCGAACTGGCCAAGGCGCTCGGGCACGACCGGTTCGCGCTGGCCGGCCACGACAGGGGCGCGCTGGTCGCGGTCAGGGCGGGGCTCGACCATCCGGCCGTCGTCACCCACCTTGCCTCGCTGGACGTGCTGCCGACCCTGGACAGCTGGGACGTCATGCGGGGCCGTTCGGCGGCCGTCGGCTTCCACCTGTACCTGATGGCGCAGCCCCCTGGCCTGCCGGAAACCATGATCGCCGCCTCGGCGGACACGTTCTTCGGCCACTTCCTGGACGTCTGGGCCGTCGACCCGGACGCGATCCCCGCCGACGTGCGCGCCGCCTACCTGAAGGCGTCCCGCGAGGCCGTTCCGTCGATCGTGGCGGACTACCGGGCCACGGCCACGATCGACGTCGAGCACGACGAGGCCGACCGGCGGGCGGGCCACCGGCTGGCGATGCCGGTGACGGTGTTGCAGCAGGACTGGGGCGCGGCGCTGGGGTTCGACGCGGCCGGGCGGTGGCGGGCCTGGGCGGAGAACCTGGAGCACCGCACGGTCACGAGCGGCCACTTCATGGCCGAGGAGGCCCCGGGAGAGGTGGTGAAGGCCCTGCGCGATCTCCTCGCGAGGTCTTGATCTGAATTGTAGACGGTCTACCATCTTCGGTATCCGGTATGGAGCTGATCGAATGGTAGATCCGGCCAACCCACCACTCGACGAGGCCATCCGCCTGGAGGCGGTCTACAAGGCGTTCGTTCCGCGGGGCCGTTCCACGCAGCCCCTGCTCGCCCTGGAGGACGTGAGCTTCGCCGCGCGCCCCGGCGAGTTCATCAGCCTGGTCGGCCCTTCGGGGTGCGGCAAGTCCACCGTGCTCAACCTGCTCGCCGGGCTCACCCAGCCGTCCGCGGGGCGGGTCATGCACCACGGCAGGGCCGTCACCGGGGTGAACACCGAGGTCGGCTACATCACCCAGGACGACAACCTGCTGCCGTGGCGCTCGATGGCCCGCAACGTCGAGTACGGCCTGGAGCTCCGCCGCGTGCCCAAGGACGAACGCCGCAGGCGGGCCCGCGAGTTCATCGAACTGGTCGGCCTGGCGGGCTTCGAGAACCACTACCCGCACGAGTTGTCCGGCGGCATGCGCAAGCGGGCCGGGATCGTGCGCACGCTCGCGTACGACAGCGACGTCGTCCTCATGGACGAGCCGTTCGGCCCGCTCGACGCGCAGACCCGGGTGATCCTCCAGGACGAGTTGCTCAAGCTGTGGGAGCTGCGGCGGCCGACCGTGCTGTTCGTCACCCACGACCTCGTCGAGGCCATCGCGCTGAGCGACCGGATCATCACGTTCACGTGCCGTCCCGGCCGCATCAAACGGGAGTACGAGGTGAGCCTGCCCCGCCCCAGAGACGTCTTCCACATTCACGACGTGCCGCGGTTCAGGGAGTTGTACGACCTGTTGTGGGACGACATCCGCATGGAGATCGCGGCGACATGACGCTCCGCGAGGTCACGGTGAGCGACGGCGCCGAGGTGCTGGCCCGGGCCGCCGGACGCGCCCGGGCCGCGGCGGCCAGGGAGCGGCTGCTCGTGCGGTCCGGGATCGTGCTGCTGGGTGCGGCGCTGCTGCTGCTCTGGGAGTTCGGCGCGCCGCTGGCCGTCGAACGGCGGTACGTGAGCAGCCCGTCCGAGGTCGCCACCCGTCTCGTGGAGCTCGTGCTCGACGGGCAGTTGTGGGGGCACATCGGGGTGACGCTGGGCGAGGCGGGCGCCGGATACCTGATCGGCATCGCGGTGGGGCTGGTGGCGGCGCTGGTCCTGGTGGCGGTGCCCGCGCTGGACGAGATCGCGGGGCCGTTCGTGGCCGCGTTCTACTCCATTCCGAAGATCGCGCTCGCGCCGATGTTCATCATGTGGTTCGGTCTCGGCCTGCTGCCGAAGGTGCTGCTGGCCGCGCTGATGGTGTTCCTCATCGTGCTGGCCAACACCATGGCCGGGGTACGGGGGATCAGTCCTGGGCTGGTCGAGGTGGCGCGGGTGATGGGGGCGCGGGGCGGCGGGCTCGTACGGACGATCGTGCTGCCCGGAGCCGCGCCCGCCGTGGTGGCGAGCATCCGCCTGACGTTCTCGCGGGCCATGGTCGGCGCCATACTCGGCGAGTTCATCGCGGCGACCCAGGGCCTGGGTTACCTCATCGTGCGCTCGTCGCGCCAGTTCGAGACGGCGACCGTGTTCGCCGGGATCGTGGTCGTGGCCGTGCTGGTCATGCTGGTCAACGCGGCGATACGGGCGGTGGAGGCGCGGGCGCTGCCCTGGTGCGCACAGGAGCCACGCGGATGAGCGAACAGGTTCTCGAGGACGTACGGCGGCGCGGCGCGCGACGGCGCAGGACCCGGCGGGCGGTCGTGTGGGCGGGCCGGCTCGGGGTGGCGGCGGGAGCCGTGGCCGTGTGGGAGCTCGTCTCGGGGACCCTGATCAGGCCGTTCTTCATCAGCAGTCCGCACGCGGTCGCCGAGCGGTTGATCGACTGGTTCGGCTCGGCCGACTTCTGGTTCCACGCGCGGTTCACGCTGACCTCGACCGCGCTGGGCTTCCTCATCGGGGCGGCGCTCGGCGTGTCGCTGGCCTGGCCCCTGGCCCTGCGGAGGGTGGCCTACCGGGTGGTGGAGCCGTACTTCCTCATGGCGTACTCGATCCCCGCGGTGGCGCTCGGGCCGGTCTTCATCCTGTGGTTCGGCATCGGACTGGCGCCCAAGATCGTGCTGGCCGCGTACTTCGTGTTCTTCGTGGTGTTCATCAACACCGTCGAGGGCATCAGGCAGGTGCCGCAGGGGCTGCTCGACGTCACGCGGGTGATGGGCGGCGACCGGTGGGCGACGATGCGGTCGGTGTTGTTGCCCGGCGCGCTGCCGTACGTGCTCGCGGCCCTGCGCATCACCCTGCCCGCGGCGATGATCGGCGCGGTGGTGGGCGAGTTCATCGCCTCCAACCGCGGCATCGGCTACCTGACCAGGGCGGCGGCCGGGCGCTACCAGACCGCGGGGGTCATCGCGGGCACGATCGTGCTGGCCGCGATCGTGCTGCTCCTGTCCATGTCCCTGCGTCCCCTGTCCCGCGTGTTGCGCTGGCGGCCCGAGGTCAGGCTCCGCGGCGGCGAGACCCTATGAGGAGGTCGGTTGAGATGAGGTCAGCGGCGGTCGCGGCGCTCCTCGTACTGGTGGCAGGCTGCGGGCAGACCGGTCAGGAGGCGAAGAAGATCACGATCGCGTCGGCGCCGAACGTGTTCCTCTCCGCCCTGTACGTCGCCAAGGACGACGGCCTGTTCGCCAAGGAGGGGCTCACGGTCGAGATCGTCGAGGTGGAGAGCGGCAACGACAGCATCGCCGCGCTCGCCTCCGGCCAGGCCCAGTACGCCGACGTCGGGTTCGAGGACCTCGCCGAGCTGCGTAAGGCGGGCGACGACTCGGTGGTCATGGCCCACGACATCCTCAACCGGGTCACGCTCACCCTCGTCATGCGCAAGGAGGTCGCGGAACGCAAGAAGGTCACCGCGGCCTCGCCCCTGCGTGACCGCCTGAGCGCGCTCAAGGGGCTCAAGATCGGAATCACCTCGCCGGGCTCCCCCACCGACACGTACATGCGCTACTACCTGGCCTCGGTCGGCCTCGACCCGGAGCGCGACGTGGAGCTGGTGCCGCTCGGCGGCGGGTCCGCGCTGCTGGCCGCCCTGGAGAAGGGCCAGATCGACGCCTACCACCTGTCGCCGCCGACCCCGTACGTGGCCGCCGAGAAGGGCTTCGGCGTGGTCCTCATCGACGGGCCCAAGGGCGAGGTGCCGGAGCTGGACAAGTACGACTACACCGCCTGGGCCACCTCCCGGCAGTGGGCCGAGGAGAACGTCCAGACCGCGACCGCGTTCAGCCGCGTCCTGGCGCAGGCCACCGCGAAGGTCAAGCAGCAGCCCGACGCGGTGGCCGGGCAGATCATGGACGACCTGGGCAGCAACGACCGGGCGACGGTGCTCCGCACGGTGAAGGCGATGACCTCCGCGCTGTCCGAAAAGGGCTGTTTCGACCCGGTTGTCGTGCAGCGGACGCTGGATGTCATGCTCAGGCTGAAAATCGTCGAGGAAAAGGCGGACGCGGCCGAGGGCCGCCTCTGGACGAACGAGTACAACGGCTGCTGAGGAGCGAAATGCGCATCATCAGGTACGACGACGCGGGCACGGTGCGGTGGGGGGTGCTCGACCAGGACGGCACGGCGCGCGCCGCCGACGGCGACCCGTACACGGGGCTGGTCCCCGGCGAACCCCTGGGAGCGAACGTACGCCTGCGCGCCCCCGTCACCCCGAGCAAGATCATCTGTGTCGGCCGGAACTACGCCGACCACGCGGCCGAGTTCGGCAACCCGGTGCCGAAGGAGCCGCTGATCTTCCTCAAGCCGCCGTCGTCGATCGTCGGCCCCGGCGACGAGGTCGTCTATCCGTCGTTGTCCGGGCGGCTCGACCCGGAGGCCGAGCTGGTCGTGGTGATCGGGCGCTCGGGGCGGCGGGTGGCGGCCGAGGACGCGATGTCCCTGGTGTTCGGCTACACCATCGGCAACGACGTCACCGCCCGCGACATCCAGAAGAGCGACCCGCAGTGGACGCGCGGCAAGGGCTTCGACACCTTCTGCCCGCTGGGCCCGTGGGTGGACACCGAGTTCGACCCGTCAGACGTGCGCGTCACCTGCACGGTGGGCGGGGAGGTGCGCCAGGACGGGCGTACCAAGGACTTCATCTTCGGCATCCCGGAGCTGATCGCGTACGTGTCGGCCTTCTCCACCCTCGAACCCGGCGACGTGATCATGACGGGAACGCCGCCCGGGGTACGCCCGGTGCAGCCGGGCGACACGATGACAGTGGCGGTCGAGGGGCTGGGCGAGCTGAGCAACACGGTGGTGGCAGAAGGGGCGTGACCTTGCCGGGGACCGCGGTGACGTGCGTCTTATAGTGGTTCGGGTGACGACCGTCGTGCTCAAGCCGGGCCCGCCCGCACGCACCGCGCACGCCTTCGTCTACGAAACGCTCAAGCGGGCGATCCTCGGCGGCGACCTGCCGCTCGGCTACCGGCTCGTCCAGGCCGACATCGCCGCGCAGCTCAAGGTCAGCATCACGCCGGTCCGCGAGGCCCTGCGCGACCTGGCCGGCGAGGGGCTGATCAGGATCGACCCCCACAAGGGGGCGATGATCCGCGAGCTGGACATGTCCGAGGTCAGGGAGATCTACGAGCTGCGCCGCATGCTGGAGCCCGTCTCGATCCGCCAGGCCGTCGAGCGCGTCACCGACGAGGAGGTCGACCGGGCCGCGCGGCTGCAGGAGCTGATGCGGGACGAGCCCGACCCCGGTGAGTGGGTCGAGCTCAACCGCCAGTTCCACGCGGTCCTCAGCGACGCGGCCGGCTCGCCCCGGCTGTGCGCGATCCTCAAGGGGCTGCGCGACGGGGCCGCCGTCTACGTCGGCCTCTCGCTGCGCGGGCAGGAGCGGGCGCGCCGGGAGGAGGCCGATCGCGACCATCGCGAACTGGTGACGGCCTTTCGGCGGCGGCACGCGGAGGATGCCGTACGGATCGTGCTGCGGCACCTCGACGCCACGATGACGGCGATCGAACACCTCGCCTGACCCGCTCCCTCACCCCGGCCAAGATCCCACCGACCTTCTCGACCCCGCCGTACTCCGACTGGGCCCTTGGTGAGAAAGGGCGGTGGGTTCCTGCGGTGAGAGAGGGAAGGGGCGGTGGGTCCCTGCCGAGAGAAGCGCAGGGGACTTAACCGGGGGAAGGGCGGACTTCGTCGTATTCGACGGCGTAGTCCTGCTGCGACCGATCCTTCAAGGCGAACGCCGCCACCACGCTGATCACCCCGCAGATGGCCATGTAGACGGCGATGGCGAACGAGCTCTCGTAGGTGGCGTACAACCAGACCGCGATCAGCGGCGCGGGCCCGCCGGCCGTGATCGAGGCGAGCTGGTACCCGAGGGAGGCCCCGCTGTACCGCAGCCGCCCGGTGAAGCTCTCGGCGATGAACGTGGCCTGCGGTCCGTACTGGATGTCATGGATGGGCGCGGCCAGCACGATGGCCAGGAAGACCAGCGCGGGCACCCGGGTGTCCAGCAGCGGCCAGTAGATGAACGACCAGACGACCATGAGCGCCGCGCCGATCATGTACAGCCGCCGGCGCCCCACGAGGTCGGAGATGTAGCCCCAGAACGGCACCGTGAACAGCGAGACGACACCGGCGACGATCACGTACGTGTAGACGTCGCTCGCCTTGAACCCCAGCGTCTTGGTGGCATAAGTCAGGATGAAGACGGTGAAGATGTAGAACGGCGCCTGCTGCCCGGTACGCAACAACGCGCTGAGCACGATCTCCCTCCAGTTCTTGGCGATGACCACCCGCACGGGCACCCGCTCGACCCTGTTCTCCCTGACGACCTTGGCGAAGACCGGCGTCTCCAGGATGCCGAGCCTGATGTAGAGCCCGATGGCCGCCATGACGATGCTGAGCAGGAACGGGATGCGCCACCCCCAGTACGGGTCCAGCGGCTGGAACACCTGCAGCGCCAGATACCCGAGCACGAGCCCGACGGGCACCCCGAACTGCGGCCAGCTCCCCAGGAAGCCGCGTTTGCCGCCGCGCGACTTGCCCCACTCGGTGGCCAGCAGCACCGAGCCGCCCCATTCACCGCCGACGCTGATGCCCTGGAGCAGGCGCAGGAGGGTGAGCAGGATGCCGCCCCAGATCCCGATCTGCTCGTACGTGGGCACCAGCCCGACGAGGGCGGTGGCGATGCCCATGGACAGCAGGGTGATGATCAGGGTGGCCTTGCGGCCGATGCGGTCGCCGTAGTGGCCGAAGATCGCCGCGCCGATGGGGCGGGCGGCGAAGCCGCCGAAGTAGGTGCCGAGGGCGAGCAGGAGGCCGGTCGTCGGGGCGTTGGTGGGGAAGTACAGCTTCGCGAAGATGGTGGTGGCGGCGAAGCCGTAGAGGAAGAAGTCGTACCACTCGATCGAGGTCCCCACGGCGGAGGCGACCACCGCCCGGACCAGTTGCCGTTTCTTCTGCTGACCTGTCGTGTCGAGTCCTTGCTGCTCAACCATCTACCGCTCCTGGGGTAGGTCACGCGTTACCGGTGACGGTACATGATGCATCATCGATGGTCACCAGGCGGAAACCGCGCTGTTCCCGCTGGTTGGAGCCCATGGTTACGGAGTGTGTTCGCGGGTAGCGGGAGGGCATGCCAGCGACGCGTCCCATCGTCACCGCCGTGATCGTCGTGGCCCTGGCGGCCACCGGCTGCACGAACGCGGGCTTCGACAAGGACAACAGAGCCCCGCAGAACGACGGTGCCAACGCCGACGACGCGGGAGGAACCCTCCTCCTGCGCAACGCCTTCCTGCTGAACGAGAGCGGTGACGCGACCTCGCCCTCGCCTCAGCAGGCCCTGTTCGCGGTGCTGATCAACGAGGCGGGCCGGCCCGACCAGCTCGAACGGATCACCGTGGACGGAGGGGGCTCCGTACAGCTCTCCGGGCCGCTCACGCTGCCGCCGAACCAGCCGGTCGGCACCGGCAGTCAGCCCATCGGCACGATCAGCGGGGTGCGTGGCACGCAGGTGCCGATGACGTTCACGTTCAAGGACGCCAAGGCGGTGCGGGTGTCGGTGCCGGTCAAGCAGCGGATCGGCCAGTTCGCCAACCTGCCGACCGTTCCCGCGGCCCCGCCGTCGCCCACGGTGCCGGCGACGGTGCCGGCTACGGGTTGAGGGTGCGCCAGCCCTTGGCCAGGGACCGGGCGACGGCCTCCATCACCTTCCCGTCACTCCAGTAGTACGGGTGCACCAGCGGCGTCTGGAACACCGGCCACCGCCCGCGCACGTTCACCGCCCGGTCCATGGTCACCCGTTCCGCGTAGCCGGGCCCGAGCGGCCGCAGCGGATAGGCGATCACGTCGTCGCGGTCGTGGAAGTTGACCCACTCGCTCTGCAGCCGGTTCCTTTCCCCGCCGATCCCCACGCCGGGGAAGTCGATGGGCCTGTCGAGCCGGGCGGCCGGGTTGCGCAGGCTCCACAGGGCGAGGGGGCTGCCCATCGTGTACAACCAGGCGAGCGTCTCGCCCCTGGCCAGCGCCGAGGTGCCCATGACCGCGCGCACCTCGTCGGGCACCAGTTTGTGCCCGCGCAGGGTCTCCTGCTGGTCGTAGACGTAGTCGCTGACCAGCACGGTCCCGAACGAGTGCGCCAGCACGCACAGCGGCGCCCGCTCGCCCGCCTTGTCGGCCAGCCGCGCCAGGGCCTTGGCCAGCACCTCGTGCGCGGCGACGTAGTTGGACTCGTCCATCTTCCTGTCGTAGGCGATGATGTCGCCGGCGAAGTGCAACGTCAGCCAGCGCGCGGTCGGGTAGTGCAACTCGCGCAGGCCCGGCATCGTACGCCGGACGATCGAGCGGAGCAGCGGCGCCAGCGCGGCCACCGAACCCGCGTTGAGACTCCTGACGATGCCGTCGAGGTGGTCGTCGAAGAACGAGCGGGCCTCGCCCTCGTACATCCTGCCGAAGAGCTCGCGCTGGCGATCCTCGATGTGCGGCGCCCAGTGGACGGGCTCGACGACCAGCGCGTTGTCGGCGTCGAGGCGGGTCACGCCGAGCGCGTCGGCGAAGGCGTCGCGCAGCAGGCGGGCCGGCTTCGCGGCGAAGTCGGGGTCGGCGATCTCGACACCGTGGACGATCGCCACGGCGATGCGGTTCACGACGCCCGCCCCTTCCCCGTCCGCCCCTTCTTCTCACGGGAGCGGTTCTCCAGCAGGCGGGTGCACATGCGGTCCGCCAGCGCCGCGATGGTCAGCGACGGGTTGGCGCCCACGGGTCCCGGCATGGCCGCGCCGTCGGCGACGTACAGGCCGGGCAGGCCGAACACGGCGTTGTACGGGTCGCACACGCCTTCCTCCCTGCTGTGCCCGATGGCCGCGCCGCCCAGCGGGTGCACGGTGACGATCTTGCGGAGGAACCACATGGGGTTGTCCGCGTACCGGGTGTCCAGGTGGTCGGCGATGTCGCGCATGACGCGCCGCATCCGGGCGAAGTACTCCTTGCTCGTCCTGGTCGTCCAGTCCACCCGCAGCCGGTCGCCGCTCAGCCGCATCTCCCCGTCCGGCACGTCGCGGCCCATGCCGAGCATCGGCAGCGAGCCCGCCGACAGCTTGCCCTCGCCGATCAGGCGGGACAGCTCGCCGCCCAGGTTGCCGTCGGGGGTGCCGAGCAGGCGGGACAACACCGCCCGCACCGCGAACTCGCCGGCCCTGAACACCGAACCTGTCACGTCCGTGCTCTCGGTCAGCCAGTCGACGAACCCCGGGTAGCCGCCGTCCTGGACGTAGAAGCCCCGCCCCATGACGTCGGGGCGGTCGAGCCGGTCCGGCACCAGCATGGAGCTGGTGATCACCGGCCCGCGGCTGCCCTCCAGCGGCACGCCGCCGTCGTGCCTGGGCAGCAGGAACGTCAGCAGGTCGCCGTTGCCCAAGTAGCGCTTGCCGAGCCGGTCCAGGTTGAGTCCCGGGAGCGTGCGCCGGTTGCGCAGCAGCAGGTACGTGGTGCCGTAGGTGCCCGCGCCGAGGATCAGGCGGTCGCAGGTGATCGTGCGCAGGGGCAGGCGGCGCGTGTCGGTGCGGCCGCCCTCGCTCGAAGGGTCGTGCTCGACGTAACCGACCTCGTAGCCGCCGCTGTCGCGCAGCCGCATCCCGCGCACCTCGCAGCGAGTCCGGATGTCGGCCTGCGCGGCCTTGGCGGCCGACAGGTAGGTGTGGTCGAGCGTGTTCTTCGCGCCGTCGTTGCAGCCGATGTCGCACTCCCCGCACAACCGGCAGGTACGCCGCGGCCGCCCGTGCAGGTTCCCGTACTCGGGATCTCTGATCGGCAACCCGAGCCCCGGCGCCTCCTTCGGCCCCGGCGAGAAGCTGACCGCCAGCGGCGGCAGCTCCCACTCGTAGCCCAGGTCCTTGGCCGCGACCTGCATGGCCAGCGTCTTGCGGGTGTCGGCGTAGGCGGGGGCGTGCAGGGGGTAGCGGGCGGCGCCCAGCATGCGCTCCACGACGTCGTAGTGCGGGTCGAGGTCGTCCCTGGTCACCGGCCACGTCTCGTAGCCGCCGCCGGGCAGGCCCTCCCGCCTGACGAACCACTTCTCCTCCTTCCTGAGCAGCACGTTCGCGTAGATCAGCGAGCCGCCGCCGAGCCCGCTGCTCACCACGGAGTCGAACCCGTTGAACGTCCACACGTCGAACAGCCCCTGCAGCCCCTCGCTCGGATCCCACAGGTTCCTGCTCATCTCGCGCGGCGTGCGGGCGAAGCTCCCCGGCGGGTACGCGCGCCCGCGCTCCAGGACGACCACCCGCAGCCCGGCTTCGGCCAGCCGGTAGGCGGACACGGAACCGCCGAAGCCGGAGCCGACGACCACCGCGTCCACATGCTCCTTCGTCGCGGGCATCGGGGAAGTGCTCATGACTGCTCCTCTCCGCGAAGGTCAGCGGGGTTGGCGGGCGCGCATGAAGGCGCGCGGGCGCCGCAGATAGCTGTCGCGCAGGCTCCGCGCGAACAGCAGCCCGAACCGGGCGTAGCCGCGCGCCGCCTCGACCGGCGTGGCCGCGTCGCCGGCCCGCATCGACACCAGCAGCGCCGCCAGGTCCCCGACGCCGAGCCGCAGCACCCCGGCGCCCACCACCTCGCCCTCCGCGTCGGGCCCGCGGTGCAGGCGCACCTCCAGGGTGGTCGTGTCGGGCCACAGGTCCAGGCCCAGGTCATCGCGTACGTTCTTGCGGCCGGCCAGGTAGTACCGGCGGCCGTCGTAGGAGAACGGGGCCTCGTAGACGAGGAGGGTGAGGCCGGGAGTGCCGGAGGGCGCGAAGAGCCGGAACACGCCGTCGTGGAACGGGATACGCCGGCCCACCCCTGGCAGCTCGATCTCGCCGCGCAGGGTGCCGGGGTGGAGGGGGTCGGCGGTGAACTTCCCGATGTCGGAGACGGTGACGGTGGCACGCAGGGTGAGCTTCCAGTCCGTACGGCGGCCCACGCGGGCACCTTCGTACGGATCCGTGTAACCCATCGCGAAATATCCGGACATCTTCTCGCGGAAGCTCAACCCGGCGGCCATCGGCGCTCACACCTCCCCGGTCGTGCTCGTGACACCCTTGCCGCGCTTCTTGCCCGCGCCCTCCGCGTACATGGCGTTCGGGTCCAGCAGCCGCCGCCGCTCCGGCGAGGCGCTGGTGAGCGAGTGCATGTAGCGGAAGCCGCCGTTGTCGATGACGATGTCGTCCACGCGCTCCACCAGCCGCTCCAGGACCTTCTCCGTCATCTGCTCCGGGTTGACGCCGAAGTACAACATCAGCTCGCAGTGCCGCTTGGTCCGGTCGCCCTTGGACAGGTAGGCGGAGCGGATCGCCTTGACGTACACGGAGATGAACGTGATGCCGCCGCTGTCGCGCCGCTCCTCGACGGCGAGGTCGTACAGGCGGCGGAAGAGGATCTCGTAGCGCTCCGCCGGGGCCAGGACGACGAGCATGCGGGTCGGGTCGCCCACGGTGGCGTCGAGCACCTGGTCGGTGAAGCGCTCGATGTTCTTGCCGTTGGCGTACGAGGGGCTGAGCATGATCGTGGCCATGCCCATGTACTTGACGAGCTCGTCCGCCGCCGAGGGCAGGCGGCCCGCCCAGTAGCCGAGGAACTGCTGGTAGCCGAAGGCGGCGCTGTTGACGAGGGACTTGATCGGGTTCTGCGGGGTCTCGTGGTAGGAGGAGAACTGGCCGAGCCGCAGCGCGCCGACGGGCGTCGGGAAGTCGGCCCAGACGCCGCGCTCCATCAGCGCGTCGCCGGGGTCGCGGATCAGGTCGGCCGAGCGGCGGATGTAGTCGTCGAGGTCGAGGGTGAGCAGCCGGTGGTTGCTCAGCACGGTGCGGTGCTTGTCGACACGGATGATCTCGACCGTGAGCGAGGTGATCACGCCGTGCCTGCCGGTGCCGGCCAGGACGCGGTGGAAGCGCCCTGGGTCGTTCTCCCTGCCGCAGACGTGCACCTCGCCGTCCCAGTCCACGTACTCCAGCTCGGTGACGGTGTCCACGAACAGGCCGAAGCGGTGGGAGGCGGGGCTGATGCCGCCCACCGAGGCGAAGCCGCCGGCGGTGATGTGGTCGTGGTCGCCGATGATCGACAGGCCCCAGCCGCGCCGCGCGAGGTGCTCGTCCACCTCGAACAGGATCGCGCCGCCCTGCATGGTGCAGGTCCGCCTGCGCTCGTCCACGTCGGTGATCTGGCTCAGCCGGTCGGTCACCATGACCGTGCCGCCCTCGCCGGTGACGAGGTTGTTGCTGGAGTGGCCGTGTCCCCGCACGATCAGCCGCTCGCCGCGCTCGCGGACCTCGCGCACGGCCTTGACGACGTCGTCGGTGTCGCGCGGCAGGTAGACCTTGAACGGCCAGCGCGGCGGGATGCCCGGATCGGCCACGCGCTCCCAGTCGTAGGCCAGGCTGAGCATCGTGTCGTGCGGATAGGCCTCGTGGCTGGTGGCACGGTATCTCTCGGACACGGTCATGCTCCCTGGCGCTTGAGGAAGTCGATCATGAGGGGGAAGACGTCCTGGTGGCAGTTCCTGCCCATGAAGACGTCCTGGTGCCCGTAGCCGGGGAAGACGGCGAGCTCGTGCCGGCCCGGGACGACCGCCTTGAGCCGGTCGTGGCAGACCACGTTGGAGTCGGCGAAGACGTGGTTGCGGTCGCCCGTGGTCAGCAGCACCGGGGTGGTGATCTCGGCGGCGCCGGCCAGGTAGTCGTCGGGCAGGGCGGCCAGGCGGGCGTCACCGGGGTCGTACTTCACGGCGCGCCCGGCCCGCACCATCTTCAGGACGTGCCGGTAGTAGTGCAGGCCGGTGGCGCCGTACAGGTCGCCGCTGCGGGCGTGGGTGACGGCCGCCAGCTTGTCGTGGCCGTAGAGCGCGGGCCAGCCGGTGCCCCACATGAGGCTCAGCATGTGGCACGAGGACTCCCGGCATTCGGGGTGGAACAGGTCCACGGCCTTGGAGAACAGCCAGCCCCTGGTGAAAGGCGGCTCCTCGCTCCACTTGGGGTCGAGGAAGGGAAGGCCCAGGGCGTACTCCATGAACGCGGGCGCGACGGTGAGCTTGAGCCGCGACCAGTTGGGCACCCTCGGGGTGAGCGCGGCGCTGTTGGCGATGACGCTCGCGATGCCGTCCACCGCCCCGCCGAACAGGCTCATCATGAACGACACCGAGCCCAGGCAGTGCGCGATGACGTGCACCCGCCGCTCCCCCGCCACCGCGCGCAAGGCGCGCAACGCGGCCGGGTGGTCGAACAGCGCGATGTCGTCCATGGTGTGGCGGTGCATCGAGCGGTTGTACGGGTGCCGGTTGCTCATCCGGTAGTCCAGCGTCCACACCTCCGGGTAGCCGTTGTCCAGGAGGTATCGGACGAGGTTGTGGTGCTCGGGCATGATGAACATGTCGCTGGAGGTCGTGAGCCCGTGGATCACCAGGACGACGTCTCCGGCCGGCTCCCTGACGAACCTGAGCATGCTCAGCCCGAGGCCGTCGTCCGTGGTGAACGGGTGCGTCGTGATCGTGGCGTCGGGGACGCCGTCGAGCGTGAACAGCGGAATGGTGCGCGTCATGGCGATTCTCCGCGCGATCTCGACAATCGTTGGCAGGGCGAGGCGAACGGGACCGAATAGCGGGCCGAATGATTTCTCCGGAATTCCACACGGCCAGAAATTTCGCGATCTTATTTCGCCCTATTGAGTCCGTGGCAGCCCCGTGACCTCGGTGTTGATCCCGGCGGCAGACCATGAAGACAGCACGTACACAAAGCCCACTTCGTCCCGGTCGCGAACGTACATCCGCCCCCGAAGCCCGTCAAGAACAGACATTTAATGGCCCGAACCGAAATATCTCAGAAAAGGATCTCCGCGAGCGTTCTGGCGGCCTGGGTGACCAGCTTGCCGTACTCCGCGCGCCGTTCCTCGGGCATGCGGCTGGCCGGGGTGGAGACGCTGAGGCTGGCGATCGGGCCGTCGGAGCCGAGGACGGCGGAGGCGACGGCGGCGATGTCGGAGCGCCACTCGCCGCGGTTGTCGGCGTACCCGCGGGACAGGACCGCCTCCAGTTCCGACCGCAGCGCGCCCGGGTCGGTGATCGTGGTGTCGGTGTAGCCCGGCAGTTCGGCGGCGGGGCGGCGCAGGTGGGCCAGGACGGCCTTGCCGTTGGCCGAGGCGTGCAGGGGCAGCCTGATGCCCAGCGGCAGCACGATGCGCAGCGGCTTGTCGGTCTCCAGCCGCTCGATCAGCACGACGGCGTCGCCCTCGGGCACCATCAGGTGGATCGTCTCGCCCGTGCGCTGGCGCAACTCCTCCATGACCGGCATGGCCGCGTCGCGCAGCCCCAGCTCGGTCCTGCGCGCGATCTGTAACGCCTTGCTGGTCACCTGCCAGCGCGTGACCTCGCCCCCGGCGGGCCTGATCCACCCGGCCTCGTGCAACGTCTTCAGCGAGCGCTGCACGGTGCTCTTGGGCAGGCCGAGCCCGCGGGCCAGCTCGCCCACCCCGATGGGCTGGCGGGCGGCGACCTCTTCGAGCACCCGGAGGGCGTTGATAACGCTCTGCATGCATTGACTCCTCTGCGGACCGATTTTAATGTTAATGAACCGCACAGCGGCACGCCGTGCCGTGTGATGGCACAGCACGAAGGGTGGAAAGACAGTGGGCCGGCACTTCCTGCAGATTCCCGGGCCGACCAACGTTCCCGACCGGGTGCTGCGCGCGATCGCGCAGCCCACGATCGACCACCGGGGGCCGTCGTTCGCCCGGCTCGCTCTCGAGCTGCTCGAACGGCTGAAGGTCGTGTTCAGGACGAGCGGCCCCGTGGTCGTCTACCCGTCGTCGGGCACGGGGGCCTGGGAGGCGGCGCTGGTCAACACGTTGTCGCCGGGTGACAAGGTGGTGGCGTACGAGACGGGGCACTTCTCCTCGTTGTGGTGCGAGATGGCCGCCCGGCTGGGGCTGGTCGTGGACCTGATCCCCGGTGACTGGCGGCACGGCGCCGACCCCGGCGCGATCGCCGAACACCTCACCCCCGACGTCGCCGCCGTCATGGTGGTGCACAACGAGACCTCGACCGGGGCGCGCAGCCGCGTCCCCGAGATCCGCGACGCCATCGACCGGGCAGGGCATCAGGCGCTGCTGCTGGTGGACACGATCTCGTCGCTGGGCTCGATGGACTACCGCCACGACGAGTGGGGCGTGGACGTGACCGTCGGGTGCTCGCAGAAGGGGCTGATGTTGCCGCCCGGCATGGGCTTCAACGCGGTCAGCGAGAAGGCGCTGGCGCACCGGGGGCGGTTGCCGAGGTCGTACTGGGGCTGGGAGCCGATCATCGCGGCCAACCGGCAGGGCTTCTTCCCCTACACCCCGCCCACCAACCTGCTGTACGGCCTGCGCGAGGCCCTCATCATGCTGGAGGAGGAGGGCCTGGAGGCGGTCTTCGCCCGCCACGACCGGCACGCCGAGGCGACCCGGCGGGCGGTGCGCGGATGGGGGCTGGAGGTGCTCTGCGCCGACGAGCGCGAACACTCCAGCTCACTCACCGCCGTGCTGATGCCCGACGGGCACGACGCCGACGCGGTCAGACGGCTGATCCTGGAGCGATACGACATGTCGCTCGGCACCGGGCTCGGGCGGCTGGCCGGGCACGTGTTCCGGATCGGGCATCTCGGCTATTTCAACGATCTCATGCTGGCGGGCACGCTGAGCGGGGTCGAGATGGGGCTGAGCGCCGCCGGGGTCCCGATCAAGGAGGGCGGCACGCGGACGGCGCTCGCCTACCTGGAGGGCGGCGAATGAGTCTGGCCCGCACGCTGGCCCCGCTCCTCGCCGGTGACGTCAGGGACGACTCCTACACCAGGCACCTCTACTCCTCCGACGCCAGCATGTACGCCATCGAGCCGCTCGCCGTCGCCTTCCCCAAGCACGCCGACGACGTCCAGGCCCTGGTGGCGGCCTGCGGCGAGCTGGGCGTGCCGGTGCTGCCGCGCGGCGCGGGCACCAGCCTGGCCGGGCAGACGGTGGGCGCGGCCGTGATCGTGGACCTCTCCCGGCACATGAACCGCATCCTGGAGATCGACGGGCGTACCGCGCGGGTGCAGCCCGGCGTGGTGCAGGACCAGCTCAACCGGGCGGCCCGCAAGCACGGGCTGATGTTCGGGCCCGACACCTCGACCAGCAACCGGGCCACGATCGGCGGGATGATCGGCAACAACTCGGCCGGCAGCCACTCCGTCCTGTACGGCTCCACGATCGACCACGTCCAGGCGCTCCGCGTGGTCCTGGCCGACGCCACCACGCCCGACCTGGCCACCGACGCCCGGCTCAACGCGGCGGTCGCGGAGGTGCTGCGCGACCTCGACCTGTCGGGCTTCCCCCGGTTCTGGCGCCACTCGGGCGGCTACCGCCTCGACGCCGCCGCGAACGGCCTGACGCGTGATGACCTCGCGGCGCCCGGCGGCGCTGGGGTGGACCTGACCAAGCTGATGGTCGGCTCGGAAGGCACGCTGGCCGTGGTGACCGAGGCCACGGTGGGGCTGATGGACCTGCCGCGCGCCAAGGCCATCGCCGTCGGCCACTTCACCTCGACCCCGGCCGCCATCGCCGCCACCGCCGACGCCCTGGCCTTCGAGGCCGCCTCGGTCGAGCTCCTGGACAAGGCCATCCTCGACCTGTCCAGGCAGCGCGTGGACTACGCGGGGCTCGGCGACATCCTGGAGGGCGATCCTGAGGCGCTGCTGTTCGTGGAGTTCTTCGGCGACACCCCCGCCGAGGTGGCCGACCGGGTGGACAAGCTGGCCGCCACCTGGAAGTCCAACGGCCACGGCTACCACACGCTCAGGGCGGTCACCGGGCAGCAGCAGTCGGCCGTGCTCAAGGTCCGCAAGGCGGGGCTCGGCCTGCTGATGGCCTCCAGCGTGGGCAGCCGCAGGCCTCTGGCGTTCGTGGAGGACACGGCCGTGCCGCCGGAGCGGCTGCTGCCGTACGTGACGGAGTTCGCGCAGATCCTCGACCGCCACGGGCTGCGGGCCGGGTTCTACGGCCACTGCTCGGTCGGCTGCCTGCACGTCCGCCCGTTCGTGGACCTGCGCGCGCCCGGCGAGATCGGCACCATGAGGGCCGTGGCCGAGGAGATCGCCGAACTGGCCGCCAGGCACGGCGGGGTGAACTCCAGCGAGCACGGCGACGGCCTGGCCCGCTCCGAGTTCAACCGGCACCTGTTCGGCGACCGGATCTACGAGGCGATGCGGCAGGTCAAGCACGTCTTCGACCCGCACGGCCGGCTGAACCCCGGCAAGATCGTGGACGCGCCGCCGATGACCGACCACCTGCGCGACCCGGCCATGCCCGAGCCGCCCCCGCTGGCCACCACCCTGACCTTCGCCGACGGCATGCACGCCGCGGCCGACCGGTGCATGAACGTCGGCGTGTGCCGCAAGGACGACACGGGCGTCATGTGCCCCTCGTACATGGCCACCCGCGAGGAGGAGCACTCCACCCGCGGCCGGGCCAACGCCCTGGTCAAGGCCCTGTCCTCGCCCGACCCCCGGCAGGCGCTCGGCGACGAGCGGCTGCACGGCATCCTCGACCTCTGCCTGGAGTGCAAGGCGTGCCAGTCGGAGTGCCCGCTCGGGGTGGACATGGCGGCGATGAAGAGCGAGTTCCTCCACCAGTACCAGGAGTCGCACGGCGTGCCGCTGCGGTCGCGGGTGTTCGGCGCGATCAGGACGCTCAACCGGCTGGGCGCGGCCACCGCGCCCCTGTCGAACTGGCTGGCCGGCGCCGTCCGCGGCCCCCTGCGCCTGAGCCCACGCCCGCTCCCCCGCTTTCACCGCGACCACCTCGTCCGCTGGTTCCGCCGCCGCCCGGCCGCCACCTCCGGCAAGGAGGTCATCCTGCTGGCGGACTCCTTCACCACCTACAGCGAGCCCGCGATCGGCCGTGCCGCCGTCGAGCTGCTGGAGCGGGCGGGCTACCGGGTACGCCTGGAGGCCGAGGGCTGCTGCGGCCGTTCCAGCATCTCCAAGGGCCTGCTCGACCGGGCGAAGACGATGGCCGGGGAGATGGTCGCCCGCCTGTCCGCCTCCGACGCGCCGATCGTCGGCCTGGAGCCGTCCTGCCTGCTGACGCTGAAGGACGAGTACACCGCCCTGCTCCCCGGCGACGCTCGCGTGGCGGCGGTGGCGGCCCGCGCCAGGCTCATCCCCGAACTGCTGACGGAGGCCATCGACGACGGCTCGCTGGTGCTGGGCGACGCGCTGCGCGGGCGCGAGATCCTCCTGCACGGCCACTGCCACGAGAAGGCCGTCACCGGTACCGCCGCCACGCGCGCGCTGCTGTCCAGAATCCCCGGAGCGGAGGTGACGGAGCTCGACGCCGGCTGCTGCGGCATGGCCGGATCGTTCGGCTTCGAGGCCGAGCACTACGACCTGTCCATGAAGATCGGCGGTCTCCGGCTCTTCCCGGCGATCGCCGCGTCCTCACCCGACACCCTGCTCGCGGCCACGGGGGTCTCGTGCCGCCAGCAGATCGCCCACGGCGCGCGACGCGTTGCCCGCCACCCGGTCGAGCTCATCCTGGAGGCGGCCGTCCTGCCATAACGCTCGGGGGAGATCGGAGTACGCAGTGTCCGCAGAACTCCTGTCCATTCTCGCCCTCATCGTCATGTTCGTCATCGCCACCGTCTTCCCCGTGAACCTGGGAGCGCTGGCGCTCGTCGGGGCTTTCCTCGTCGGCACGCTTGCCGCCGGGTTGAGCACTGACGACATCCTGGGGGCCTTCCCCGGCAGCCTGTTCGTGATCCTCGTCGGGGTGACGCTCCTGTTCGCGATCGCCACCAACAACGGGACGGTCGACTGGCTCGTACGCGCCTCCGTGCATCTCGTACGGGGACGCCTGGCCGCCATCCCGCCCGTCGTGTTCGTCATCTCCGCCCTGCTGACGGCCGTGGGGGCGCCGGCACCTGCGGTGGCGGCCATCCTGGCGCCGATCGCGTTCGGTTTCGCGGCCGACTATCGGATCCACCCGATGCTGATCGGGCTCATGGTCGCGCACGGGACGCAGGCGGGCGCGTTCTCACCGATCAGCGTGCTCGGCGGCATCGTGAACGGCGTCACCAGGGACGCGAACCTGCCCAGCAACAACCTGGTGCTGTTCCTGTCCAGTTTCGCCTTCAACGCGGCCGCGGCCGTGGTCGTCTTCTTCATCTTCGGCGGCCGCGACCTGGTACGCCGCGGCGTCATCTCCGGCGCCACCCCGGCCGAGACGCCTGACGCGACGCCTGACGCGACGCCTGACGCGACGGCACCCGGCAACGCGAGCCCGGCCGGCGCAGAGCGTCCGAGCGAGGCCGAGCCCGAGGTCGCGGGCACGGCCGGCGGCGGGGGCGGCGTCGGCACCGCGGTCGCCCGTGACACGGCGACCGGGAGCGGGCTGCGGCTCACCCCGCACCAGGCGCTGACGCTGACCGGCATCGTGGCGCTGTGCGTGGCCGTGCTGGCGTTCAAGCTGGACGTCGGCCTGACCGCCGTCACCGTCGCCGTCGTCCTCTCCCTCACCTCACCCAAGTCCAACAAGGGCGCCGTGGAGCGGGTGGCCTGGCCGACCGTGCTGCTGATCTGCGGCGTCGTCACGTACGTGGGCGTCCTGCAGGAGATCGGCACCGTCGACTACGTCGGCTCGGCGGTGGCCGCGATCGGCATCCCGGTGCTGGTGGCGCTGCTCATCTGCTACGTCGGCGGCGTCGTGTCGGCCTTCGCCTCGACCGTGGGCATCCTCGGCGCGCTGGTACCGCTGGCCGTGCCGCTGCTATCCCAGGGCACCCTGGGGCCGATCGCGATGATCGCGGCGCTGTCGGTGTCGTCGGCGATCGTGGACGTCAGCCCGTTCTCGACGACGGGCGCCCTGCTGGTGGCCAACGTCAGGGGCATGCCGCGCGACGACTTCTACCGCAAGCTCCTCGCCTACGGCGGCGCGATCGTCGTGGTGGGCCCGATCGCGGCGTGGGCCGTCCTGGTGCTGCCCGGCTGGCTCGGTTAGGAGCGGCTCCCGGCCTGCTCGGCGAGGCCGAGGCCGATCAGCGTCGCGGCGATCTCGGCGGCCTCCTCCGGGTCGGCGGACAGGTCCGCGACGCTCATCGGGCCGTACCCGAGCAGCGAGCAGGCCCTGGCCACCGCAGCGGGCACGCGGTAGCGGCGGCCGCCGGCCTCGATCAGGCACGTGTCCGCGCCGGTCGTGATCAGCGGCCACGTGCCCGGCCGCAGCACGATCCGGTCCGAGGGGGCGTCGCCGCCGATGAGGGCGGAGCGCAGGAGGCCCGCCTGGTGGCCCTCGCCGTACGCGGGCCTGCGGTAGATCGTCCGGTGGACGGAGTCGGCGGTGGCGGCGGCGGTCACGTCGGCGGCCAGGCGGTCGGCGTACCGTTTGACCAGCGGCTCGATCCGCTCCGCGAGGCCCGCGCCCATGGGCAGCGGCGCCGCGTACTCGTCGGAGCGCAGCACCCCGGCGACCACGTCCTTGAGGAGGTCGGCCCAGGTGAGGGTGTTGACGCTGATCGTGACGTGGATGGAGGCGGAGGTGGCGGTGCGCACCAGGTGCGGCATGCCCCTGGGCACGTAGAGGACGTCTCCGGTGCGCAGTTCGTACGACGAGGACGCGCCCTTCCCGTCCGGCACCACCTTGCCACCGCCCGGATCGGCCACGATGTCGTCGAACAGGGTCCAGTTCTTGTCGCCGTGCACCTGGATGACGATGATGTCCTGGGCGTCGCAGTGCACGTCGAACGCCTGCGCGTCCGGCGGCGCCACGTAGACGTTGGCGTCCACCGGGTGCCCGAGGTCCATCTCGACGTTCTTGCAGAGCTCGTTCAGGCGCGGCAGCAGCAGGTTGACGGTGCCCAGGACGAGCGTGGCGCCCCCGCGGTAGTGCTGGACGACCTTGGCGGGGTCGATCACGTCGCCGAGGCCCGCGTATCCGTAGGTGGAGGGCGAGGTGTAACGGTCGGGCGGCACCACGTTCCCGCCCTTGACCACGCGGATCCCCGGCGTCCTGAGCACGCTCCCGGTGATGACCCGGTCGATGTCGCCGACGGAGGCGATCTCGCCGGGTTCCGCGACCGCGCCGCCCCTGAACAGCGCCTTCTTCCCGAGCCGCTCCGTGAGGAACTCCTCCGTGTCCCCCACCAGATCCGACAGCCGCACCATACGTTCCCTCCGAGTCTCAGTTCAGCAGCAGGGCGGCGTCCCAGCCCGTCACGGGCGGCTCGCCGCCGGCGTAGTGGTGCAGCGCCAGCGCGATCCCGGCCGCTCCCTCCAGGAGGCCGGCCCGGTCGGGCGCCACCTCGACGCCGCCCGTCCCGGAGTAGCGGAAGCCGAAGGGCGAGCGCGGCCTGAACGCGTCCACGACCCGCTCGGCGAGCCCGTCGGCCGCCTCGGCGAGCACCCGGTCGCCGCTCTCCCGCGCGACGCGGCAGGTGACGTGCAACATCCCGGCCCAGCCGTGGCACAGCCCGGCATCCACCATGCCCCATTCGTCCCACGGCCTCTGCAGCGTCGCGTGCAGCGCCGCGACGCCCGCCTCCCGCCATTCTGGCCGGTCGAGCGCCTGCCCGGCGAGAAAGATCGCACGGGCGACCCCGGCCGCGCCGTAACACCAGGCGGGCCGGATGGGCGGCGCGTGCAGGCGATCACCGTCGAGCTCCTGCCGCAGGGTGACCGTGGGCGGCCAGGAGCCGCCGCGTTCCCACCGGAGCAGCCACTCCACCACCCGCTCGATGGCCCCCTCGTGCCCGGGCAGCCGCACCCCGCGCCGGTAGGCGATGGCGAGCAGGGCGAGCGGGCCGGGGATGCCGTGGGCCATACCCAGGTTGAAGTGGCCCTCCCCGGCGGGCCCGCCCCTGACGGAGGCGTGCGAGACCAGCCAGCCCGGCACCGTCCGCCCGTCCACCGTGATCGGCTCGGTCAGGGCGATGAGGTACGCGATGGCCTCGGTGTCCCCGTACGCCAGCGCCAGCCGCCCCAGCCCGGTGAGCCCCTCGATGACGTCGTACGCGGCGAACTCCACCGCGCCACGCCCCAGCCGCCCCATCTCCGCCTCGGCCCGCTCCCTGATCATGCCGCGCACGACCGGTTCCGCCCGGCTCAGCAGACCGGCGTAGTCGCCCGGCCTGGTGGCCGCCGCCCTGGCCGCGAACAGCAGCGCGGGCAGCCCGTCGATCAGCGCGTGCCTGGCCGCCTGAGCCTTGGCGGCGCAGGCCAGGAACGCGTGCGCGTCGCGGCGGCGGCCCAGTTCGCTGTGCAGGAGCGCCACGCCGAGGTAGCCCTCGTTCAGCGACATCGGGTGCCAGACGCGCGGCTGCCTGCCGTCCAGGAGCCGGTCGGTGTTGGCGGCGGCCACCCGCGTCACCTCCGACGGGTCGGACAACCGCCGCGCCACCTCCTCGGCGATCGTCGAGGCCCGCGCCGCGGTGATCATCGAGCGTGCCTCGCGCGGTCACGCAGCGCCTGGACCGCGCCGCGCGCGATGGCGTACGACGCTCCTTCCGACCAGTCCGAGGCGCCGATCAGCCGGTTGTGGTGCATGTGCAGGAGCGCCCGCAACGGGGGCCTGCGCCCCAGGGAGCGGATCACCTCCCCGTACGCCGCCACGGCCGGCCGCCGGACCCGCCAGATCTCCTCCAGCCGCGGGCCGGGAGCGCTCACGACGTCGAGCGCGGTCCGGCGGATGTCCTGGAATGCCCGGTGGTGCTCGTCCTTCGCGTACGTGGCCAGTAGCCAGTCCTCCCAGCCCTCCCCCAGGAATGACCGTACGAGATCGGTGTGATTCGCCGCCGCCAGCAGCTCGGGCGGCAGATCGAGCCGCAACCCGAGCTGCGCCATCACCGCGTCGCTGTCGGCCGCGAACACCCGCTCGGCCGCCTCCAGCGCCTCCGTCCCGCCGTACCGGTCGATCTCGGGCTCGTAGGTGTCGAGCCGCACGGTACGGGCGAGCCCCGCCCGGCACAGGTCGGCGGCCCAGTCGTGCACCAGCGGCAGCACCTCGCGGCCGAGCAGGCCAGGCGCCCCGTGGAAGCGCAGCCGCAGGTGCGCGCCGGGATCGAAGTACCGGATGAAGAACCAGCGATCCACGCCCTCCGGCAGCGCCGCTCGCAACACGGGAAGCCGCTGCCTGACGAGGTCGGTGTGCCGGTCCACCGAGGCGTACAACTTGGCGAACAACCACTCCCCGCCCGGGTGGTGCCGCACGGCGGGCGTGCCCGCGCGGGCGGCGGTCCGCACGGCGGGTTCCGGGGCGGAGCGGAGGGTGACGGCGACCTCGTTGGCGTGCCCGCCCAGCCAGCCCGTCCCGAAGTCGTCGCCGCCCGGCGGCTCCACGAGCAGGGTGCTGGGCCTGCGGGCCAGTTCGTGGCGCAGGATCCGGCGGTGCAGCGGGGCGTCGAGGTCGAGGCCGACGCGGTTGTCTCCGTTGGTCATGTACACCTCGGGCGGGACCCGCCAGCGCTCCCGCCAGGCGTCGAAGCTCCGCCCCCACTCGGCGTCCGGGGCCTTGATGTCGTTCAGCTCGGCGGCGGGCCGCCAGATGGCGGAGGCCAGAATCGTGCGTCCCCTGCGGACGCGCGGCAGGAACGCCAGCACCTTGCCGGCCGCGCCCCAGTCCCAGCCCTTGCACGCCCGGTGCCGGGCCTCGCCCAGCTCGTAGACGAAGCGCACCAGGCCCAGCGCGACCCGGGGGACGACGAGCATGTTGAGCGTGGCGGGCAGGATCTCCGTGCCGAGCCGCTGCGAGTACAGGAACAGCCGGTTCCCCGCCGCCCCCACCGCGAGGTCGTCGAGGGACAGGACGGTGGGGTCGCCGCGGTCGGCGTAGCGGCCGATCGGCAGCGTGTGGTCGGCGAGGGTGGGCACGCGCGCCACGTTGGAGATCCGCGACCACGCCGTCTGGAAGCTCACCTGCGCCGGGACGGCGCTCCCGCTCTCCCGCCACAACCGCGCCGTCTGCTCCCGCAGATCATCCAGCAGGTACGTGAACCGCCCGCTCATCGCCCCGCCCCTGCGCGAGAGCGGCATGTTGGCCAGCACCAGCCGGAAGTCCCCGTCGTTCAGCGCGTCCACGGAGCCGGCCAGCAGGTGGGCGCCGATCTCCACCACCTCGGGCAGCCGGCCGTCGTCCCTGGTGGCCAGCCGGGCGAGGGTGGCGTCGTCCAGCTCGACCTCCCGCCCGCCGTCGAGCGAGGCGCCCTGGGCCAGCTCGCCGAGCACGCGGTCACGGTAGCGGTCGGCCTCGGGATCGGTCTCGGGCCGCTCCGAGCCCCGGTAGCCGGCGGGCCCGCCCAGGCCGAACTCCGGGTCGAGGAGTTCCTTGACGGGGACGAGCCGCTCGGTGCCGTAGCGGGTGATGAACTCGGCCAGGTAGCCGTGCAGGTGCTCGCCGCCCTGGCCGGGCGGGGTGATGCGGGTGAGCGTGGCGGCGGCCCGCTCGAACTCGGCGGCCACCTCGCGCGGCAGGCGCACGTCCACGTCGAGCTTCAGGTCCACGTGGGGGGCGTGGTGCTCGGGGCGTACATGGCGGGTGGCGCGCAGCAGTTCCTTCCACGCGGCCAGCCCCTCGCCAGGGCGGGGCGCGGCATAGGCGCGCAGCGCGTCGGAGACCTGTTCGATCGGGGGGCGATCCGCGGCGGGAAGCCGTTCCAGGACGTGCCCGATCGGGTCGGGGGCGTCGTCGGGTGGCACGAGGTCCGTCAGCAGCACCGTGTTCTCGACCAGTTGCCGCAGCACGCCCTCCGCCTTCTCCCGCGTGCCCTGGGGGAACGCCTCGGCCAGCCCGGCGGCGAGGTCGTCGAAGAGCACCGGCCGCGCCGCCAGTTCGAGCACCTCGCGGACCACGGGGGTCAGGCGGACCGACAGCTCGCGGACCGCGCTCTCGCCGTCGCGCGGCAGGAAGGGCAGGGCCAGCCGGTCGCCGCGGACGGAGCACAGGTCGTTGAGCACGACGCGGACCCGTCCGAGCACCTCGGGGCGGCCTTCCCAGTCGCGGATCAGCGCCAGCAGCCAGGCGGTGTCGGGACGCACGCCCTTCTGGTGCCGCCCGCCGACCTGGACCTTGGCCGCGTCGTCGAACCTGGCCTCCGCGACGCCCGCCATCAGCCCGAACGGGGTGGGCCTGGTGGCCATGCGCAGCACGTACCGGGTGGCGGAGACGACGGCCCTGCGCAGCTTCTTCTGATCGACCCGCCGGCCCTCGCGCAGCGCGTCGAGCGTGTGCGCCAGCGACGGGCTGGAGACCGCGATCGCCTCCCTGACCAGGGGATCTTCTGTGAGGGTGCGCAGATAGCGCGCGGGGTCGTCCTGGTCGGTACGGGTCCTGTGCCGGTGGTCCGCCGGGAGCGCGCTCATTCGCAACAATGCGAAGTCGGCGGCCACCAGCCCTGACATGTCGCTCAACCCTGCTCCCTCGTGCTTTCCGTTGCCTGGGCCAGGTTGACTGGCGACGTTACCAGGACGTTTGTCGCGAGTAGAAACGCTTCTAGCTATCTCGAAACGCTGTCGTTCCTCTGTCGCGATCGGTAGCGTCCCTTACCGATCAATCCCGGTGACGGGAACTCGGCAATGGAAGGGGAGACGAAGTGAGCCCAGTGGCCCAGATGGACCTTGGCGAGGACGTCTTCGATCTCGACATCGACCTGGTCGTCGAGGCCGGCGCCGTGCCGCCGGTCTACGCCTGCAGCGGGTCCGACAGCACTTGCGGCACACAGGTGTCGTGGAGCGGGACCTGCGGCGGCACCCAGGACTGCGGCACGTGTTCGCCCACCTATGGAGCCAAGGCTCCCGGCATGTGCATCTGATCACCGGCCCTCGGCGGGCCGTCGCCCTGTCGATCGCGCAGGACGTGGCGGCCCGTCTGGCGGCTCGTCTGGCGGCTCGTCTGGCGGCTCGTCTGGCGGCTCGTCTGGCGGCTCGTCTGGCGGCTCGTCTGGCAGGCCAGGAAATCGTCGCCGCCGGCGACCTCGGATTCGTGCCGCTATTTGCGGCGCTCGACCAGGTGCAGCCCGATTCCGAATGGGATTCGGCGGGGCGCCGGATTTTACGGCGAATCCTGACTGGCGGCGTATTTCGGGTGCCCGACAAATCACCGGGACTTTTCACCGGCGGACCTGCGGGACTGGGGGTGGCGGCGGCATTGCTGGGCGGAGGCCGCAGCGGGCTGCTCACCCGGCTCGACTCCCTGGTAGCGCCGACGGCGGAGCACGATCTCGTCAGCGGGACGGCGGGGGCCGGCGTCTACCTGCTGCTCAGACCGCCGTCCCCGGACCGGGAGGCGGCGCTGGCCCGCGCCCTCGCGCGGGGCGCCCGCTCGGACCCGCCGTTCCCCGTGCCGCGCCACCGCATGCCGGCGGGCTGGGCCGTGCGGGACGGGTACGCCGACTGCGGCCTGGCGCATGGGGCCGCCGGGCCGCTCGCCGTGTTGTCCCTGCTCGCCGGGCGTTCGGACGCGGCGGCCGAGATCGCGCGGCCGGCCGTCGCCAGGCTGGCCGACTGGCTGCTCGGCGTCGCTCATCGGGACGAATGGGGCACCGCGTGGCCCGCCGGGGTGGCCGGTGACGAGCGGTATCCGTCCCCGAGGCGGGCGTCCTGGTGCTACGGCGTGCCGGGCATCGCCCGCGCCCTGTGGCTGGCCGGGGAGGCGCTGGACGAGCCCGCCTACCGGCAGGCGGCCCAGGAGGCGATGGACGAACTGCTGGCCTCCCCGCAGGCCTGGGGCCTCGACGGGCTCGGGGTGTGCCACGGCCTGGCCGGGCTGATGCTCCTCACGACGTCCTTCGCCCCCGTGGAAGCGCTGTTCGACGACCTGTGCGCTGCCTATGACAGCCGCCCAGTCGAGGACCCCGGCCTGCTCTCCGGGGCCGCCAGCATCGCCCTGGCGCTCCTGGCCGTCACGCACGGCACACCCTGCGCCCCCTTCCTGGCGCGCTGATGGGCAGGCACCGCGCGGGCGTCCACGCCGGAGAGGGCGGAGAGGCCGACCCGCTGTTCGGCCGGGGCATCCGCCTGTCCTTCGGCCAGCTCAGGCACGAGGGCGCGGGCCTGCGCACGAGCTTCCTGGCCATGATGCGCGAGCTGCCCGGCCTGATCATGGTGACCGTCCGCCTGTCCGGGCAGGCCGCCCCCAGAGCGTTGCCGGCCGTGCTGATCCCGGAGTTCCTCGCGGGGGTGGCGACCGTGGTGACGCTGCTGTCGACGTACCGGGTCCTCGTGCCTCTCATGACGGGCGGCCCCACCAAGGAGCGGCTCATCGCGGCGATCCCGGCGCTGGCCGTGATGGCCGCGGCGGCGGCGACGGGCAGCGGCATGCGGGCGATCAGCAAGGCCGCGGTCAGCCGGCTCGCGCCGAAGATCGAGCGGCTGGCGTACACGAGGCTGCTGGAGGGGGCGGTGGGCGCGGAGCTGGCGGCGCTGGAGGAGCCGGGCTTCCACAACCTGCTGGAGGCCGCCAGGCAGGGCACCCGATCGGCGAAGCTGGTGATCACGCAGGCGGCGCAGCTCCTGTCCGGCCTCACTACCCTGGTGGCGGTCGGGAGCGTGCTCGGCGTGCTGCACCCGCTGCTCCTGCCGCTGCTCCTGGCCACGGTCGTGCCGAAGGGCTGGAGCGCCGTGCGTTCGGCCCGCGCCCGGTTCGCCTCCGTCAAGCGCAACCTGGAGCTCACCCGTCAGCTCGACGTGCTCAGCGGCCTGCTGACCAGCAGCGACGTGGCGCCGGAGATCCGGGCGCACGGCGCGGGGGGCTTCCTGCTGGGGCATTACGGGCGGCTGTCGGCGTACTCGGAGGAGGAGCAGGGGCGGCTGGGGCAGGAGGAGGCCAGGTTGTCGCTGGCCGGTGACGCGGTGTCGGGGGTCGCGGCGGTGCTCACGTACGGCACTCTGGGGTTGCTGCTGGTCGCCGGAGCGATCCCGCTGCCGGCGGCCGGGGCGGCGGTGATCGCGATCCGCACGGCGAAGGCCGGCCTCATCAGCCTCGTGATGTCGATCAACCAGGTGTACGAGCAGGGCCTGTTCGTCCTGGAATGGGAGCGCGCCTGCGCCGAGGCCGCCGAGCAGCGGTTGCGCACCGGCGACACCCCGCTCCCGCCACACCCCGTCGAGATCCGCGCCGACAACCTGACCTTCGTCTACCCCGGCCAGACCCGCCCCGCGCTCGACCGCGTCAACGTGCGGGTCCTGCCGGGCGAGATCGTGGCGCTCGTCGGCGCGAACGGCTCGGGCAAGAGCACGCTGGCCAAACTGCTCACCGGCCTGTACCTGCCGACCGCGGGCGGCGTCTCCTGGGGCGGCGTGCCGATCGAGCACCTGAACCGCCGAGGCGTCTTCGACCGGGTCGCCCTCGTGGCGCAGGACTTCGCCCGCTGGCCGGCCACGGCCCGCGTCAACCTGGCGCTCGGCCGGGCGGACTCCGCCGGCGACCGCGAGCGGCTGTGGCGGGCGGCGATGGCCAGCGGCGCGGACGGCGTGGTCGCCAGGCTGCCGGACGGCTGGGACACGCTGCTGGCGCGCGAGTTCATGGGCGGCACCGAGCTGTCCGGCGGGCAGTGGCAGCGGATCGGGCTCGGGCGGGCGTGGTTCAGGGACGCGTCCGTGCTGGTCTTCGACGAGCCCACCTCGGCGCTGGACCCCCGCTCCGAGGTCGAGATCTTCGACAAGGTCGCCGGGCTGGCCGACCGGGGCCGCACGGTCATCCTCATCACGCACCGGCTCACGTCGGTGGCGCGGGCGGACCGCGTCTACGTGTTCGACTCGGGCCGGATCGTCGAACACGGCAGGCACGAGGAGCTGATGCGGGCGGACGGCTCGTACGCGGCCATGTACCGGCTGCAGGCCGCCCAGTTCGCCGACCGCGAGCCGGGTGTCGGCGCTCACTGACGCCGTCGCCCCTATCCCCCGGGCTTCCGCGGGGGTTTCATCGAAGGCACGACCCCGATCCTGGAGGCAGAAGTGGCTTTCCAGCTCATAGCGCTCTACCACCACCCCGAGAGTGTCGCCGCCTTCGACAAGCACTACGACGAGACGCACACTCCGCTCGCGGCCCGCATGCCGGGGCTGCGCTCGTACACGACGATGCGGCCGGTCTCCGTGGGCGGGGAGCGGCCCGCGTACCACCTCATCGCGGTGCTGACGTTCGACGATCAGCAGGCGTTCAACGCGGCGATGGCCGGAGCGGAGGGCAGGGCGGCGGTCGCCGACCTGGCGAACTTCGCCGCCGGCGGCGTCACGATGCTCACCGGGCCCGGCGGCGCGGCGACTTAACCGGCCCAAGCCGTTTTCCCTTGCTACGCCTTACAAGCACCAGTGAACCAGTTAACCAAAGCTCTTGACTGGGATCACCCGCGTCTATAGCGTCCTCATTCGCCTATCACCCCCCAATGGAGGCGCATGATGCTGACGCGTGCCCTGGTGGCCCTCGTCTCGTCCCTGATCTTCGTCGCGGTGCCCGCACAGGCGACTCCCCCACAGGCTTCGACGCCGCCGATGGGGTTCAACAACTGGAACGCGTTCGGCTGCGACGTCAACGCGGCGCTGATCAAGGAGACGGCCGACCTGTTCGTGTCGAGCGGCCTCAAGAACGCCGGCTACCGGTACGTCAACATCGACGACTGCTGGTCCCTGCGGGAGCGCGGCGCGGACGGCAGGCTGGTCCCCGACCCGGCGAAGTTCCCCGACGGCATCAAAGGGGTCGCCGACTACGTGCACGGCAAGGGACTCAAGCTGGGCATCTACGGGGACGCCGGCACCAAGACCTGCGCCGGTTACCCGGGCAGCCTCGGCCGCGAGGAACTCGACGCTCAGACCTGGGCGGACTGGGGCGTCGACTACCTGAAGTACGACAACTGCAACAACCAGTCCGACGGCTCGCAGGAGGACTACGTCCGGCGCTACACCGCCATGCGCCAGGCCATCGACAGGACCGGGCGGGCGATCGTGTACTCGATCTGCGAGTGGGGCACCTCGCAGCCGTGGACGTGGGCGAAGGGGGTCGGGCAACTCTGGCGTACGACGGGTGACATCAGCGACGACTGGCCCAGCGTGCGCTCGATCATCCGGCAGAACGCGCCGCTGGCCGCGTACGCGGGACCCGGCCACTGGAACGACCCCGACATGCTGGAGGTCGGCAACGGCGGGATGACGGCCACCGAGTACCGCACGCACATGAGCATGTGGGCCATGATGGCCGCTCCGCTGATCATCGGCACCGACCTGCGCGCCGCCTCCGCCGAGACCCTCGCGATCCTGTCCGACAGGGACGTCATCGCCATCGACCAGGACCGGCTCGGCGTGCAGGGCCGCGTCGTCTCGGACCAGAACGGGCTCATGGTGCTGGACAAACCCCTGGCCGACGGGGATCGGGCGATCGCCCTGTACAACTCCACCGACGCGCTGGCCACCGTCAGCGTCGCGACGCGGGCCACCGGGTTGCGGGGGGCGGGCTCGTACCGGCTGACTGATGTCTGGACGGGCGGGGCCACGCAGGTCAGGTCCACGATCTCGGCGGGAGTGCCGGCGCACGGGACGGTCGTCTACCGCGTACGGCCGCTGCGCGACCCCGCCACCGTGCCTCCGGCCGTCGCGGTCGGCGGCGAGCTGGGCACGGTCGTCAGTGGTGGCGGTGGCGAGCTGGCGACGGCCGTCACCAACCGTGGCGTCGGCACGATCCGGGACCTGGCCGTCGCGGCGCGGGTCCCCGAGGGCTGGACGGCCACCCCCACGACCGGTCACCGGCGCGCCCGCCTCGCCACGGACGCCACGCTGGAGACGACCTGGACGATCGCCGTGCCCGCCGGGACACCCGCGGGCAGCTACCCCATCGACGTCTCCGCCGCCTACCGATGGGGACCCCAAGGCCGCTCCGCCACCACGGCCGGCCAGATCGTCGCCGTGGTCGTCACCGCCCCCGAGGACGGGCGACGGCACCTGAGCACGATCGCCCCGGTCACCTCCGTCAACGGCACCGGCCCGGTGGAGACCGACCAGAGCAACGGCGGGCCGCTGGAGAACGACGGCAGCCTCATCACCATCGGCGGCAAGGTCCACACGCGCGGCCTGGGCACCACGACGGGCAGCGAACTGCGCTACTACCTCGGTGGCCGCTGCTCCCGGCTGATCACCGACGTGGGCGTGGACGACGAGGCGGCGGGCGGGCCAGCCACCTTCACCGTGTACGCCGACGACACCGCCACCACCAGCGGCCCCATCACCTCAGGGACGACGCTCACCGCGGACCTGACCGGCGCGGCGTGGCTGCGCCTGGTCGTCGCGTCCACGGCGGCCGGAGTCCACGCCGACTGGGCGACGCCCGTGCTGACCTGCGGCGGCGTACCCGATGACAGCCCTGTGCTGCCGGAGTCGCGGACGTTGTTCTCGTTCGAGTCCGGCACCGAGGACTTCACCATCGCCAACCCGGGCGACGGCGGCGCCGTGGCGCAGTCCCCGCTCTTCCACACCGACGGCGCGAACGGCCTCAAGGTGTCCACCCCGGTCGCCGGCAACTGGTTCGGCAAGGCGCTGGCGGCGCCGCTCGACCTGACGGGCGCGACGGCGCTGAAGTTCGACCTCAAGGCCGGGGACGTCGGCACCGTCGGCGAGATCGCCGTCCAGGTCGGGGACGCCTCGTCCTGGTGCCAGGGCGGCCTGTGGGGGTGGACGAACGCCGGCTCCAGCAGGACCGTCACGGAGCGGTTCGACCAGCTCGGCTGCCCCGCCGGCGTCACCCTGGACCCGAGCAGGATCCGCGGGGTCTGGGTGTTCCTCAACACCGGCGGCGAGGTGCACATCGACGACATCAGGGCCGAGTAGCCGCCTCAGTTGACCGAGGGGGCGGGCACCTGCACCCGCCCCTGGTACGGATCGACCTGGTTGAGCGCGCCGCGCGCGATGGCCTTCACGTCGGAGTCCTTGAACTCCTCCGTCAGCGGGATGCCCAGAGCCGCGAACAACTCCCGCGTCTCGGGCACCGTGGGCTCGGCGCTGAGCCGCGGCGCGCTGTCCATGTTCAGCTGCCGGGTCTGGTGGAGGCTGTTCTCCAGCTCGACGAGCCAGGGGTTGTAGTGCGGGCTGTCCCGCGGAATCGCCAGTCCGGGAAACTCGGGGCCGCGCTGCGTGATCACCAGATGGTGCGCGGTGAGATCACAGCGGAACAGCGAGATGGTCGCGGAGAGCCCGATCCTCATCTCCAGCAACTGGCTGTTGTGCTGCCGGTACCAGCACGCCGCGAGAATCGTGGCATAAACGTCCTTCCGCGTGTCCAGCGCCTTCCACCCTTTCTCCTCGTCCCCGTCGTTCGCCAGGTTGCGGTGGAGCTGCGTATAGGCCTCGCACAACGGCACATTCGTCGGGTCGAGCAATTCGAGCAGGAACCTGAGCCTGCTGCGGGTACGTTTCGCCCGCTCAATGCATTCGGGCAGCGTGACCGCCCGGATATACGTTCCCGTGCCTCCTTTGAACAGCCACAGATCGCTGCCCGCCCGCGCCTCGGCGAGCACCCGGCTGATGGCCGAGCCGTTGAGGGACTTGACGGAGTCGCCGCTGGACAACAATCGCCACATCCCGTCGGCGGTCCGCGTCATTTCGGCGATCTGGTCGGCCACCTTCGCCTGCCGGTTCCTGTCCCTGATCCACACGAACGCGAGCAGCGCCAGCACCGGCAGAATCAGTTTGTCGGACTGTCCGTCGCCGAGCATGTTCAGCAGATCGAGCACACTCACCGCGGCGGCGACGAGCAGCACGATGCCGAGATCCAGGTTGGACAGCGCGTTGCGGAGCCGCGTCTTGACGGTCGTCATAGCTGTCGTTTAACCGTCGGAGCGCTTCCCGTCAAGCAGGGATCCCTCGCTGGCCTGGGGCTCCAATTGTCCAAAGGCTATGGACATTATTCGGACAAAAACCACTTGGCATCCTGTCCGGCGACCCGCGAAGGTTGGTGGCAGAACCCACTTCTCCCTATGAGCGTCACTGTCCGTCAAGGAGTCGCTCGAAACGCTCGGGGCCCCCGGCCAAGCAGATTTGCGGTGGCATCCACTTTGCCCGGGGCCTCCGGGGCGCGTACGACGTGGTTGTGGCCCGTCGGCGGATCGTTCAACGGGGCACCGTTTGGTAACCTCCTTTGGTCTTGATGTGGTGCGGCGCGTGCCGCCGCACTGGGCGGTCGACCGAAGCAGAGGTGGAATGGCGGAGTCGCCCGAAACGCAGGACGACGGAACGGGTGCGCGGCGGGGGCGCAAGCCCATCAGGCCGGATCCGGAGTCCGGTCCCGTCGCGCTGTTCGCCCACCGCCTCTGGGAGCTCAAGGAGCAGGCGGGCGACCCGTCCTTCGCCGACATGGCCTCCCGCCTCGGAGCGGCGGCCTCGAAGTCGTCGCTGGCCGCGGCGGCCCGGGGCAGCGCGCTGCCCAGTTGGGAGACGACGTGGGAGTTCGTCCGGGTGCTGGCCGTCGAACGACTGGGCCGGGATCCGGAGGAGGTCAGGGTTGAGTGGCGGGCGTACTGGGAGCAGGCCGGGAACATCGCTCCTGCGGCCGGGAGCGCGACATACGCGCAGAATGAGGCCGGGAACACCGCGTACGCACAGGATGCCGCCGGGAACGCCGCGTTGGTACAGGGTGCGGCCGGCAACGCCGCACATGCGGAGGACGCGGCCGGGAACGCGGCGCATGCTGGGGATGCGACCGGCCACGCCGCGCACGTGAAGGATGCGGACGGCAACGCCGCGCATGTGAAGGATGCGACCGGCCACGCCGCGCATGCGAAAGACGCGACCGGCCACGCCGCACATGCGGAAAGCCAGGCTGGGAACGCCGCTTACGCGAAGAATGGGGCTTCCATACCCCTCGCTGACGACCGCCCTTCGTCTCGCAGAAGAAGACTGGCCGTGCTGACGGCGCTCACCGGCGTCGTGGGCGTGGGCGCCATCCTGCTCGGCTGGGTCCTCCCCTTCCTCACCGGCGACGCCAAAACCACCCCCACCCCCACTCCGACCGCCGTCTCGCACGACGACTCCGTCTTCGAGCGGGACGTGACCTACCCGGACGGCACCGTCGTGAAGGGCGGCACGTCCTTCGACAAGACCTGGCGCATCCGCAACGCGGGCAACGTGCCATGGCAGGGGCGCTACCTGACCCGCATGAACGACACACCGTGCAAGGCGCCGAAGCGGGTGGGGATCGGCCCAGTCCTGCCGGGCGAGTCGGTGGACATCACGGTACGCGTACGCGCCGCGGAGTCACCCGGCCGCTGCAAGATCTTCTGGAAGATGACCGACGAGGACGGCAGCCCCCTGCTCGCCTCCAAGAAGCCCATCTTCCTCGACATCACCGTAGCCTGACCCGACCCCATCCGGCCGCCACCCCCTCACCTGGCTGGCACCTCTCCCCGCCCGCACCCTTCCTGCACGCGCACCCTCTCCCCCGCGCCTCTCCCACTCGCGCCATTACCGTCATCCGCCGCTGCTCCCGGGCCCGGCCCGTCGCCGCCACAGAGGCTCGAACGCCCGGCCGCGCCCGGCCTCGCCACGTACCGCATTCCGACTCCGGGCGCGGCCGGACACGTCAACCACCGACCGCGTCCGGCGACACGGTGCACCAATTTGTATTGTTTGCGCATTTGATGCATGGTTGGCCGATTTATCGCTATCAGACTAGTTCCGTCGAGTCATCCCCAATAACACTTTCTTGCGGTATAACATGTCTCGCTATACCCGCACAGCTGGGGCTCAAGGAACTCCAGTGTCTGCCGTTCAAGATCACCCTTGTGCGTCGACTACTCACAGCAGAGAAGCATGAAGACAAAGAACCTCCACAAAGCTATTTTATGGCTAGCCGTAATCTTATGCATAGCGCTCGGAGTTGGCCTGACGCTTCTCGGAGAAAAAGGAGCTCAGTGGGCCGGCATATGGGGGTTGTCCGTGGCCATAATCACTTTTGTTTTCGGACTGCGGCAACCCCAGGGCCGTCCCGCAACTTCCTCGGACACACCCCCAAGGCATGCGCAACAACCACCCCGTAGCCCCACGCGGATAAGTATGGTCATAGCAGCCTCACTAATCGCGCTTGGCACGATCTCATGCTCGGTTTACTTTATTTTTTTTCATGCGCCCAAAATCAACCTCGGGCCACTGGACGTTCAGTACGGCCAAAGAATGATGGAAGGCACTTTTGCAGACATCGCAGTTCCCGAGGGCGCCTCTGGTCGCAACTTTCTTACGCTGAGGTTCGCCGTCCAGAATCCGTCGGGCTTCGGATCATGCATCACCCCGGCAAGAGTGGACTTTATACCCATAGTCGACAGAATTCCGCGAGGAGAGAAAACGGTCTGGAGAAAACAGCCGGGAGAAGAAGTAAGGCTACAGATCGGCCCCGCGAAGAAGGAGGTCCGCATCAGAGCCGTACTTCACGAAGCCGACCTCGCATGCAGGGTTGATCTAGTTGTCACCGAAGCAATTCTTCACGACTAGGAGAAATAGACGATGGTTGCAAGAAGAATGCCTCTCTCCGCCGCAATAGCTGCATATTCGATTTTCATCACCTCCTGCGCGACGGCGCCTCCTCGTCCATCACCTGCTCAAGCTAGCGCTCCTGCCCAGCCAACGCCGGGGGAGCAAGGTCAACCAGTACAGAGAGAAACGAAGTTCAAAAAAGGCGCCAGAACCACCGTAGGAGTTCTGACAGACCTCCCTGGGATTGGCGCACTGAAAATCGGCCCCAACAAGCGCACCGGTTTCGACAACGATTTAGTCTTGTGGCTCTCCACAAAAATAGGATTTGAGCCACGATACATCGACGTGACAATCGTCGAGCGAGAACCGGCCCTCATCACTGAGCCACTCCTGGCGGATGCCATTTTCGCCGCCTTCTCAATAACCGATGACCGAAAAGGACGCATCGACTTCGCAGGACCGTACTTGATCAACAAGCAAGGTGTCATGGTTCGAGCGAAGGAAACAAGGATCTTGACCATATCCGACCTGGAAACCAAAACTCTATGCGCACCCAGGGGTTCTACTTCTCTCCGGGAACTGCAAGCCAGAAAGCTGAAGGTCACGGAGGAAGAGAGCGTTGAGCAATGCATAGAAAATCTCAAAAACGAGACTGTGGACGGAGTGTCAACGGATCAACTCCTGCTGTATGGACGAGCCGAGAAAGATTCCTCCTTGCGAGTCCTTCCCAAGCTTACTTTCGGATATTACGAGAACTACGGAATCGGCCTGCCCAAGAACAGTGGCGCTGATTGCAAACTACTAACCGAACACATCAAAGAGTTCATCAAAAGCGGCGCATGGGAAGATTTCTTCATACAGAACTTTCCCAAGCTGGCGACAGAGGCAGACGAATACAAGCCGAAGCCCGACGCTCTCGAGAAGTGTTCGTCATGAAAGCACCTTTTCCCTGCGCCCAGAAGCAGGCGAGACGCAGCACCATTCAAGCTGGCCAGCCTGAATGCCGGACCTGATTTGTCGCGGCCCTGTGTCGCTGGTGATCAGCATATTGGGGTTCCCGCTCGTCGCTCAGTAGCCATTGGAGTTCGAGTGCGAGCCGACGCATGGGCTCTGCCCTTCACGAAGCGTTCACAGGAGGGCTTCAGCTTCGCCGCCCGCGCTGTCTGACCGTCCCGGCCGCTTCTCCGCTATCCGACGACCCCGCGCCACCTCGTCCCTGTCGCATGCCCGCCGCCCGGCCCCCGGCGCACCAAGCCGCCCGGCGCGACCCTGCACCACCGCCCCACACCACTGCCGACGCGAACCCAGCGCCCCTGACGCGCCGGTCTTCTGACACGCCGGTGAACGTCGCGACAACGTTGACGGGACCGGCGGAGGCGGCCTGACGGCCTATGTCAGGAGTCCATCAACACCCTCACCACAGCTCGGCAAACCTGGCCATATATGGACCAACCGGTCGCTGTCACCGTCGAGGTGCCCGCCCTCCTCGTTCCTGACCGGCACCTGCGCCTGTCCGAGGACGGCGACAGAAGGGCCCCCTCATGCACCGTGACCGCGCGTTACCGGCTGCCGCCCTCACCCTGGCCTGCGTCACCGCCCTGACCCTCGCGATCACCGCCCAGCCCGCCGCCGCCATCCCGCCGAACATCCCCTCCGCCGCCACCGCCGCCTCCCGCCTGGCCGCGCTCACGGTGGCCGCAGAGTCGCACGGCAGCACGTACGACCGCGACCTGTTCCCGCACTGGAGCACCGTCAGCGGCGCCTGCAACACCCGCGAAGAAGTGCTCAAACGAGACGGTACGAACGTCGTCACCAACTCCTCCTGCGCCGCCACCTCCGGCTCCTGGTACAGCCCGTACGACGGCGCCACCTGGAGTGCCGCCAGCGACGTGGACATCGACCACATGATCCCCCTGGCCGAGGCGTGGGCTTCGGGGGCATGGTCGTGGACGACCGCCCGCCGCCAGCAGTTCGCCAACGACCTGGGCGGACCGCAGCTCTGGGCCGTGACCGACAACGTCAACCAGTCGAAGTCGGACCGGGACCCGGCCGAGTGGCAGCCGCCGCGCACGGCCGAGCGCTGCCGGTACGCGCGCGCCTGGATCCAGGTCAAGTGGTACTGGGGCCTGACCACGGACAGCAACGAGAAGTCGACGTTGTCCAGCATGCTCTCCACCTGCTGAGTGGCCCGGCTACCCGACGTACGCATCGGCGGCCGGAGTAGCCGGCACAACGATGACCAGGAGCGCCCCGAGCGTCGTCACCAGGATCACGGGCCGCGACGCCACCGGGGACGCCTCCGCCGCCGCCTCGGTCACCACCCTGCCGTCGAGCCCGCGTACGGCAGGGTCGGCCGACCTCCGGAACCCCCCTGGGTGGCCGGCTGGGAAGCACCGATTCCGAATGTCCGAGGCCCAGGCGCATCTGGCCAAGGACGCCAAGGGTTGAGCGCGGTTGATGATGGCGAAGCCGGACAGGCCATGTCCGTAAATCTTGTTACCTGGGGGTTCGCCTGGTGAGAAGATCGGGGGTGCGCCGAATAGCGAAAGCAGTACTCGCAAGATTGCCGGAACCGCTGCACGCACTTGCGCTGAAGCACCGTGAACTGCTGAAGTTCGCGGTGGTGGGTGGAACAACGTTCTTGGTGGACAACACGGTGTTCTACGGGCTGAAGCTGACCATTTTGGAGCCGAAGCCGGTCACCGCGAAGATCATCGCGGTGCTCGTGGCGACGATCGTGTCCTACGTGTTGAACCGCGAATGGTCGTTCCGGACCAGGGGCGGCCGCGAGCGCCGTCACGAGGCGGCGCTGTTCTTCCTGGTCAGTGGGGTCGGTCTGGTGCTCAGCTCCGCGCCGCTATGGATCTCCCGGTACGTGTTTCGCCTGGAGACCCCGGATGTGAGCCTGGTGACCCAGGAGATCGCCGACTTCATGAGCGCGCAGATCATCGGCACACTGATCGCCATGGTCTTCCGCTTCTGGGCGCTCCGGAAGTGGGTCTTCCCCGACGAGAAGACCCGGACCGGCAGCGTGCGGCTGGCTCCCACTCCCGCCTCCACGGACGAGGCGGCCTGACGGCAGCGAAGCTCATGATCACGCGGAGTTGCCCGGACAGTGCTCGTGATCAGCCGCACTTGCTCACGGAATCGCGGATCCTGCAACGGCCTAGCGGTAGGCCTCCGCCTGGAGGGTGTAGAGGTCGGCGTAGAGGCCGTTGAGGGTCATGAGGGTGTCGTGATCGCCCTGTTCGGTGATCTCGCCGTGGTTCAGGACGTAGATGCGGTCGGCGTAGCGGACGCTGGCCAGGCGGTGCGTGATGAGCAGGACGGTGCGGCCGTCGGCGTGGCTGCGGATGCGTTCGAAGAGGGCGTGTTCGGCGCGGGCGTCGAGGGCGGCGGTGGGCTCGTCGCAGATGAGCAGCGGGGCGTCGCGGTGGAAGCCGCGGGCGACGGCGATGCGCTGCCACTGGCCGCCGGACAGTTCGTGGCCGTCCTTGAAGCGGCGGTCGAGGAGGGTGCGGTAGCCCTGCGGGAGCTCGGCGATGACCTCGTCGGCCCCGGCCACGGCCGCGGCGGCGTGGAGGGCGGGCTCGCCCTTGCCGGTGCCCATGGTGATGTTGTAGCGGGCGGTCAGGGGCCAGCGGGTGTGGTCTTGAGCGATGACGGAGGTGCGCAGGCGGAGGTCGTCGGGGCTGACGTGGGACAGGTCCGTGTCGTCCCAGCGGACGGCGCCGGTGTCGGGTTCGTAGAGGCCGGAGAGGATCTTGGCGAGGGTGGTCTTGCCGGAGCCGTTCTCCCCGACGAACGCGATCACCTCGCCCTGCTTGATCTCGATCGAGACGCCGCGGAGGGCCGGTGAGTCCGCGCCGGGGTAGGTGAACGTCACGGCCTCGGCCGTGATGCACTCGAAGCCGTCGGGGGCGGCGGCCGGGCGCGGATCGGTCAGGCGGCGCTCGACCTCGGCGCAGAATTCCAGGTAGTCGGTGAAGTAGAGGCCCTGTTCGTAGAGGCGGTTGGTGGCGTACATCAGGTTGCCGAGGGAGGTCTGGCCCGAGCGGATGGCCAGGACCGCGGTGCCCGCCACCGCCAGCGGGATCGCCGCGATGGCCAGCAGGATGCCGAGGGCGACGTAGACGAGGGCGGTGCCGAGGCCGCCGATCGCCTCTCCCACGACCCTGGCCGATGTCTGCCGCCTGGCCAGCACCAGCATGACATCCTGCTCGGCCCTGGCCACCGCGTCGTACATGCGCAGCAGGAACCCCCGCATCGTGAACGAGCGCACCTCGGCCGCGGACTCGCGCTGGGCCAGCAGGGACGCGATGATCCACTTGCGGCGGCGGGCCGGGATCAGGCTGTACATCGTCGAGTAGCGCATGCGCGCGCTGCGCACCGAGGCCCAGGTGTCGGGCAGGACGGTCAGCAGGAGGAGCGGGAGCAGCACCGGGTGCAGCACGCCCAGCACACCGGCGGCGGCCACGATGCCGACGGCGGCGGTGACCACGTCGACGGCCGAGGTCACCACCGCGTCGGCCTCGGCCACGCCGCGGCTGCTGGCACGTTCCAACGAGTCGTGGAAGTCGGGGTCGTCGTAGGCGACGAGCTCCACCTGGCTGGTCAGGCCGTAGAGGCGCTCCTCGGTGAGGCGGGTGATCTGCGGGGTGAGGCGGGACTCGGCCCAGCCGGCCCCGGCCTGCGTCGCCGTGCGCAGCACCGCCGCGCCGCCGACCAGGGCGAGGCTGGGCAGGGCCGCGACGACGCGGTCGGGCGTCGGGCCCTCGCTGAACAGGGCGGTCAGGACCCCGGTGGTGGCGAGCAGGCCGAACGCGGTGAAGACGCCGCCGAGCAGGTTGAGCGCGACCGTGGCCAGCGCGTCGCGGGGGCTCGCCTGCCAGGCCATGCGCAGGGCCTGGCCGACGAGCGAGGGGAGCCTTCTGGCGATGGTCAGGAAGCCGACCTCCGCCATCTTGTCGGTGTGAGCGGTCCAGTTGTGGAAGGAGATCTCGCCGAGTTCGAGCGGCTCGTTCTGCATGCATTGAGTGTGCACGCGGGCACTGACAGTTTCGATGGCGCGAGGGCCGCATCGTGGTCAAGGTGGACGCTCGGTGCGCCGGCCACGCCGCCTTCCGCATGGCCGGCAGGACACTACCTCCAGGGACGACCCACCGTCGACAGCAGGCGGACGATCTACTGAGGGGGCATATCACCGTGATAGGGGCAAACTGACACATCTCCGGGAGCAGGGGCGCGCATACCGTTCACAGCACCCCCCAACTCCCGGAGGCGCCCCGTGTCAAGACCCCTTCGTCTCATCCTCTCCGTCGCACTCACCCTGGCATTCCTGCTGGTCACCGCACCCGCGCAGGCCGCCGCGCTGATCACGGTCCTGCGGTACGACCCCTCCAGGGCGGCGGAGTTCGTCGCCACCGTGAACCAGGCGGCTCAGGTCTGGAACTCCAGCGTCACCAATGTCCGGCTCGTCCAGGGCACACCGGCCCACTTCGTCGTGCTCGCCGACAACGGCTGGCCCCGCGCCCTGCCCACCAGCCTGGGCCGTGGCACGGTCTGGATGGGCCGGCAGGCCGTCAACCAGGGCTACAACCCGCTCAGGATCGCCACCCACGAGATCGGCCACATCCTGGGCCTGCCCGACCGGCGCACGGGGCGTTGCACGGACCTGATGTCGGGGTCGAGCGCGCCGGTGAGCTGCACGAACGCCAACCCGAGCGCGGCCGAGCGGGCCGAGGTGAACGGCAACTTCGCCGGTGGGGCCGCTCAGGTGGAGTTCGGCAAGCTGCACGTGGACCGGTAACCCACCCGGCCGGCGGGACGCCGCCGCCCGCACCGGACGGCGGCGTCTCACAACATCGATCAGGCCCGGGACCTGAAAGTGCGGGTCCCACGGCAGCGGCCCGTTACGTGCAGGTGTAGCCGGAGGGCAGGGTGGTGTCGCTGTTCGGGCGGCTGACCTGGAAGCCGAACGAGGTGCTGGCGCCCGCCCCCAGAGACCCGTTGTGCGCGGCGTTGCGAGCCGTGACGGTCTGTCCGCTCACGGTCAGCGCGGCGTTCCACGAGCCGGTCAGCGTGTGCCCGGCGGGCAGGGTGAAGGTGACGGCCCAGGCATTGCGTGACGCCGCCCCGGTGTTGGTGACCGTGGCCTGGATGACATACCCGTTCCCCCACTGGCTCTGGGTGGACGGTGTGACCGAGCAGCCGCCGCTCGTGCCGCCCCCACTGGTGGTCAGCGTCACCGGGGCGGAGCGGGGTGAGCGGTTGCCGGCCGCGTCCACCGCGTACACGGCGAAGGTGTAGGACGTGGTCGCGCTCAGCCCGGTGAGCGCGGCCGAGGCCGTGGACGCGGTGGCCGCCGGCGTCTCGGCCGAGGACTGTAAGCGGACCACCTCATAGCGGGTCACGCCCACGTTGTCGGTCGAGGCGGCCCAGGTCAGGGTGGCCGAGGAGGAGGTAATGGCGGAGGCGACGGGGGCTCCCGGCGCGGCAGGCGGGGTGGTGTCGTCCTGACCGGCCGCGTACGTCAGCCCGTACCCCTGCGCGAACAGCGGCGTCTTCCCGTCACCCGTGTTGATCGGCTGCTGCGAGGCGCTGTTCATCCAGGTCATGGGCAGCTTGCCGGTCGGCGGGACGGCGCCGAACAGGACGTCGGCCACGCCCTGGCCCTCGGTGCCGGGCAACCAGGCGGCGACCAGGGCGTTCCAGCCGGGCAGCTGGGAGGCGATGTCCAGGGGGCGGCCGGAGACGAGCACCACGACGACGGGCACGCCGGAGGCGCGCAGGGTGGCGATGGTGCTCAGGTCGGCGGCGTCCAGGCCGAGGCCGCTGGGGCGGTCGCCCTGGGTCTCCGCGTACGGGGTCTCGCCGACCACGGCGACCGCCACCCGGTAGGAGCCGTCGATGCCGCCGCCGTCCCTGCTGTAGGTGACGGTGGCGCCGGATCCCACGGTGTTCCTGATGCCCTGCAGCACGGTGGTGCCGGGGGTCACGTTGCCGGACGCGCCCTGCCAGGAGATCGTCCAGCCGCCGCTCTGGTTCCCGATGTCGTCGGCGCTCTTGCCGGCCACGAAGATCTTGCCGCCGCTCTTGGCGAGGGGCAGCAGGCCGCCGGCGTTCTTCAGGACGACCTGGGACTTGGCGACCGCCTCGCGGGCCAGCGTGCGGTGCGCGGCACTGCCCACGCTCGCGGTGTACGACCGGTCGGTGAGCGGCTTCTCGAACAGGCCGAGCTCGAACTTCTTGGTCAGGATGCGCCGTACCGCGTCGTCCACCCGCGCCGTCGTGACCCGTCCGGCCTGCACCTCGGCCCGCAGCAGTTCGATGAAGCGCCGCCACTCGGTGGGCGCCATCACCATGTCGACGCCGGCGTTCACGGCGGTGCGCACGTCGAGCGCGGAGGTGCCCTGGGCGCCGTCGATCTGGTCGACGCCGTTCCAGTCCGAGACCACGAATCCGCCGAAGCCCAGCTCGCCCTTGAGCACGGTGGTGATCAGGTACTGGTGGCCGTGCAGCTTGGCGCCGTTCCAGCTGCTGAACGAGATCATCACCGATCCCACCCCGCGCTCCACGGCGGCCTGGAACGGCGGCAGGTGGACGGCCCGCAGCTCGGACTCCGAGAGCTGCGTGTCGCCCTGGTCGGCGCCTGCGTTCGTGCCGCCGTCGCCGACGTAGTGCTTGGCGGTGGCCAGGACGGAGGCGGGCCCGTTCAGCGCGGTGCCCTGCAGGCCCGTGATGATCGAGGTCATCGAGGAGGGCAGGTCCGGCGTCTCGCCGAAGGACTCGTACGTACGGCCCCACCGGTCGTTGCGCGCCACGCACAGGCAGGGGGCGAAGTTCCAGTCGATCCCGGTTCCGGACACCTCCTCTGCCACGGCCCGCCCGATCCGCTGGACCAGGGCGGGGTCGCGGGTGGCGCCGAGGCCGATGTTGTGCGGGAAGATCGTGGCCCCGGCGACGTTGTTGTGCCCGTGCACGGCGTCCACGCCGTAGACGAGCGGGATGCCGAGGGGCGTGGCCAGGGCCGCGTTCTGGAACCTGTCGTACATGTCCGCCCAGCCGGTCGCCGTGTTCGGGGACGGCGCGGAGCCGCCGCCGGACAGGACCGAGCCCAGCCGGTACGTGGTGACGTCGGCGTTGGTGACCGAGGCGCGCTCGGCCTGCGTCATCTGGCCGAGCTTCTCGTCAACGGACATCCGGGACATGAGATCGGCGACCCGGGTGGAGACGGGGAGGCCGGGGTCCTGATAAGGGAAGGCGGCCACGGCGGTCGCCGGAGGCGCGGCCAGGCTCGCGGCGGCCAGCACCAGCGCGGCGGCCCCGCTCACGGCGGTGAGCACGAGCGCGGCGGCCCCGCTCGTCCATTTCCTGCTCGGGTTGCTGCTCATCGCACGCGTGCTCCGGCTCGGCTCGAAGGTTTTGGGAGCGCTCCCAAAGGCACTGTAGGCCACTCCACCAGAGTTTCCGGCCCCGTACGCCACGACGCCGCGAACGAGCTCCGGCACCAGCGGAAACGGGACAGGGGCCGGTGAAACTTTCATCGCCGCTTTACCGCCTGTGAGGGGACAGGTCCAAGGGCGGCGCTGACCTGGGATCCGCCTCCGACGAGAAGCCCCGGGCATGAATGGGTCATCAGTCGATCAATGGCCCCGCTTCCACCGTGAACGCGCACGAACGCTCTATATCGTCGCTCTCATGTCCGGTGGATGGACGCGGCGCGCCCTCCTGCGCGCCGCCGGCGGGGCCGCGCTCGTCACGGGGCTGCCCCAGAAGGCCGCAGCCCCGACGGGGCTGCGGGAGCGGTGGCGCACGCTGCTGCTCGGCGAGGGTTTCGACCGGGCGGCGGAGCCGTACCGGAGCATGCTGGCGGAGCTGGGGCGGTCGGCGGCAGGGCACCGGGAGTCGATGGCGCCCGAGCGGGGCTCGCTCTGGCCCGGCCTCGGGTACGCCGGATCGTCGGCGCACGTGTACAAGAGCTTCACCCGGCTGCGCACGATGGCCGAGGCGTACGCCCAGCCGGGCACCGGAGTGACCGGGCAGGACGAGCTGGGCCGTGCGGTGCTGACGGGCCTGGACCACCTGCTCACGGACGTCTACCACCCGGGCACCACCCCGTACGGCAACTGGTGGCACTGGCGGATCGGCGGCCCGCAGGCGCTGCTGGACACGGCGGTGCTGATGTCCGGGCGGCTGACGGAGCCCAGGGCGGGCAGGTGCTGCGCGGCGGTGGACGCGTTCGTGCCGGAGTCGGCGGTGGCGCGTTACGAGGGCAACAGCACCGGCGCCAATCGGGTGGACCTGTGCCGGGTGCTGGCGGTGCGCGGGGTGCTCGGGGGTGAGGGGGTGCGGATCCAGTTCGCCAGGGAGGCGCTGGCCCCCGTGTACACGCCTGTCGCCTCGGGAGACGGCTTCCACGCCGACGGGTCCTACCTCCAGCACTCCCGCGTCCCGTACGTCGGCGGCTACGGCGCGGTGCTGATCGGCGGGCTGGCGATGTTGCGGGCGCTGCTGCGCGGCTCGGCCTGGGACCTGGACGGGCCGGACCTGCGGGCGTTCCTGGACGTGGTGGAGCGGGGGGTGGCGCCGTTCGTTTACAACGGGCTGGTCATGGACAACGTGGCCGGGCGCGGCATCAGCCGGCGCAACGGCGGCCGGCAGCGCGCGCAGAACCTGCTCGCCTCCATCGCGCTACTGGCCCAATCGACGGGCGGATCGGCAGGCGGGTCGGCGGGCGGATCGGCGAGTGGGGACCGGGAGGCGCGCTGGCGGGCCATGGTGAAGGGCTGGCTGGAGCGCGGCCGTCCGGTGGAGGGCCTGGATGTCGCCGGCACGGCGCGTCTCCAGGCCGTGGCCGCCGCGAAGGAGCCGGCGGCGCCCGAGCCCGTGGGGCACCGGCTGTTCCCCGGCATGGACCGGGCGACGCACCGGCGGCCGGGCTGGGCGGCCTCGGTGAGCATGGCGTCCCGGCGGGTGGCGCACTACGAGTACGGCAACGGGGAGAACGCGCGGGGCTGGCACACCGGGGCCGGGTGGTTGTCGTGGTGGGGGGACGAGGAACAGTACGCGGAGGGGTTCTGGCCGACCGTGGACCCGTACCGGCTGCCGGGGGTCACGGTCTCCACCAAGCGCCTGGCGGACGGCGAGGGCGGCGAGTGGGCGCTGCCCCGGCCGGACACGGTATGGGCCGGGGGCGCGACGGACGGGGAGTTCGCGGCGGTGGGCCAGGACCTGCGGGGGCTGGGCGGCACGCTGGCGGCCAGGAAGTCGTGGTTCTTCCTGGACGACTGCGTGGTGTGTCTGGGGGCGGGGATCGGGTGCGCCGACGGAGTGCCGGTGGAGACGGTCGTGGACAACCGCCGCCTGAGCGAGGTCGTGAGCAACCGGCGGCTGAGCGAGGTCGTGAGCAACCGGCGGCTGAGCGAGGCCAGTGAAGCCGTGGACAACCGGCGGCTGCCTGGGGGCGGCGAAGCCGTGGACCGCCGCCTGGGTGAGGACGGCGCGGTCGCCGTCCGCGTCGACGGCGAGACTGCGGCTCTCGAACGGGGGCGGCAAGCGCGGCGGACCGGCGTCTCGTGGGTGCACATGGCTGGACATGCCGGATATGTCTTCCCCTCCCCCACCAGCCTCGACCTCCTGTACGAGGAGCGCACCGGCTCCTGGCGGGACATCAACGCCGGCGGCTCCCCCGACCCGATCACCCGCCCCTACCTGACCCTGTGGCTCGACCACGGCATCGACCCGGCGGGCGCGTCCTACGCCTACACGCTCATGCCCGGCGCGACCGAGGAGGCCACCCGGGCCAGGGCGGCGGCGCGCGGCCGGGTGCGAATCCTGGCGAACTCGGCGGACGTACAGGCGATCGCCATCCCCGAACTGGGTCTGACAGCGGCGAACTTCTGGACACCAGGCCACATCCCCGCGATCACAAGGGCTGGGGGCGGGGTTTCCGTGAGCGCCGCCGCGTGCGTGCTCATCCGTGAGCGGCCCGACGGCACCGCCGTGCTGTGCGTCTCCGACCCGCCGCGCCAGGCCGCCACGCTCGCCGTCACCTGGGAGCGCCCGGTGACCGCGGTGAAGTCCGCGCCCCCGACCGTCACCTCAGCCACCACGGGCCCGTCGCTGCGCCTGACGTTCGCCGACCTTCGAGGCGCGGCCGGCGCCACCCAGCAGATCACCGTTGCCCTCCACCAATCATGAATTAAACCGACATGCCCGTTTTCAGCGGACATAAAGCGCTTGTACATGCCTTTAAGTGACGCGACGGTTACGTGGACCCCCCTCCGGCGAGATCACCTGCGTTACCTCTTGGCACCCAAGGAGTCCCTGTGTCGTACGGATCTCTGGCCGGCTTCGGCGGTGGCGTCGCCGTGGCCGCGCTGTCGGGCGGGCACCTCTGGCTGGTCGGCCTCTGCGTGTCGCTGGTGCTGACCGCCGCCCTCCTGGTGCGGTTCGGGTTCCGGCGCGGCCGGGGCCCGCTGTGCCCGTGAAAGGAGAACGGTGGAACCAGTCAATCTCGCCGCCCGCTATGCCGGACGCGGAAAGCTCCTCCTCCTGGGCGCGCTCCCGATCGCCGCGTACGCCGCCTGGGGCGTGGCCCACCTGGCCGCGCTGGCGGGGGCCATCGGGGGGCGGCCGTACGATATGTCAGTGGCCTGGCTGGCCTCCTTCCTGCTGCTGTGGTGGATGCCGCTGTCCTGGTTCGAGCGGCCGGTCCGGATCCCGTCGGGGCGCCGGGGACAGGTCAACGCGCTGCGGGTGACCGTGCAGATCCCCGTCTACAACGAGGATCCGCAGGCGCTGAGCGCGTGCCTGCGTTCCGTGCTGACGCAGAGCCGGCGGGTGAACCGGGTGCGGGTGGTGGACGACGGGTCGGCCGTCTCCTACGACGACGTACGCCGGGAGTTCGAGGCCCAGGCCGCGGCGAGGGGCATCGAGACGACCTGGGACCGTACCGTGAACCGGGGCAAGCGTTTCGCCCAGATGCACGTGCTGGCGCAGGACGACGCCGACATCTTCCTCACCCTGGACAGCGACTCCGTGCTCGACCGGCACGCCGTCAAGGAAGGGCTGGCCCCGTTCGCCGATCCGAAGGTGCGGTCGGTGGCCGGGCACGTGCTGGTGCTCAACCGCACCGCCAACCTGCTCACCCGGCTGACCTGCGTGTTGTACCTGCCCTTCACCCGCGGGCTGCGCAGCGCCCAGTCGGTGTTGCGGCGCGTGACGATCAACTCCGGCACGCTGGCCTTCTACCGGGCGAACGTGGTCCGCCGCTGTGCCGGAGCCTATGAGAACGAGCACTTCCGCGGGCGTCCGATGCAGATGAACGACGACTCGATGCTCACCTTCTACGCGCTGCTCGCCGGCAACACCGTGCACCAGCCGTCGTCCCTGGTGTTCACGCTCGTGCCCGAGCGGGTGAGCCATTACGCCAACCAGCAACTGCGCTGGATGCGCGGCACCACGGTGCGGCACCTGTGGTGGCTGCGGTACATGCCGCTGACCGGGGTGGTGTTCTGGACGACGGTGTCGGAGTATCTGCACCTGCTGCTCGCCCTGGCCATCCCGGTCGTGCTGATCGCGGACCCGGCCTGCCGGGCACACGTGGGCGAGGTGTCGTTGGCGGCGGCGCAGATCGGGCTGGCCATGAACTACCTGATGGCGCTGCGGCTCTTCACGGTGCGGCGCAACGACGAGAGCACGGGGGCACTGCTGCTGGCGTTCGCGCTGGCCCCGCTGGCCTCGCTCTGGCGACTGCTGGTGCTGCGCCCGATGTACGTGTACGCCGTGCTGACCTGCTGGCGGGTCAACCGCTGGGGCACCCGCGGCGCGGTGGAGGTATCGCTCACCGCGGCCGTTTAGTCAACCCCTTTCCTGACAAGATCGCACGAGGTATGTTCGTGCCGAAAGAAAGTTTCACCCATGGAGGAATGATGGGCAAGAAGCTTCACATTTGGGCTTTACCCCTCGCTGCCGCCGCCCTGGCGGCCCTGGCGACCCCCGCTCAGGCCGCCGCTGGCTATGACCGGTGTCAGGAAGGCAACTACTGTTTGTTCTCCGGCCTCGACGGCACCGGGGACATCGTCCAGATCACCGGCAACACCCCCGATCTGGCCGCGCTGGGCATCGCGGACCGGTCCAAGTCGGATTGGAACCGTACCGACTCCTGGATCCACCTGTTCTCGGAGGCCGCCTACGGCGGCTGTTCGGCGGTGACCAGCCCGCGCGGCAAGGGCAACTTCTACGTCGACTTCCGTGACTTCTTCGACTCCGTCCGCTTCGACGGCCAGAACGGCCCGTCCTGTCTCACCACGTTCAAGGGCTCTGTGGCCGACTCGCACGGCTGATCGTCCATGAAAGAACCCCCGGCCGCGGGTGCGCGGCCGGGGGTTCTTCGTGCGGGAGGGGATCAGCCGGTGAAGCCGATCGCCGTGTAGTCGTAGTACTTGTACCCGCGAGCACCGTAGTTCGCGACCGTCTTCTTCACGGCCCAGATGTCGGGGCGCTGGTACAGCGGGATGGTGTGCACCTGGTCCCAGATCAGCTTGTCGGCGGCATTGGCCAGTTCGGCGGCCTTGGCCGGGTCGGTCTCGTCAACCGTCGCCGCGATGGCGGCGTCCACGGCCGGGTCGCTGCCCTTGGGGAAGTTGCTCTCGGAGCCGGACTTGTAGATCTGGGGCAGGCCGCCCAGCGGCAGCGGCGTGCCGATCCAGGAGAACGGCACCAGGTCGAAGTCGCCCTTGATGATGAAGTCGTTGAAGAACTTGTCATCGGGGACCGGGCGGATCGTCAGCTTGATCCCGGCCTCCTTGAGCATGGCCTGGGAGAGCTCGCCCTCGGTCTTCGCGGTCGCCACGGAGGCCGGGATGACGAAGTCCAGCGCGAACTCCTTGCCGTCCTTCTTGCGGTAGTCGCCCTCCTGCTTCCAGCCGGCCGCGTCGAGCAACTGCTTGGCCTTGTCCAGGTTGTACTTGCCGAGGTCGCCGGAGTTGTCGACGTAGCGCTTGTCGTTGTTCATGAAGACGTGGTTGCCGAGCGTCTGCAGCGGCCACTCCATGTCCTTCAGGTCCGACTGCGTGATCACGTCACGGTTGATCGCGTACTGAACGGCCTGACGGACCGACTTGTCCTTCAGGAACTCGCTCTGGTTGTTGACCGTGATGTGCCGCCAGTTCGGGCTGAGCGCCTTGCGGATCTCCGCGTTCGGCACCTCCTTGGCCCGCTGCAGGTTGGCCGGGTTGCCCGCCTCGATGTAGGCGGCGTCCAGCTCGCCGTTGGCGAAGGCGTTCACCTCGGCGGAGGAGTCGGCGATCGTACGGAAGATGAGCTTGTCGAGCTTGGCCTTCTTGCCCCACCACTTGTCGTCACGCACGAGCGTGAGCGTCTTGGTGCCCTCGTCGATCGACTCCACCTTGAAGGGCCCAGCGGTGGCCGGGATCTTCTGCAGGTAGTCCTTCTCGTACGCCTCGGGCGAGCCGATGTGCTCGGCCGGGACGAGGTGCGAGGTGCCGCGGTTGAACAGGCCCTCCCACTCCAGGTACGGCTTACTGAAGGTGATGACGGCGACCTTGTCCGAGTCGCCCTTCTCGACCGACTCGATCTTGTCCCAGCCGTCCGTGGAGGCAGCCTTGAACTTCTTGTTCTCGCCGTTGTTGGCCTTCCACGCCGCCGCGAGGTCCTTGTAGGTGATCGGCGTGCCGTCCGACCAGTTGGCCTTGTCGTTGAGCGTGTACGTGACGACCTGCTTGCCGTCCACCGTCTCGTTCTTCACGTCGGTGACGTAGTCGGCGTTCGGCGTGAACTGCGCGTTCTCATCAGCCATCATGAGCTGCGGCATGATCGGGTCGAGCATGGTCGCCGTGTCGGCCTGGTTGCCGTCCACGTGCAGGGGGTTCCACTGGGTCGGCCACTGCCCTATCGCGAGGGTGAGCGTGCCGCCGTCCTTGACCTGCTCGTACGGAACAGGGTTGATGCTGATCGACGGGGTCTCCGTCATCTGCTGCTGTGCCTGCTGGGACTTCTCGGCGCTCGGCTGCTTGCTCTCGGAGCCGCCTCCGCCACAGGCAGCGACGGCCAGGGCCAGCACCGCCAGCCCAGCGGCCGCACGGTAACGAACCTTCACTCTTCCTCCTGATTTTCCGAGGCCGTGATGACCTCGATCTCCTCCGCGTAATGACAGGCGGCACCGTGGTCGACGGCGTTCGCCTGCCTGGCCACCGAGGGCTCCTCGTCCACACACCGCCGCTGTTCGGCCTCACTGAGCCGGGCGAACTTGGGACAGCGGGTGCGGAACCTGCATCCAGACGGCGGGTCGGCCGGGCTGGGCAGGTCGCCTTCGAGCAGGATGCGCTTGCGGGTGCGCTCCATCTCGGGGTCGGGCAACGGGATCGCCGACAACAACGCCTGCGTGTAGGGGTGGGCGGGATGATCGTAGACATCCTCGACCGTCCCGACCTCGGCGATCCTGCCCAAGTACATGACGGCCACACGATCGGCCAGGTGCCTGACCACGGCCAGGTCGTGGGCCACGAACAGGTAGGACAGGCCGAGCCTGTTCTTCAGCTCCTCCAGCAGGTTGATCACGCCTGCCTGGATGGAGACGTCGAGTGCCGACACGGGCTCGTCCAGCACCAGCACCTTCGGCTCCAGGGCCAGCGCGCGGGCGATGCCGATGCGCTGGCGCTGGCCGCCGGAGAACTGTTGCGGATACCGCTCGGCGTGCTCGGGGGACAGGCCCACGAGCTGGAGCAGCTCCGCGATCCTGGCGCGCACGTCCCTGGTCTTACCGTGCGCGCGCAGCGGCTCGGCGATGATGTCGCCGACCGGCATGCGCGGGTCGAGCGCGGCCATCGGGTCCTGGAAGACGATCTGCAGGTCCTCGCGCAGCGCCTTGCGCGCGGCCTTGGTCAGCTTGGCGCTGTCCTTGCCGAGCACGACCACGCGGCCGCCCTGCGGCGGCTCCAGCTGCATGATCTGCTGCAGCGTCGTGGTCTTGCCGCAACCCGACTCGCCGACCAGGGCCAGCGTCTCGCCCTCGGCGACGTCGAGGCTGATGCCGTCCACCGCGAACACGGTGCCGACGCGGCGCTTGAAGATCGCGCCCTTCATCAGCGGGTAGTGCCGCTTCATGTCGTCGAGTTCGAGCACGGTGGCACGCTCGGCGCGCGGGATCCGTACGACCTCACTCGGCGGGATGACCGGCACCGGGAACACGTCCGCGCCGGTCAGGCCCTTGTGCTCGATCTCGTGCGAGCGGATGCAGGCCACGTGGCGCCCGCCGGCGAAGGGGGTCAGCGGCGGCTCCTCGTCGTCGCACATGTCCACCTTCATCGGGCAGCGCGGCGCGAACGGGCAGCCGGGCGGCAGCGACGACGGCGAGGGCGGGTTGCCGTCGATGGGGACGAGCGGCCCCTCCTCGCCGTCGACCCTGGGGATCGAGGCGAGCAGCCCCATCGTGTACGGCATGCGCGGCCGGTAGTAGATGTCGTCCACCGGCCCCTGCTCGACCGGCCGGCCCGCGTACATGACGAGGACCCGGTCGGCCATGCCGGCGATGACGCCCAGGTCATGGGTGATCATCACGATGCCCGCGCCCGTCTCCTGCTGCGCGGTCTTGAGCACCTCCAGGACCTGCGCCTGGATGGTGACGTCGAGCGCGGTGGTCGGCTCATCGCAGATCAGCAGGTCGGGGTCGTTGGCGATGGCCATGGCGATCATCGCGCGCTGCCGCATGCCGCCGGAGAACTCGTGCGGGAACGCCTTGGCCCGCAGGCCCGGGTTGGGGATGCCGACGAGGTCGAGCAGCTCCACGGCCCGCTTGGCGGCCTTGTCCTTGGCCATCTTCTGGTGCACGCGGACGGCCTCGGCGACTTGGTCTCCGATGGTGTACACGGGGGTGAAGGCGGACAGCGGATCCTGGAAGATCATGCTGATCGCCTTGCCGCGCACCTTGACCAGGTCGTCTTCCCTCATGCCGAGCAGCTCTTGGCCGTGCAGCTTGACCGAGCCGCTGACCACGGCGTTCTGCGGCAGCAGGCCCATGACGGCCAGCGAGGTCACGGACTTGCCGGAGCCGGACTCGCCGACGATGCCGAGCACCTCGCCGCGCTCGACCCCGTAGCTGACGCCGCGCACGGCCTCGATGCCGCCGGAGAAGGTGACGGTGAGGTCCTGGACCTCCAAGATGCTCACGAGTTGCTCCCCGGGTCGAGTGCGTCACGCAGGCCGTCGCCGATCAGGTTCACGCTGAGCACGAGGGCGACCAGCAGGCCGGCGGGGAAGGCGAACAACCACGGGTAGCCGGTGGCGTTGCGGGAGCCCTCCGCGATGAGCGTGCCGAGCGATACGTCGGGCGGCTGGATGCCGAAGCCGAAGAAGGACAGCGCCGCCTCGCCGATGATCGCGCCACTGACGTTCAGGGTGGCGTCGATGATCAGCAAGGAGGACAGGTTGGGAACGATGTGCCGGAAGATGATCTTCCAGCGTGGGATGCCCATGTAGACGGCGGCCAGGACGTACTCGCGCTCGCGCAGTGAGAGCGTCATGCTGCGGACCACCCTGGAGGTGATCATCCAGGAGAACGCGGCCAGCAGGGCGACGAACCACATCCACGAGCCGTCCCTGAGCCGTGGAGAGACGATCGCGATGATCAGGAAGCTCGGCAGGACGAGCAGCAGGTCCACGCCCCACATGAGGGCCCTGTCCACCCATCCACCGAAATATCCGGCGAACGCGCCCACGATCGCGGCCAGGCCGGTGGAGATCAGCGCCACCAGCAGGCCGATGATGATCGACTTCTGCATGCCACGCAGGGTGACCGCGAACATGTCCTGGCCGATCGAGGTCGTGCCCCACCAGTGGTCGCCGTCGGGGGCCGACAGGAAGGACAGGAAGTCCTTGTCGGTCCAGTCGTAGGAGCCGAAGAAGGGGCCCACGTAGGCCAGCGCGATCAGCACGATCAGCGCGACGCAACCGTAGCGGGCCTGCTTGTTACGCAGCAGGCGCCTGAGGACTACTTTCGAGCGCATCTCAACTCACCCGCACCCGAGGATCGAGGGCCGCGACCAGCAGGTCAGAAAGGAAGGAGGCGACCAGGACGCACACGGCGGCGAACAGGGTCACCGCGGCCACGGAGTTCACGTCGTTCTGGTTGATCGAGTCGACCAGCCAGGCGCCCATGCCATGCCAGGCGAAGATCTTCTCCGTGAACGTCGCGCCGGTGAACATCGTCCCGAACGCGAAGGCGAAGTACGTGGCCGAGGGGATCAGCGCGGTCCGCAGCGCGTGCTTGATCAGGGCCGTCCGGCGCCGCAGGCCCTTGGCCATCGCGGTGCGTACGAAGTCCTGGCCGAGCACGTCGAGCATCATGTTGCGCTGGATACGGCTGTAGAAGGCGATCGAGCCGAGGCTGAGCGAGATCGTCGGCAGGACGAGGTGGTTCAGCCGGTTGAGGAACTGGTCCCATCCGGACAACCGGGGGTTGTACTCGCCGGTGTACTCGATCAGCGTGAACCCCAGCCCTCTGTTGACGTTGTACGTCGCGATCGCCAGCAGGGTGGCCAGCACGAACACGGGGATCGCCATGATCACGAAGGAGCTGACGCCTATTAACCGGTCGCTGAACTTGTACTGCTTCACCGCTGAGACCGCGCCCAGCGCCACACCGACGGCGAACCCGACCAATGTGCCGATGAGCAGGAGGCGAAGGCTCACCATGACCCGGCGGCTCATCTCCTGGTTGACCGAGCCGCCGTTCCAGGTCTTGCCGAAGTCTCCGGTGATGACGCCCGAGGCCCAGGTCGCGTAGCGCTGGATCACAGGGACCTTGTCGTTCAGGTTGTAGGCATCGAGCGTGGCGTCGATGGTCGCCGTAGGGACCGGGGGTTGCCGGCCCTCGTACGCCGCCCGCGGGTTCATGGTGGTGGCCGCGAGCATGTACGCCAGGCTCGCCGCGATGGCGACGAGGATCACGTTTATTGCCAACCTGCGGAGCAGGTACTTGCCCATTACTCTCCGTTCGCGCTGATCGAGGGCGCGAACTTCCGGGCGGAGAAGCGCCCCCTCAACCAAAACCCATCTCGCATCGCGAAATTCACATGACGTCAAGATGGCGATCAACGCGCAAGAATATATTCAGAAACATAACGGAGAGAAACCGTGAGATATAACGGTCAGGTCACTCACAATTGATCGACACGGCCTGTTCGTTAGCCCAAAAAGCAGCTTCGACCTGCGGAAACGGTGCTTACCAGAGGCCCTCTTGAGCGGGCCGGAGAAGCGCTTGTGTCACAGGATCCGGACAATATTTGACGCTCACGCAAAGTGACCCACATCATATGTGCCGACGGCCGGATGTGAGCGCGGCGAGCGCGGCCGCCACAGCGTCGTACGACTCCCTGACCCGGTCGCCCTGCCCGTGGCGGTGCCGCTCCAGGCGAACCGCGCCCAGGTGGCGGACCTCGTAGACCAGTGAGCGCCACTCCGCCGCCTGGTCACCGCCGAGTTCGCCGTACGCCTCCCAGAACGCCAGCCGCTCGTCCCTCCTCGCCGAGGCCAGCCGGATGGTCCAGTCGGCCGCCGGGTCGCCCCACCAGGTGCGATCCAGGTCCAGGACGCCGGTGATCGTGGGCTCGGGGGCCTCGGCGGCGATCATGACGTTGACGGTCCACAGGTCGCCGGCGAGCAGGCGGGGCTCGGTGATCTCGTCCAGCAGGTGGTGCCGCTCGGCGGCCAGGTCGGCGACCTTGCGCAGGTCAGCGGCGTCGAGGCCGACGCTCTCCACATCGGCCGCGATCTCGGCCAGCGAGCCGGCGACGGCCTGACTCCAGGTGTCGTACGCGGGCGCCGCAACCGGCCCGAACCGCGGCCCGCGTACGTCGTGCACGGTCCTCGTGATCTCCCCCAGCCGCCGGTAGAAGCTCCGCCAGGTTGGTCGCGGATAGTCACGCAGGTGCTCGGGCGCGGGCACCCCGCCGAGGCACGTCTGGATCAGGTAGTCCCGGCCGATCAGCTCGTGCGACCAGTCTGCCGCGATGACCCGCGGCATCAGCGGGGCGATCACCGAGAGGTACGGGACGGTGGCGTACTCGTTGCGCATCAACTCCCGCTCCGAGGCGAACTGCCGGGCGGGCTCCGGCGCGAAGCGCATGATCACCGGCCGGTCCTGACCTTCGACCGTGACCTTGTAGGTGTTGTTGTACATGCCCAGCCCCAGTTCCCTGGCCGAGACGGCGTCACCGTCGAAGACGCGCCGGCTGATCTGCTCGATGTGGCGGGCGGTCACGGGCTGCTGGAACGCCTGAGCTGCGCGTTCGATCGGCTGAAACTCCATCGGCCCATCATGCCGCCTCGCCTCACGGCATCCACTTGCCTCCCGCGACGTCGATCGTGAGCCCGGTGAGCCAGGAGGAGGCGTCGGAGGCGAGGAAGGCCGTCACGTTGGCCACGTCGAGCGGCGTGCCGAGCCTGCCGAGGGGGTGCTCGGCCAGCATGCGCTCCGCGAACTCCCTGGGCATCCTGCTCTCCAGCCGCTCCGTCATGATCGTCGACGGCGCGATGTTGTTGACCCGGATGCCGGCGGGGGCCAGTTCGTGCGCGAGCTGCTTGGTCAGGGCGATCACGCCCGCCTTGGCCGCGGTGTAGGCGACGGAGGCGGGGGTCGGGGTGCGGGCGGCCAGCGACGACATGGTGATGATCGAGCCTTGCCGCCGCTCTCTCATGCTCGGCAGGAAGCTCTTGATGACAAGGAAGGTGGAGGTGAGGTTCGCGTGCACGGTGGCGTGCCAGTCGTCCTCGCTGGTCTGGTCGATCGGCGCCGGTCGTCCGGTGCCGCCGCCCGCGAAGATCGCCAGTACGTCCACCGCGCCGTACCGGCGTTCGACCTCCTGGCGCATGGACTCGACGGCGGCCAGGTCCGTGGTGTCCGCGGCCACCCCGATCGCCGTGCCTCCGGACTTCGCGGCCTCGGCGGACGTCGCGGCCTCCTTCACGGCGGCCTCGATGGCGACGGGGTCGCGGCCGTTGACGACGACCCGCATGCCCTGCTCGGCCAGCACCTTCGCGGTCCCCCGCCCGATCCCCCCTGAGCCTCCGGTGATCAGCGCCACCTTCCCCTGCAGTTCCGGATATCTCATGACTTCACTCCCCTGCCGTTGCGGCTTCCTTCTCGCCCTCCACGGTGCCCGGAACGCGGGGGTCCCGGCATCAGGCAGGGGTCCCGTTCCCACCTGCGCCCAAGGGAGTGCGCCGCCACCGTCGGCCTACTCCAGCCGTCGTATCGCGGGGCGACGTCAGGCGGGTGGTCGTCCCGGTCGTGCGCGCGAGCGGCGTCAGGCGGGTGGCCGTCCCGGCGCCGGCGTCATTACGACGGCAGGCGGGTGGCCGTTTCGGTCGCGAGCGGCGTCAGGCGGGTGGCCGTTCCGGGTGGCGGCGTCATTACGACGGCAGGCGGGTGGTCGTTCCGGTGGCGGCGGTCAGGAAGTAGTCGGGGCCGCCCACCTGGCCGCCCTTGAGCGCCAGCTCCAGGCCGTCGCAGGCCGGGTCGTCCGAGGACAGGACGCACACGGGGCCGCCCACCGCCAGTGAGGCGACCACGTCCAGCGCGTACGCGCCGAGTGCGGCCACGACCTGGCCCGAGGTGTCGCCGCCCGCCACCACCAGGCGCCGCACGAGCCCGGCCCGGACCGCGGCGGCGGCCACCCGGCCGAGCAGTTCGCCGATTCCGGCGGGGTCGCGTGCCGGGCCTCGCGTCGACTGCACGATGGTGTGACGGCCGTCCCGCAGGCTCGCCTCGGCCCCGGCGATGGCGTCCGTCCCCTCGGAGACGTCCAGCACCCGCCAGCCCGCCCGTTCAGCCGTGTCGATCTGGCGGGCGGTGACCGGCGAGCGGCTCCCGGACACGACCAGCACCGGCCCCGCAGGCCCGAGCGGCACCGCACCACGCCCATCCGCCCCAGCCAGCACCCCAGGCAGGGCCCCAGGCAGGGCTCCAGCCGGTGAGACACCCGAGGCTCCACGCGAGGCTCCGGGCAGGGCTCCAGCCGGTGAGACGCCCAGGGCTCCAGGCAAGGCCCCAGCCGGGGATCCGGGCGGGGATCCAGGCGGGGATCCGGGCGGGGAGATGGTGGCCTGCCGGGCGGTGGTGTCAGGTTGGGCGGTCGGTGAGTGGGCAGTCGACGGGACGGCCAGGGCGTATGCCGAGGCCAGGGCGTAGCTCAGGCCTCCGGAGCCGACGCAGTAAAGCGTTCCCCCGGTGGTGGCGTCGGTGAGGAGGTGGCGGCCGAGGGCCAGGAGGTGGTCGTCGGTCGTGGCGTCCGCGACGAAGGCGGCCTCCCCTCGCCTGGCCTCGTACGCCGGCCACGACGCCTCCGCCGGCAACCATCCCGTAGGTCCCGCGCCCTGCACCATCAGCCGTACCCGCAGGTCAGCCTCCGCGGCGGGGGTGACCGGGTGGTCGCGCGCCGGAGGGTGACGATCGAGGCGGACGAACTCGTCCCCGGCCCGGACGAAGTGGTTGGCGTACCACGTGTGGCGGCCGAACTCGGGCTGGGCGGCGAGCACCGGCACCGCGCGCCCGGCCAGGCCCTCACCGTGCAGGGCCGCGACGACCGCGCCGATGCTGCCGTGGTCGGGAGAGGAGTCGAAGGTCGAGCAGATCTTGTACTGGACGACCAGCGGCCGGAGGGCGGCCACGGCCTTGAGTGCGGGCAGCGCCGAGGCCACCGGGTCGGCCGACGCCCGGGCGGTGGTGGCGATGCCGATGACGTCGTCCCGATCGTGCAGGTGAGCCACGTCGGTGACCAGGGACCCGGACAACCCGAACCGCCGGAACTGCCACAGCGCGTCCGTGGCCCCGGTGAAGTCGTCGGCCACGAAGGCGAACACCGTCATGACGCCACCACAAGCGCCCGGACGGCACCCAGGGAAGCCCGCGCCACCGCAAGCGCCTGGACGACGCGCTGGGGAGCCCGTGTCACCGTGCCACCACCCCGCCGAAGCGTTCCAGTGCCCTGGCCAGTTCCGGCGAGTCCACCTCGTCCAGTGGCACCCCCGCGACGGCCGCCTCCCATGCCTGCCGGATGCTGGTGATCCCGGCGGCGGGCCCGTCGGGATGGCCGAGGACGCCCCCGCCCGCCAGCACCAGCAGATCGCTGGTCCCCGTACGCTCCAGCGTGACGGGAGCCGTCCCGGCCCACTGGGCCGACGACAGGACGGGCAGGCACGGGAAGCCGCCGAGGAGCGGCGAGCGCACCGCCGCGACCATGTCCGTCACCTCGTCGTCGGTGACGTAGAACTTGCTGTGGAAGCCGCCGCAGTGCAGGTGGTCGATGCCGGTCAGGCGGGCCAGCTTCTGGTAGGCCACGTGCCCGATCCCCAGCCCAGGATGCCGGGCCAGCATCCCGATGCCGGTGACGTGGGCGTGGATCGGCACCCTGGCGTGCCGGCGCAACATGGCGACGGCGGGGAAGCCGACGACGTTCAGGTTGACCATGACGCAGGTCCCGCCGGCCGCCACCACCATGTCGTGGTTGCGCAGCATGCGGTCGGGTTCGTCGCTGATGTTGAAGGCGTACATCGGCCGCCGCCCCGTACGCCGCTCCACCTCGTCGAGCGCCCCCGTCACGGCCCTGATGCGCTGGGCCAGGGGCGCGGGCGGGCAGTCGGCGTTCACCTCGTCGTCCTTGATGAAGTCGGCCCCGGCCAGGCCCAGCTCCAGCACCAGGTCCACGTAGTCGGAGGGGCGCAGGCCGACGTTCGGCTTGACGATGGTGCCGATCAGCACGCCCTCGGGCCGGCCCACCAGCCGCCGGGTGCCTTCGACGGCGTAGCCGGCCGGTAGGTACGCCTCCCCGAACGCGGCGGGCAGCTCCAGGTCGACGAGCTTGAGCCCGGCCAGTTCGCGCATCTCGTACAGGTTCCCCGCGACCACCGGGAACAGGTTCGTCAGGGAAGGGCCGGTGTTGTCCAGCGGGAAGCCGATGCGGACGAGCGCGGCGCGCAGCGGGCCGTCGCCGCGCGTGCCGGGCAGGGCTTCGGTGATCGGGGCGGGGATCTCCGTGAGGTCGAGCATCACCGCGCTGTGCCGGGCACGCAGTTCGTCGGTCTCGCCGGCGACGCTGACGAACGTGCCGGTGCTCTGCTCGCCCGCGAGCGCGCTCACCGCCTGCTCCAGCGGCAGGCGGGTGACCAGCCGGTACGTGGCGACGGTCAGGTCACGCATAGAGCTCCTTCGCCAGGTGCTCCATGGCCAGGGGCGGGCTGGCCAGGATGGGCACCGGGGACTCGACCGCGCCGGCGACCCGGGCCATCGACGCCTGGGCCAGCACGATGACGTCCACCTGACCGGCCAGCTCGGCCAGGGCGGCGGCCACGCGGGCGTCGTGGGTGGCGGCGTCGCCGCTCATCAGGGCCTCGAACGCGCCCTCGCACAGCCGCGCCGTCAGCGTGATCTCGGCCCCGGCCGCCTCCGCGCGGCGGCGTACCAGGTCGGCGGTGGGGTCGAGGGTGGTGGACAGGGTGGCGCACACGCCGATCCTGCTGCCCAGCGCGACCGCACGGTCGGCCATGGGCCGGTCCACCCGGGTCACGGGCACGCCGGTCAGCGGTTCCGCCGCCTCGACGGCCGCGCCGATCGAGGAGCAGGTGACCAGGATGTGGTCGGCCCCGCCGGCCTGGGCGGAGCCGATGTGGTCGGCGACCCGGCGGGCGGTGAGGGGGGTGAGGTGGCCGGCGCTGATGGTGTTCTTGATCAGGCTGTCGTCGACGATGTTGAACGTCTCGACGCCCGGCAGGTGCTTCGCGCACAGCTCGGCGAACACCGGCACCAGGGTCGCCGAGGTGTGGATCAGTCCGAGGGTCGGTCCGGGGGTCTTCGTCATGGCCTCTCCATCCGGGGTTGCGTGAACAGGTCGTGCCAGATCTGGAAGTGGTCGTCGCTCGCCTTGCCCGCGGCGTCCTCGTCGCCGGCCAGCAGCGCTTCGTACAGGGGGCGGTGGGCGGCCACCGACAGCTCCTTGTCCTTGGGGTGGGTCTTGAGCCGGTCGCGGCGCTGGCGTACGGCACGGAAGAGCACGCCGGTCATCGCGTCGGCGAAGAACGTCAGGGCGGCGTTGCCGGTGGCGTGCAGCAGCGCCTGGTGGAAGGCGAAGTCGGCGTCGTCGATGTCCTCGGCGGTGGCGGCGGCCTCCATGTCGGCCAGCGCCTTGCCGACGTGGGCGATGGCGATCGGGTCGCCCTTGCGCGCCGCCTCCCTTGCGGCCTGGCGTTCGAGCGCCACGCGAACGGAGTGCAGGGACTCGATGCTGAGGTGGCTGGCCGACAGGGCCAGGTCGAGGGCGAACTCCAGGCCCTGCGGGGCCAGGCGCTGGACGTAGGTGCCTGAGCCCTGACGCCTGTTCAGCACGCCGAAGCCCTCCAGAAGCCGCAGGCGGTCGCGCAGCGCGGTGCGGCTGACGCCGAGTTGCTCGGCCAGCTCGCGCTCGGGCGGCAGGCGGGCGCCCTCGCCGAGGTCGCGGATCAGGCCGCTCAGGGCGTCGGAGACAGGATCGGTGGCCAGGGCGATCACCTCAGGACGATTGGTCATACCACTTCGCAGAAAGGTACTACCAAGTCGCCTCAATGTCACTTCATCGGATGAAAATCTAACTTCATCAGATGAAGGACTATGAAAACCCGTGCGCTCGGGATAGCGTGCGGAGCCGTGGCAAACGATTCCCAGCGGGACTCGGCCCGGCATGTCCAGGTCGTCCGCGCCCTCGGCGCCCGCATCGTCGGCGGCACGATCGACCCCGGCTCGTCCATCCCCATCGAGGAGGAGCTGGTCGGCGAGCTCGGTGTGGGCCGCTCCGCCGTACGGGAGGGCGTGAAGGTCCTGGCCGGGAAGGGCCTGCTGGAGACCAGGAGGAGCGCGGGCACGATCGTGCGCCCCCGCGAGTCCTGGAACCTGCTCGACGCCGACGTGCTGAGCTGGCGCTTCGAGCCCGAGCCCCAGCCAGGGGACATCCGGGTCCTGGCCGACCTGCGGGTCGCGCTGGAGCCCGGGGCGGCGAGGGTGGCGGCCGAGCGGGCGGACGCGGCGGCCGTGCGGCGCATCGACGAGGCCATGGCCGCGCTCTACGCCACGGCCGACGACCCCGAGCCGTTCATCGAGGCCGACCTGGCCTTCCACAAGGCGGTCTTCGCCGCCGCCGACAACGACCTGCTGCTCTACATCTACGACATGATCAGCATCGCCCTGCGGTCCGTGCGCCAGGTGCACACCCGCTCGGTGGCGCACAACAAGGAAACGCTGCCCGGTCACGAGCGCGTGGCTCAGGCGATCAGGCGCCGGCATCACCGCAAGGCCGAGGAGGCCATGCGCGTCGTGGTCGAAGTGGCCCGTGCCGACGCCGAGCAGCACGCACATCTCTGCTGTTAGTGAGAAAGAGTCTCTCTTGGACGTCCTCCTCGACGTCGACGGTCCGGTGGCCGTCGTCACCCTCAACAGACCCGCCAAGCTCAACGCCATCACACCCGACATGGCCGCCGCGCTGCGTGCCTGCCTGACCCGGGTCGACACCGATCCCGGCATCAGAGTGGCCGTCCTCACCGGCGCGGGCGAACGCTCGTTCTGCGTCGGCAGCGACATCCGTGAGCTCGACGAGTACGCCACCCCGTGGGAGTTCCGCAACAGGGGCGACTACGGCGACGCCGTACGTGCCCTGCGCAAGCCCGTCATCGCGGCCGTCAACGGCTACGCCTACGGCGGCGGCCTGGAGCTGGCCATGGCCTGCGACATCCGCCTGGCCGCAGAGAGCGCGACGTTCGCCGCCCCGGAGATCAAGCTGGGCTGGATCGGCGGCAGCGGCCAGTCCGCGCTGCTGGCCCACGCGGTCGGCCCGACCAACGCGGCCACCATGCTGCTCACCGGCGACCCCATCGACGCGGCCCGCGCGCAGGCGTGGGGGCTGGTCACCGACGTGCATCCGCTGGAGGAGCTGGTGAAGGCGGCGACGACGCTGGCCGCCACCATCGCCAAGCGCCCGCCGATCGCCGCCCAGAGCGCCAAGGCCAACCTCAAGGCCGCCTACTCGATGCCGCTCGACCAGGCCATCCAGTACGAGCGCGACCTGCAGACCGTCTGCTTCGCCACCGCCGACGCCGCCGAGGGCAGGGCCGCGTTCGCCGCCCGCCGCGAGCCCGTCTTCGAGGGGCGCTGACATGGGTGTGCTCGACGGTTACCGCGTGGTGGACCTGTCCATCGCGATGGCGGGCCCGCTGGCCGCCATGCGGCTGGGCGACCTGGGCGCGGACGTGGTCAAGGTGGAGCCGGTCTCCGGCGAGTGGCAGCGGCACGCCCCCGCGGGCGGCGCGACCGGCAACGGGGTCAACGCCTCGTTCCTGTCGCTCAACCGCAACAAGCGCAGCCTCGCCGTCAACCTCAAGTCCGACGAGGGCCGCGAGATCGTGCACCGGCTGGCGGCCACGGCGGATGTGTTCCTGCAGAACTACCGGCCGGGCGTGGCCGAGCGGCTGGGCATGGACTACGACACGATCAGCGGGCTCAACCCCTCCATCGTGTACGTCTCGATGTCCGGCTACGGCGAGAGCGGCCCGTACATCTCGCGCCCAGGCCAGGACCTGCTGCTCCAGGCCATGAGCGGCGCCATGCTGAGCACCGGCCGCGAGGGCGACCCGCCCGTGCCCGCCGGCTCGTACGCGATCGACGCCATCACCGCCTACAGCGCGTTCGAGGGCGCGCTGGCCGCGCTGCTGCACCGCGAGCGCACCGGCGAGGGCCAGCGGGTGAGCGTCAACATGCTGGACGCGGCGGTCGCCGTGCAGATGCAGGAGTTGTCGATCTACACGGTCGGCGGGATCCCGCAGCGGCGCGGGCGCGAGCCGCACGGCCACACCTACATCCGGGCCCCGTACGGCGTGTTCGCCACGAAGGACGGCTACATCGCGCTCGGCATGCCGAGGCTCGACGGGCTGGCCGTGGCGCTGGACCTGCCGGAGCTGGCCGAGATGGACGGCGACGCCGACGGCCACACCAGGCGCGACGAGATCACCGCGCTGGTGGCCGCCCGCCTGCCGGAGCGCACGACGGCCGAGTGGCTGGAGATCTGCGCCCGCCACGACCTGTGGGCCGGCCCGGTGTACGGCTACGCCGACCTGGTCAACGACCCCCAGGTCAAGCACAACGGCTCGTTCGTCACCTACGAGCACCGCACGGAGGGCACGGTCACCACGCCCGGCTTCCCTTACGGCTTCAGCGCCACCCCGCCCGAGGTGCGCAGGGGCGCCCCGCTCGTCGGCGAGCACACCAGGGAGCTCCTCCAGGAGCTCGGCTACCCGCCGGAGCGCGCGGCCGAGCTGGCGGCGGAGGGCGTGCTGGCATGCGAGGACTGACCTGGGACCATCCGCGCGGGTACGCGCCCCTGGACGAGCTGACGCGGCTCGACCTGGCCGGCGCGAACCCGTACGGGGACGTGCCGGAGCCGATCGAGTGGAGGAACATATGAGCACGGCGCTCGTCACAGGCGCCGCCGGAGCGCTCGGCCGCGCGATCGTGCGCCGCCTGGCCGCCGACGGCCATCAGGTGGCGGCACTCGACGTCGACGCGGGCGGCCTGGAAGGCGCGCTCAACCTGAAGACCGACCTGCGCGACGCGGCGGCCATCGAGGTCGCGTTCGCCGAGACGGCCGCGAAGCTGGGCCCGGTCGGCATCCTCGTCAACAACGCCGCGATCTATCCGGCCCGGCCGTTCCTGGAGGTGCCGACGGCGGAGTACGACGAGGTCGTCGCGGTCAACCAGCGCGCCTACTGGTTGTGCGCCCAGCACGCGGCCCGCCAGATGATCGGGCTGGGCGGCGGCGCGATCGTCAACGTCGCCTCGATCACCATGCACGGCGGCTGGTACGACCTGGCCGCCTACGTCTCCACCAAGGGCGCGGCGGCCTCCTTCACCAGGGCGCTGGCCCGCGAGCTCGGCCCGGAGGAGATCCGGGTCAACTGCGTCTCCCCCGGCGCGTTCCCGACGGCGGCGGAGGAGATCCACGAGGATCTGGAGGCGTACAACCGGATGGTGCTGGAGCGGCAGGCGCTGCAGCGGCGTGGCACGCCGGAGGAGCTGGCCGCCGTGGTGTCGTTCCTGACCGGGCCGGACGCCTCGTTCGTCACGGGCCAGAGCATCGAAGTCAACGGAGGGTGGGTGATGGCGTGAGGCCGAACCGCAGGCGGCTGGCCGAGCTGACCGGCGACCTGAGCGCGGCCGGCGGGGTCCGGCTGGTGACGCTGGGCGACGGCGTGGAGCGCGGGATCAGGACGCTGGAGTTCAGGACCGGCACGGGGCTGGCGTTCGACGTGCTGGTGGACAGGTGCATGGACATCGGGCACGCCGAGCACGCCGGGCGCTCGTTCGGCTGGCGCTCCCCCACCGGGTTCCGGCATCCGGGTCTGCACGAGAACAACGACGAGGACGGGCTGTCGTGGCTGCGCTCGTTCTCCGGGCTGATCGTGACGGCCGGGCTCGACCACACGTTGTTCGGCGACGCCGTGCCCGGCGACGGCTACCGGTATCCGCCGCGTGAGTCCGTCCGCCATGGGCTGCACGGCCGCGCCGGCAACCTGCCCGCCAAGCTGAGCGGCTACGGCGAGCGGTGGGACGGCGAGCGCTGCGTGTTGTGGGCCGAGGGCGAGGTGCGCCAGGCCGCGGTGTTCGCCGAGAACCTGCGCATGGTCCGGCGGATCGAGGCCGATCTGGGCGGCGACGAGATCCGGCTGATCGACACCGTGACCAACCACGGCTTCGAGCCGACCCCGCACATGTACCTGTACCACATCAACCTGGGCTGGCCGCTGCTCGACGAGGGCGCCAGGTTCGAGGCCGACATCCGTGAGACGCTCTGGCAGAGCGACAGCGTCGCCGAGCAGAAGGCCGACCACCTCACCTTCCCCGGGCCCGTTCCGGGGTTCGTGGAGCAGGTGTACGAGCACGCGCTCGTCCCCCGGCCCGACGGGCTGCACCGGGTGGCCGTGGTCAACGAGCGGCTCGGCATGCGGGTGGCCCTGGAGTGGCGGGCGGCGGAGTTCCCGTACTTCTTCGAGTGGATGAACCTGCGCTCGGGCAACTACGCGGTCGGGCTGGAGCCGTCCACGCACCACGTGTCGGGCGACGCGGCGGCCAGGCGGGACGGCAGCATGATCTGGCTGGAGCCGCAGGAGTCGCGCAGCTATCACACGACGTTCCGCGTGGAGGCCGCCCCCTAAATCTGGTACGCGCGGCGCGCCGTCCCGGCGAAGACGTCGGCCCGCTCGCCCTCCGACAGCCCGGCACACAACTCGTCCGCGGCCCCGGCGACCCCGTCGTACCCGGCCGCGAGCAGGCAGACCGGCCAGTCGGAGCCGAACATCACCCGTTCCGGCCCGAACGCCTCCAGCACCACCTCCACGTACGGCCGCAGGTCCGCCACCTGCCACGACGCCCAGTCGGCCTCGGTGACCATGCCGGACAACTTGCAGTAGACGTTCGGGTGCGCGGCCAGCTCCAGGATCCGCCCGCGCCACGGCTCCAGCTCGCCGGAGGCGATCGGCGGCTTGGACAGGTGGTCCAGCACGAACGTCAGCTCCGGCAGCGCGGCCACCGTGTCGACGGCGGCCGGGAGCTGGTGCGGCAGCGTCAGCAGGTCGAACGCCAGCCCGGCGGCGGCCACGGCGGCCAGCCCGCGGCGCACGTCGGGACGGTTGAGCCAGGCCGGGTCGGGCTCGGACTGCACGCCGTGCCGCACGCCCACCAGCCCCTCCGGCAGGGCGGCCAGGGTGTCGGCGGCGTCGGGCGCGGTCACGTCCACCCATCCGACCACTCCGGCGACCAATGCGGACCCGGCGGCCAGGGTCAGGAACTCCCGCGTCTCCTCCAGGTCGGGCAGCACCTGCACCAGCACGGTTCCGGTCACACCCGCCGCGGCGGCCGGCGCGGCGAGGTCGTCGAGCGTGAACGTGCGGCGTACGGGCGCCATCTTGGCGGAGTCCAGCCAGGTGTGCGGCCGGACGGACAGGTCCCAGACGTGGTGGTGGGCATCGATGCGACTCACGCCACGCAAGCTAGCAGACATCCCACCTTTCCCCCCACAATAGGAGTGAAAATGACCACCGACGGCTACACTCGGCGAGGCGTGCTGGCGACCGGTTTAGGAGCGGCGGCGGCCGGATCCCTGCTCGCGAGCGGGGTCGGCACCGGCACCGCCTGGGCGGACGGCACGCAGGGCAACCCGCTCACCCTCTGGTACACCCGCCCCGCCACCGTATGGCTGGAGGCGCTGCCGATCGGCTGCGGGCGGCTCGGCGCGATGGTGTTCGGCGGCGTGGACACCGAGCGCCTGCAGCTCAACGAGGACAGCATCTGGGCCGGCGGGCCCCACACCTACGACAACCCCGAGGCGCTGGCCGCCCTCCCCCAGATCAGGCAGTGGGTCTGGGAGGACAAGTGGCAGGCGGCGCAGAACCTGGCCGACCAGAAGTTCCTCGGCAAGCCCAGCGAGCAGGCGCCCTACCAGGTGCTCGGCGACCTCACGCTGACCTTCCCCGGCTCCGCGGAGTTCACCGAGTACCGCAGGGAGCTCGACCTGACCAGCGCCGTCACCAAGGTGACGTACGTGCGCGACGGTGTGCGGCACACCCGTGAGGTCTTCGCCAGCAACCCCGACCAGGTCATCGTCGTCCGGCACACGGCCGACAAGCCCGGCTCGGTGACGTTCCAGGCGGCCTTCTCCAGCCTCCAGAGCACCACCGCGTCGGCGGCCGGGCGCGCCACGATCGCGCTCGACGGGGTCAGCGGCGACACCCAGGGGCTGAAGGGCGAGGTCCGCTTCCGCGCCCTGGCCAAGGCCGAGGCCAAGGGCGGCACCGTCAGGACCGACGGGGGCACGCTGTCGGTCGAGGGGGCCGACGAGGTCACGCTGCTGATCTCCCTGGGCTCCAGCTACCGCTCCTTCAAGGACGTCGGCGGTGACCCGAACGCGGTGGCCGAGCGGCATCTGGTGAAGGCGAGCGGGCGGCCGTACGAGGTGCTGCGGCGCAAGCACGTGCAGGACTATCACCGGCTGTTCGGGCGGGTCGAGATCAACCTGGGCACCTCGGAGGCGGTCGCGCTGCCCACCGACGAGCGCATCGCCCGCAAGCAGCTCGACACGGACCCGCAGCTCGCCGCGCTCTACTTCCAGTATGGCCGCTACCTGCTGATCTCCAGCTCCCGCTCCCCCGGCTACGCCGCCAACCTCCAGGGCGTCTGGAACGACTCGCTCGCGCCGGCGTGGGAGTCCAAGTACACCATCAACATCAACCTGGAGATGAACTACTGGCCGGCCGCGCCCGGCAACCTCATCGAGTGCATGGACCCGCTGTTCGACCTGATCAAGGACCTGGCCGAGTCGGGCGCGCGGACCGCGAAGACGCAGTACGGGGCGGCCGGCTGGGTGGCCCACCACAACACCGACGGCTGGCGCGGCACCGCGCCCGTGGACTTCGCCTTCTACGGCGTGTGGCCGAGCGGCGGGGCCTGGTTGTGCCTGACGTTGTGGGAGCGCTACCTCTACACCGGCGACGAGCGGCGGCTGCGCGAGCACTTCCCGCTGATCAAGGGCTCGGTGGAGTTCTTCCTCGACACGCTGCAGACCGACCCCAGGACCGGCTACCTGGTGACGAACCCCTCGCACTCGCCCGAGGTCGGGCACCACGAGGACGGCGGGGAGAACGTCAGCATCTGCGCGGGCCCGACCATGGACATGCAGATCCTGCGGGACCTGTTCGGCGCCTTCGAGGAGGCCTCGGAGATCCTCGGGGTGGAGGCGGACATGCGAGCCCGCGTCAAGGAGGCGCGGGGCAGGTTCGTGCCCACCCAGGTCGGGCATCTCGGGCAGATCCAGGAGTGGCAGGAGGACTACCGGGGGGACGCGGCGCTGTCGCGCTCCCGGCACACCTCACACCTGTGGGGGCTCTTCCCCGGCCACCAGATCGACCCCCGCCTGACCCCGGACCTCGCCCAGGCCGCCCGGCGGACGCTGGAGCTGCGGGGAGAGGCGGGGGCCGGGTGGTCGCTGGCCTGGAAGATCAACTTCTGGGCCCGGCTGCTGGACGCGGCCGCGGCGTACACGCGGCTGTCCAACCTGCTGGTGCCCGCGCGTACGGCGCCCAACATGTTCGACCTGCACCCGCCGTTCCAGATCGACGGCAACTTCGGCGGCACCTCGGGCATCACGGAGATGTTGCTGCAGAGCCACGGGGACCAGGTGCATCTGCTGCCCGCCCTGCCCGCCGCCTGGCCCGCCGGGTCGTTCAAGGGATTGCGGGCCCGTGGCGGGTTCGAGGTGGACCTGGAGTGGGACGGCGGTCTGCGCCGCGGCCGCATCCGCTCCGACCTGGGACGCAAGCTGACGCTCCGCACGGCCGCGCCCGTCACGGTCACCGAACGCGGCAGGCCGGTCAAGGTGGAGCGCCCGGAGGCGGGCGTGGTCGTCTTCGAGACGCGCAAGGGCGCGTCGTACGACCTCACGCCCGCCTGAGGCGATGAGACCCGCCCGGCTACCCCTCCGTGGCCGGGCGGGACCGTGGGCGGGTGCGGGAGGCCTCACCGCGGGCGTGGGCGGCGAACAGGCGGGCCGCTTCGTCCGGGTCGCCCGAGGCCAGCGCCGCCACCAGGTCGTCGTGGTGACCCGCCATCGCCGACCAGTCACCGTCGTAGAGCGGGTTGCCCACCACGTGCAGGCCCCACAGGTTCGACTCGATCGTCCGCCACAACCGCAGCAGATAGGAGTTTCCGCAGGTAGCGCAGACGCGCCGATGGAAGGCCAGGTCCGCGTCGCGGAAGGCCCCGATGTCACCGTCGCGGGCCGCTTTCCGCATGGCCAGGACGTCGGCCGAGAGCTGGCTCAACGTGTCGGGCTGGATGCGGACGGCGGCCCCGCGTGCGGCATACTCCTCCAGCAACACCCTGATGTCGCGCACCTCCCGAGCCTGCTCGTCCGAGATCTCCGCGACGTAGCTGCCCCGGTTGGGATAGGAGATGACCAGCCCCTCGTGCGCCAACCGCTTGATCGCCTCCCTGGCCGGGGCCTGGCTGGTGCCGACCTGGCGGGCGATCTCCGCCTCCACCAGCCGCTGCCCCGCGACCAGCTCCCCGGCGACGATCCAGCCGCGCAGCAGCGCGTAGACGCGGTCCGACAGCAGCTCCCTGGGCAGCAGCCGGGCCGTGGGCGGCGCGACCGCCTGCTCCTGCCAGATGCGCGCCACCGTGGACTGCGAGAGCCCGAGCTGGGCGGCCATCGTCCGGGTGGAGGGCACGGCGGCCCCGCCGGCCGCGGCGGCGATCACGCGCTCGGCCTCCTGCCGTTCCTCGCTGCGCGGGCGGCCGGGACGGGGCGCGTCCGCGAGGCCGTCGAGGCCGCGCTCGACGAAGCGGGCGCGCCACTTCGCGACCGTCGCCGGGCTCACCGCGAGCTGGGTCGCGATCTCCTTGCGGTTCAGCCCATCGGCGCAGGCCAGTACGATGCGGCTGCGCAGCGCCAGGCCTCCGCCCCGCTCCGGCGCCGCCTGCTCCCGCAGGGTGGAGAGCTCCTCCGCACCCAATATCAGCCGATTGTCGTCTTCGTGTCCAGCCACAGGCCCACCTTAACGTACTTATGACTCAGTAATCCGCTGGACACATATTTGTAGCGTCACGTTTCCCCTTGACGGGCCCATGTGACCAACGTATTAAATAATCGCTAATCGAGTATCGACCCATTAAAAGGCGTCGCAGATCTCGCCCCCTTGGAGGTGCGATGCGTTCCCCCCGTTCATCCCTCGCCCTGTCAGCCTTCGGCTGTCTTCTCCTGCTCACCGGCTGCGGCGGGGGCGGCTTCGCCGGCGACTCCCAGGCGCAGCAGAGCGAGGGCGGCCAGGCCACCGTTCGGATGCTGGTCAACATCAGCCCGAACCTCACCCAGGCGTACTGGGATGGCCTGGTCAAGCCGTTCGAGCAGGCCAACCCCGGCATCGACGTCAAGATCGAGGCGCCGACCGGCAAGGGCGTGGCCGACACGCTGCCGCAGCAGCTCGCCGCCGGCAACGCGCCCGACGTGGTCGAGACGCTGATGGCGGACGAGACACTGGCCAAGCAGATGCTCGACCTGACCGACCAGCCGTGGACGAAGGACACGCCGCTGGCCGAGCAGGCCAAGCTGGGCGGCAAGATCTACTCGGTCGGCGTCGGCGTGCAGGCCCAGTCGCTGGTCTTCTACAACAAGGCCGCCTTCGACAAGGCCGGGATCAAGGAGATGCCGGCCACGTTCGACGAGCTCGACGCGGCCATGGGCAAGCTCAAGGACGCCGGCTACCTGCCGCTGCAGACCGGCGGCGACTTCCTGACCGGCCTGCAGCTCCTGCAGTTGTCCAACCCGAGCCGGGCCCAGACCCACCCCGCCTGGCAGCAGGACGTCAAGGGCGGCAAGATCAAGGCGGGCGAGTCGCTGCTGCCCTACCTGGAGCGCTACCGCACCTGGATCGACAAGGGCTACGTCGACAAGAACGCCCTCGGCATGAAGTACGCCGACGCCGAGACCCAGTTCCTGACCGGCAAGTCCGGCATGTACGTGATGGGCAGCTGGTTCACCGCCACCGAGGCCAAGGCCAAGAAGGACTTCGAGATCGGCGTCTTCCCGGCCCCGGTCGACAAGGGCCAGACCTACCCCGGCCCGCAGGGGGCCACGCTCGCGGCGCCGTACATGATCCTCAAGTCCACCCCGCAGAAGGACGCGGCGCTCAAGCTCGTCCAGTGGCTGGTCACCGACCCGGCGGCGGTCAAGAGCCAGCTCGCGCAGGACGGCAACTTCCGCACCGGCGTCGAGCGCGAGTTCTCCCCGCTGGAGAAGCAGGTGCAGGAGATCCTGGACAAGGCCCCGCAGGGTGTCCCCCAGGGTGAGGGATACGGCGACGCCACCCTCCCCAAGGGCTTCAACGCCGCCTGGAACACCGAGGTCCAGGGCCTGTACGTGGGCAAGTCCCCCAAGGAAGTGGCCGAGGGCGTGGACCGCTGGCTGGCCGGACGATCATGACCCTCACCCGAGAGGCGCCCCCCGTCGTCAAACCCCCGATACGGGAGCGCAGGAGAGGCCAGGACGGGCTGGCCAACACCCTGATGGTCGCCCCCGCCACGATCCTCTACGTGGTGATGCTGATCATCCCGGTCGTCCTGGCCCTCTACCTGAGCCTGACCGACTGGGACGGCTTCAGCGCCAACCCGGCCTTCGTCGCCGCCGACAACTACGTCACCCTGCTGAGCGACCCCGAGCTGCGACGCGCCTCGCTGGTCACCCTGCTGGTCGCGGCGGCGGGCACGGCCGGGCTGAACCTGCTCGGCCTGGGCTTCGCCCTCCTGGTCAACGGCGCCTCGAAGGCGAACACGTTCTTCCGGATCGTGCTGTTCTACCCGCACGTGCTCAGCGCCCTGGTGGTCGGCTTCCTCTGGTCGGCCATCCTCGGCACCACCGGCGCGGTCAACAACCTGATCACGACCTGGGGCGCCGAGGTGATCCCGTTCCTGTCGGACCCGACCTGGGCCACGGTCACCATGATCGCCGTCCTGGTCTGGGCCGGGTTCGGCGTCAACGTGGTGCTGTATCTCGCGGGCCTCCAGGCGGTGCCGCACTCGCTGATCGAGGCGGCCAGGATCGACGGGGCCACGCGCTGGCAGGTGTTCAGGAACGTGACGCTGCCCGCGCTGGGGCCGTCGGTGACCGTGAACATCGTGTTGTCGCTGGTGACGCTGCTGAAGACGTACGACCTGGTGGTCTCGCTGACGGCGGGCGGCCCGGCCGGGCAGACGCAGACCGTCGCCTACCTGATCCTCTGGAACTCCTTCCACGACGCCCGCCTCGGCTTCGGCTCGGCGCAGTCGGTGATCCTCATGATCGTGACCGCGGTGCTGGCCTTCGTGGTGACCAAGCTGCGCAGGCGCGGCGAGCTGGCGGTGCACCAGTGAAGAAGACGTTCCTCTGGGCGACCGTCGCCTTCATGCTCATCCCCCTGTACGTCCTGACCGCCAACGCGTTCAAGGGCCAGCAGGACATCCTGGCCAACCCCTTCGGCCTCGGCGGCCTGACGCTCGAACCGCTGGGCAGGGCGCTGACGAACCCGCAGTTCAACGTGTTCAAGGGCTACGCGATCACGCTGCTGTTCGTGGTGGCCGTCAACGTGCTGTCGGTGGGCCTGGCCGCCCCGGCCGCGTACGTGATCGCGCGCAGCACGAAGCGCCGCTTCCGCGTCCTCATGCTGTTCTTCCTGGCCGGCACGTTCATCCCGGGCCAGGTGCTGGTCATCCCCGTCGTGTACGTGCTCAAGACGCTCGGCCTGATGGGCACCATCCAGGGTTTCGTGCTGTTCGAGACCACGCTCACGATCCCGTTCTCGATCTTCCTGTACGCGGGCTACATCGCCACCATCCCCTCCGTGCTCGACCAGGCGGCGGCCGTGGACGGGGCGAGCCGGCTGCGTACGTTCTGGCAGATCGTCTTCCCGCTGATGCGGCCCGCGGTCGCCACGATGATCATCCTCAACACCTTCTCGGTGTGGAACGACTTCGTGAACCCGCAGATCATCCTGGGCCCCGGCAGCGGTCTCTACACCGTCACCACCGGCGTCTACGCGGCGGTCAGCCAGTACTCCACCGACTACACGGTGGTCTTCCCGACGCTGTTGCTGGCGATCGCGCCTCTGCTGATCTTCTTCGTCTTCATGCAACGGCACATCATCAGCGGCCTCACAGCAGGGGCCACGAAAGGGTGAACATGCGCGAGATCAAGGCGACCGTGCCACTCGGTGTGCCGCCGGCCTGGGCGGTGCTGGAGCGCCGGCTGTTCGACGCCCTCGACGAGGCCTGGCGGGCGTTCGCGGCCCGCTACTGCGCCCCGGACGGGCGGCTGGTCTACCACGGGCCCGCCGCCGACCGGGACGGAGCCGACGACTTCTACGAGGCGTTCTTCAACTGGCCCACCCTCTACCAGCTCGGCGGCGCCGACGACCTGCTGGACGCCGCCAAGCACCACTGGGAGGGCGTCACCACGCAGCTCACCGAGCTGGGCTACCTGGTGGACGAGTACGAGCGCGGCTATGACTGGTTCCACCAGGGCGAGTCGATGCTGCTGTTCTACGGCATCTGCGCCGCGGACCCGCGCGACGAGCGCTTCCGCGAGCGCGCCCGCCGCTTCGCCGACCTGTACCTGCCCGGCTCGGCCAACTACGACGCCGAGCACGACATCATCCGCGCCCCGCACAACGGCGGCGGCGGCCCCCGCTACGGCCTGCAGTGGGAGTGGGCCTCCTACCACACGGACCTGACCAGCATGCGGCCGTTCGGCCTGCCGCTGCGCGACCTGCCGGGCATCACCCAGTGGGAGGACCTGGCCGACCCGCACAACGCCGCCCGCATGGGCGCGGCGATGAGCGAGCGCATCGGCCGCGGCGACGTGGCCGTCAACCTGGCCGCGACCAGCCTGACCGTCAACGCCTGGCTGTACGACGGCGACGACCGCTACCGCGACTGGGCGCTGCGCTACATCGACGCCTGGCAGCGCAGGGCCGAGGCCAACGACGGGATCCTGCCCGACAACGTGGGCCCGTCCGGCGTGGTCGGCGAGCTGCACGGCGGCCGCTGGTACGGCGGCAACTACGGCTGGCAGTGGCCGCACGGCCTCTACAGCGTCGGCGCCGCCGCCGCGGTCGCCGCGGTCAACGCCCACCTGCTGACCGGCGACGACGCCGCCCTCGCGATCGGCCGCGACCCCCTGGAGATCGTGTACGGCCGCGCCACCCAGGCCGCCGTGACCGAGACCGAGATGAGCATCAGCGACCGCTGGCTGGCGGAGCTGGGCGACGAGGCCGGCAAGCCGACCATGCTGGTGCCCAACCGGCACGACGACCAGGGCTGGTTCGACTTCCAGCCGCCGCAGCTCGGCCTGCCCATCTGGCTCTGGCACATGTCGCAGGGGACGGCGGACTCCGACCGGCTCGACCGGGTGCGCGACGGCTCGGGCTACGACTGGACGACCGTGCGGCCCTTCCGCAACAAGGAGGAGGCCGGGCACGAGGCGCCCTGGCTGGAGTACCTGCGCGGCGTCAACCCCGCCTTCCCCGAGCGCATGCTCACCACCGCGCTCGGCCAGGTGCAGCGCCGCATGGCGCTCATCGACGCGGACGAGGCCGACCTGGCCACCATCCACGTGCACCACTGGCAGCGGCTGAACCCCGTGGTCACCGAGGCGCTGCTGCAACTCGTCACCGGCACCCCGCAGGTGCTCTACAACGGCGGTCTGCTGCCCACCCGGCTGGCCTACTTCGACGCCGACCGCGACCGGCCAGGACTGCCGGAGGACGTGGCCGCGCTGGTCGACTCGGTACGCCCCGACGGCGCCTCGGTGGAGCTGGTCAACCTGAGCCTCAGCCGCACCCGCAAGGTCGTGGTGCAGGCGGGCCAGTTCGGCGAGGACCGCATCGACCGCGCGGTCGTCTCCCGTGCGAGCGGCGACGACTACCCCGGCGACCCGCGCGGCTACACCTCACCCACCATCACCGAGACCGAGCAGGAGGTGACGGTGGACGGCCCGCGCCTGCTGGTGGAGCTGCCGCCCGGCCGCCGCATCCGGCTCGACCTGCACACGACCGCGCGCGTCCGCCCGCCGTCGCACCAGCACCTCTGACACCGCACCCAGTTCTACTGAGGAGTTACATGGACGACGCCATCTGGGATCTGCCCGTTCGCGGGGAGTTGCCCGCCGAACCGGATCCCGCCCTCGTGGAGGGGCTGTCCCGGATCAGCTCGGCCACCGCCTGCGCCAAGCTGCACGCGCAGGGCATCCGGCGCACCTTCATCGAGGGGCCGCGTCCCATCGCGCAAGGACAGAAGATCGCCGGCCGGGTGCGCACGTTGCAGTTCATGCCGCAGCGCGAGGACATCGCCTCCGGGCTCGGCCAGGAGTACGTCGAGCGGCACACGGCCCTCTGGCACGTGCTGGAGGACATCCAGCCCGGTGACGTGCTGGTCGTGCAGGCCTACGGCAGCGCGTACACCGGCTGCTTCGGCGACATGCTGGTCCGCTACTTCAAGCGCAGGGGCGGCGCCGGCATCGTCGTGGACGGCCGGATCAGGGACTCCCCCCGGGTGAGCGAGCTCGGCGTGCCGATCTGGAGCACGGGCTCCACGCCTCACTACGCCTCGCAGGCGGAGCTGTTCCCGTGGGCGTACGACGTGCCGGTGGCCGTGGGCGGCGCGCTCGCGCTGCCCGGCGACCTGTGCGTGGCCGACGACGACGGCGCCGTGGTGGTGCCGCTGCGCCGTGCCGATGCGGTGCTGGAGGCCGCGGCCGACCACGAGCAGTGGGAGCGCTTCAGCCGGGCCCGCATCGAGGAGGGCGCGACCCTCTCCGACTACTACCCACTCACCCCCGATACCCGCGCCGAGTACGAACGGTGGCGGGACATTAAGGAGAGCCAGTGATCCTCCGCTCCATAGGCGCCGTGGTCTTACTGCTGGGCGGTCTGACAGTACCGACGCAGGCAGCGGCCGCCGGTAAGACCTGCGACTACTACGTCGCCCCGTCGGGCACCGACAAGGGCGACGGTAGTGCCAGGAAACCGTGGAAGTCCATCGAGCAGGCTCGCGACCAGCTCAGAGCCAAGAAGATCAAGAACTGCGACGTCGTGGTCAACGTCAAGGCCGGCGACTACGTGGTCGACAAGACCATCGAGTTCACCGAGGCCGACTCCGGCCAGAACGGCCACAAGATCACCTACCGCAGCGCGGACGGCCCCGGCAAGGCCCGCCTGCTGGGCGCCAAGCCGCTCACCGGCTGGGAGAAGTACAAGGACAACATCTACAAGACCAAGGTCGACCGGAACTTCTACACCCTCTTCGAGGACGGCGCGCGCGCCACCACCGCCCGCTACCCGAACAGGACCAGCGACTCCCTCTGGTCGCCGTACCTGTTCTCGGTGACGCCGGAGGGCGAGTACATGGCCCAGCACAACTGGCTGTTCTTCGACCCCAAGGACGTCCCCGTCGAGTGGGACGCCGACTTCGACAAGAACGCCCAGATCGTCGTCTGGTCGGGCGGGTCGTGGAGCTGGTTCAGCGACACCATTCCGCTGGGCGGCGCCGACTTCCGCAAGAACTTCTTCACCTTCAACTACTCCTCCCGCTTCGCCCTGGTCAACAGCCGCAGCGGCTCGCGCTACTTCCTGCAGAACACGCTGCGCTTCCTCGACCAGCCGGGTGAGTACTACTTCGACTTCGCCAACAGCGAGGTCTACTACTGGCCGAAGACCTCGATCGACAAGGTCATGGCGCCCACCGTCAAGACCCTCATCTCGATGAAGGGCTCCTCGCCCGAGCACCGGGTGCAGAACCTCGCCTTCGACGGGCTGTCCCTGCAGTACTCCGACTTCGTCGACTGGTACCGCTACGGGTGGAACGACTCGGGCGACTCCGGCGTCGCGCACAAGTACCCGGTCTACGACCGGCAGATCGAGCTGCCGCGCAACAGGTTCGGCATGATCACGCTGGAGAACACCCGCGACATCGACCTGACCAAGCTCCACATCTCGGACAGCGGTTTCACGGGCATCTTCATGCTCTTCGCCAACGAGCGGGTCAAGGTGGCCGACAGCCTGCTGGACAACATCGGCGGCGACGGCATCAAGGTGGAGGGCGGCTATCCCGGCGAAGGGGACATCTCCGGGCACCACACCTTCAGCAACAACTACATCTACCACGTCGGCGAGCTCGTCCCCGGTGACGCGTCCGGCCTGGAGCTGATGAGCACCGGCAACAACACGGTCACCAACATGGTGGTCAAGCACAGCGCCCGCTACGGCATCAGCCTGGAGGTCCGCCCCGAGATCGCGAACGCGGACAACTACGCCCGCAACAACCGCTTCTCCTACATCCGCCTGGAGGAGGCCGGCCTCGACAGCGGTGACATGGGCGCCTTCTACACCTACGGCGTGCACAACGTCGAACCGCACCCGATCGACAACTACGTCGACCAGATGGTGATCGGCGACGTCATCAACGACCCGGCCGGCGCGATGCCGGACTCCGGCACGCGTGGTGTGCACATGGACGCCGGTGGCTGCGGCTTCGCCATCTCCAACGTCGAGGTGGGCAAGACCAGCGACCAGAGTTACCAGGCGTACCAGTGCAACGAGGTGACGAACGCCGACTGGGCCGACGGCTTCGACAAGTCCAAGATGGAGTACGACAAGATCGGCGTGACGGGCGCGTTCCCGTACCCGATCCCGGGCAGCACTTCCTGAGCTGCCCCCTCTGACCGGGGCGCCGGGCCTGGTGGTCCGGCGCCCCGACCAACCGGCGATCCCCCCTGCAGGACCGGCTTCCTGGAGCGCCCGTGAACCTCCCCCACCCCCCTCACCTCCCCTCCTCGCACACCGACCTCCCTCCCACGCACACCCGCCGTGGCTTTCTCGCGCTTGGCGCGGCGACCGCTGCCGCCGCCACGGTCTCCTTCGGCGGCGCCGCCGCCGCGGCCTCCACCGCCTCCCGGCCCTCAGCCGCCTGGTTCGCCCGGCCGCGTCCCGAGGTGCGGCCGATGGTGCGGTGGTGGTGGCCCGACGCGCACGTCGATCCCGCCGAGATCCGGCGCGAGGTGGACCAGCTCGCCGACGCGGGCTTCGGCGGCGCGGAGATCGCGGCCGTCCACCACAGCATCCGCGACAAGTCCGTGCTCGACCCGGCCGGCCACGGCTGGGGCACCCCCGCCTGGAACACCGCCGTCGAAGCCGCACTCGACCAGGCCGCCGAACGTGGCATCACCATCGACCTGACGATCGGCCCCTCCTGGCCGGCCGCGGTCCCCACCATCACCCCGTCCAGCCCGGCCGCCGCCAAGGAGCTGGCCCACGGATCCGTCACCGTCGCGGGCGCCTACTCCGGCCCCGTGCCGCCACCGGCCGTCGCCGGGCATCCCGAGCACGAGCTGCTCCTCGTCCAGGCCGCCAGGATCGACCCCGCCAACAACACCCGCGACGAGACGGGCCTCGACCCCGCCTCCGTCGTGAACGTTCCCGTGACCGGCGCAACGATCACCTGGACCGCGCCCGACGAGGGCGAATGGCTGCTGATCTCCTACTGGCAGCGCGGCTCCGGCCAGCGCCCAGAGTCGGGCCCGCACACCGCGCCCGAGTCGTACGTCGTGGACCACTTCAGCCGCGCGGGCACCCAGGCGGTGATCGACTTCTGGGAGTCGAACCTGCTCACCCCCGCCATCCGCAAGCTGCTGCGGCGCGCGGGCGGGGCGCTGTTCGAGGACTCCATCGAGATCGAGAGCGACGCGCTCCCCTGGACTCCCGGCCTGCCCGCCGAGTTCGAGCGCCGGCGCGGGTATGCGCTGGCGCCCTTCCTCCCGGTGATCGTCCTCGCGGACGAGGACCCCGTCTTCGCCTTCGACCCCGTCCTGACCCGGCACGCCCGCAAGGACTACTGGGACACCGTCTCCGAGCTGTTCAACCAGCACCACTTCACGATGGTGCGCGACTGGGCGCACTCGCTCGGGCTGCGGTTGCGGGCGCAGCCGTACGGGCTGCAGACCGACGCCATCGAGGCGGCGGCCATCCTTGACGTGCCCGAGGGCGAGTCGCTGGGCTTCAAGAACCTCGACGACTACCGCTGCCTGGCCGGGGGCCGGGACATGGCCGGGCACGAGGTGCTGTCCTGCGAGGCCGGGGCGTACCAGGGTGGCGCGTACACGACGACCTGGAAGAAGCTGCTGCGCACGATGGGCGGAGCCTACGCGGCGGGCCTGAACCAGACGGTGCTGCACGGCTTCTCGTACGCCAGCGCGCCCGGGGCGGCGTGGCCGGGGTTCGCGGCGTTCACGCCGTACAACGGGACGGTGGGCTATTCGGAATCGTGGGGCCCGCGCCAGCCCACCTGGAACCACATCAACGACATTGCCGGATATTTCGCGCGAATTCACTTGATCATGCGACAGGGTGCCCCGCGAGCCGATGTGGCCGTTCTCCGGCAGACCGGCTACACCAAGACCGGCATCGGCGCGGCCTGGTTCACCGCGAGCGGCATCCCGAGCGGCTGGACCCACCAGTTCGTCAGCGGCCCCCTGCTCGACCTGCCCGGCGCCCGGGTCAGAGGCGGGCGGCTGGGGTCGCCCGCCTACAAGGCGGTGTTCGTGGAGGGCGACCGCTTCTACGCCTCCGAATGCACGATGACGCTCGCCACGGCCGGGCGGCTGCTGGAGTACGCGCGGGCGGGCCTGCCCATCGTGCTGCTCGGCGCCTGGGAATCGGCCTCGGTGCCCGGTGTCGCCCGCGACGGCGACAACGAACGGCTCCGCGCCCTCCTCGCGGACCTGCTGGCCGAGCCGACGGTGCGGACGGTCGCGGCGGCGGCGGACGTGCCCACCGCCCTCGCCTCGCTCGGGGTGCACCCCGACATCCGGTACGCCACCCCGTCCACCCTGCTCACCATGCGCCGCGTGGACGGGGAGGTGGACTACTACTACCTGTGCAACGGCAAGCACCAGGAGAACGCCAAACCGCCCGTCACCCCCATCGACCACGAGGTCACACTGGCCCGCACGGCCCATGACGGCGTCCCGTACCTCCTCGACCCTTGGACGGGACGGGCCTCGCGGATCGCGCGGTACGCGGAGGACGGCGAGGGCGTCCGCCTGCGCGTGACCCTCCAGCCGGGCCAGGCGAACCTCGTGGCCATCGGCCGCCCCGGGCTGTTCGGCGACGAGGCGGGCCGGCGGGCGCATGTCACGGACACCGACGCCGACGTCGCCAGATTCTCCGGCCGCCGCCTGCTCATCCGCGCCACCCGCTCCGGCGCCTACACCACCACCCTCTCCGACGGCCGCACGTTCACCACCGCCATCGGCCCCGTCCCCTCCCCCGTCCCGCTCTCCTCGTGGCGGCTGCGGGTGGAGGACCGGTCCCCCTCGAAGACCACGCACTCCGTGACCCTGGACCGGCTGCTCCCCTGGACGGAGATCCCTGAGCTGGCCGACGCGTCAGGGATCGGCTCCTACACCACCACGGTCGAACTGGACGGGACGGGCGCCTACCTGGAGCTGGGCGAGGTCACCGACACCTGCCGCGTGACCGTCAACGACCGGCGCCTCGACCCCGTGGACCAGATCCACCCCGTCATCGACCTCGGCCCATACCTCAGACGCGGCACCAACACCATCGAGGTGGAGGTGGCGACGCCGCTGGGCAACCGGCTCAGGGTGGCGGACCCGGCCGTGTACGCCGGACTGGCCCGCCAGCCGTACGGCCTACTCGGCCCGGTCAGGCTGGTGCCGTACGGGGAGGCCCAGGTCCGGTAACGTCCGCTGAGCACGGACCGGCCGCCTCCTTGGTCAGCCCGTGACCTTCATGCCCGGGCAACCTGCGTCGATCCGGCCCGTTTCGAAGTACTTCACCACGTCGGCGGCGCACTCGGGCACGCGGGTGGTCGAGACGTGCACGTCGTCGGCGACCTTGTAGACGGTGCCGCCGATGGCGCGGCGGGTCTGCAGCGTCCAGTCGTAGACGGACATGAACTCATACAGGTGCCCGGCCAGCACCAGTGACCCGCTGACCCGCTTCAGCGTGCCGGGCTGCGCCGGCAGCGGCCAGCCGGAGCACATATCGGCCGGTCGCCAGGCCCGGCCGGTCGCCGGGAGGCGCTTCAGGAGCTGCCGGTAGGCACGCCAGGAGGCGTCGAAACCGGCCCGGCTGCTGTCCTCGTTGCACGCGACCGCCCAGTTCATGGTCCTGTTCAGCATCTCGGGCGCGCCGGGCACGGGCGTTCCATCCATTGGCGCGCCCAGCAACTCCTTGACGGCGGGCGGGGCGGTGGCGCCCTCCGCCGTCCGCAGCTCGGACAGCGCCTTGCCCGCGCGCGCCCACTCGGTCGAGTTCCGGATGGCCAGGTCGGCGACGGCCGAGCCGTCGATCGGCCGCTGCAGGTCGGTGTAGGTCTTGGGGCTCCTGTCGTACGCGCTGACCATCTTGGCCACCTGCTCGCGCACCTGCCGGGCGGTGGCGCCCAGGCCGTAGGTCTCCTCGCGGTGGGACAGCCAGGCGGCCATGCGCCCGAAGTCGCGATCGGCCGCCTCCGCGCTCCCCTTGATGTGCCTGTCGAAACGGGTCCACGGCGGCGCCACGCTGTCCAGGAAGACTCGCCCGGTGTGCCCGGGGAACAGGCTCCGGTACACCGCGCCCAGATAGGTGCCCCAGGAGAAGCCGAGCAGGTTGAGCGTGCGCTCATCCAGCGCGGTCCGTACCAGGTCCAGGTCCTTGGCCACGTTGTCGGTGGTGAGCTGTCCGAGGAAGGCCGGGTCGGAGCTGCCGCACTTCTGGTTGGCGGCGACCTGGGCGTCGTGCATCTTCCTGGCCGTCTCCTTGGTCAGCGGGCCCGGCTGCTGCGGGCCTCCCAGCGGGGACGGGCAGGCGACCTTGGTGCTGTACCCCACCCCGCGGGGGTCGAAGCCGATGATGTCGTATCGCTCGTTGAGCTTGCCCATCTCCTCGTTCCTGAGCGCGGACCGCATGATCGGGTCCAGATATCCGCTGTTTCCCGGCCCTCCGGGCAGGACGGCGACGGAGCCAAGCCGGTTGGCCTCGTCCGTGGCGGCCAGCCGAGTCACCGCGATGTCGATCTCCCGCCCGCCGGGGTCGCGGTGATTCAGCGGGACACTGACCGTCCCGCACTCCAGACGCTTCATCAGGGTGTGGAAGGCCGGAACCTGCTCCTCCGTCACGCCCAGGCTCCTGATCACCTCATCGGAGTAGGCCGGGCAGGATTTCCACTCCACGGCGGGCCCAGTCGGGCTGGCGCTCACCGCGGAAGGATGCGCCACCAGCCCCGCCGCCAGCGCCAGCGCTGTCAGTGCTGTTCTGTACGTCATGCGGACCATCGATAGCCCAGTGGTTGTTTCCCTGCCGTTTCCGCTGCCGCCGAGGAGGCCGGAAAAGCGGTAGGCCAAGGGGTGAGGGCAGGCCCGTAAGCTGTCTGCGTGAGAGCCGGGGTGAGACGCGCGTGGTGACGCGCAACGACGTGGCACGCCTGGCGGGCACGTCGCCCGCCGTGGTCAGCTACGTGATGAACAACGGGCCCAAGCCCGTCTCCGCGGCGGCCAGGCAGCGGGTGCTGGCCGCGGTGAAGGAGCTCGGCTACCGGCCCAACGCGGTGGCCAGGTCGCTGCGCTCACGGCGTACGTGGACCATCGGCGTGATCGCCTCCGACAGCGCGGGCGGCACCAGCCCATTCTTCGGCCAGTTCACCCGGGCCTGCGAGGAGGTGGCCTGGCAGCGGGGCTATTCGGTGCTGCTGGGCAACTCCGCCGAGGACCCGGCGCGGGCGGAGGGCTATGTGCGGCGCTTCATGGAGCATCAGGTGGACGGGCTGGTCCTGATGCGGGTCCCGGTCTCGCCCGACCGCGCCGAGGAGATGCGCGGCCGCGTCCCGGTGGTCACCATCGACCACTCCGCACCGCCGCACTTCTCCCGGCTGGCGGTTGACGACGAGGAGGGCGGCTACCAGGCCACCCGTCACCTCCTCGAACACGGCCACCGCCGCATCGGCTTCGTCGGCGGCCCGCTGGACATCACCCCCGTCGGCCTCAGGGCCGAAGGCCGGCGCCGAGCGCTGAGAGAAGCCGGGCTCACCGGGGAGGGGCCGGTCGCGGAGGGGGAGCTGAGTTTGGAAGGCGGCTACGACGCCGCGCTGCGCCTCCTGCGATCTTCGGCCGACCGCCCCACGGCCCTGTTCGCCTCGATCGACGACCAGGCCATCGGCGCCATGCGCGCCGCCGCCGACCTCGGGCTGCGGGTGCCGGAGGACGTGGCGGTGGTGGGGTTCGACGGGGCGAGGGAGGCCGCGTACACGGTGCCGGGGTTGACCACGATCAGCCAGCCGATCGACGAGATGGCCCGCCACGCCACGGAGACCCTGGTCGGAGCCATCGAGCAGGAGAACGCGGCACCCCTCATCAAGATCTTCTCCGCCACCCTGGTGCCCCGCGGCTCCTGCGGCTGCCCCGAACCCCGGGGCCGTGGTTAGGTCCGGCAGCAGGTGGCCGGAATCGTCGGTGACGACCTGTCCGAGCTCATGAGTGGACGGCCACCTGGAGCATCCGCGACCTACGCGAGTGATTTCGTCTACAGGACGTAGCCGAGGGACTTCGCCGCTCTGCGGAAGGCGGCCTCGTTCTCGGGGGACACGACGAGGTGACGGTCGCCAAGGAGGCGGCACAGTTTGCCGGCCTTGCGGTCGCCCGCGACGAGGGCCGCGGTCGCCGCGTCGTCGGCCTCGATCAGGCGTACCAGTCCCCGGTCCCGTACCCGGCGGGCCTGGCGCTCCACGTCCTTGAGGAGCGTGGCCACGGTGTCGGGCAGTGTCTGCCCGTTCCGCTCGGCCAGGAACGTCCGCAGTCGTTCCAGGTCGTCGCCCTTGCCGAGCGCCTCCCGGAGTGATCGGGCCGACAGCGTCCAGACGCGGTCGGAGGTCTGCTCGGCGTAGGCGTCGAGGGTCAGCCGATCCACCGGCGGCAGGGTGCCGGTGACGACGACGTCGAAGTTCGGCAGCACCTTGAGCGTCCGGTCGGTCGTGGTCTCGGGCGCGTCGTAGGTGTCGCTGAGCTCGAGCGCGTAGGAGCCCAGGCCGTTGAGCCGGATGGCTCGCAGCCCGTCGTAGCGGCTCAGCCGCTCCAGGTCATCGGATCCCCAGTTGCCGTGGTAGTCCTCTCGCGCCCCTTCGGGCTCGACGTAGGCCACGTCGAGCAGGCCGAGCGTCGCGGCGTACTCGAATGCCACGGCGAGCGTGTAGCGGCCCTCAAGGATCGGCCAGTCGCCGAAGCCGTCGTATCCCAGGCTGCCGTACTGCGGGTCCAGGAGGTACAGCTTCCACATCGCCCGTGCGTTGCGCGCGATCACCGGATCGAGCCCGTGCCCGCGCATCAGAGCGAACAGGTCGTCGATCGCCACCCACTCGCCCGGCTCGCACAACCTCAGTGCGGCGGCGACCTTCTGCCGGCGTGACTTCACCGCGGTCAGAACGTTCTTGCCGCGCTGACCCTTGATCTCTTCGATCCGGCTGAACTCGTCGATCAGCGCGTTGCCCACCCAGCGTCGCCACAGATCCCTGATGGTCTCCGCGGTGGGCTTGGTGAGTGCCGCACGCCCGCGTACGGTCAACCGCAACTTGCCCTCTGTCAGCGTGGCCAGTCCGCCGGCCTGCAGTAAGAGCGGCCAGGCGAACGCCGCGATCGCCTCCCCCGCGTAGAAGTCACCCTCGGCCAGGACCGAGGCCACGGCCGTCACCGTCGCCGCGCCCGGCCGCCGCGTCTTCTCGCCGCACCGCAACTTTCCCGCCACGCAGAGCTGCAGCACGGCCCGCAGGTTGGCCTGGGCCTCCGCCTCGGTCATCCGTACCGTTGCCGCGTCATCGTCGAACTTCACACGCCGACTGTAGACACAAGGCGCGGTCGTCGATGCCATGATCCCCTCGGAGACCGGCCAAGGTGCGCGGTAACGGCCGCTCAGCTCACCTGCCCCGTGGCGGCGATGCGGCGGACGATCTCCTGGGCGACCTGGCGCACCGGGGCGGAGGTCGTGATCCGGGTGCGCCCGCCCTCTGGTTCGAACGTGCTGGATCCGTCCTCCCCCACCACGACCCGGCCCTCAGGGCTGAACGCGAACAGCTCCGGGACCAGCATCGTCAGGACGGTGATCGGGTCGTGGGGGCAGTTCCACTCCGACTTCCAGAACCGCCACCATTGCTCGATCTCCGCTTTGAGGGCTTCCCCCAGGGGCCCGGCCTCGGCGATGGCGGCCACGTCGTCGGCGTCCATCCGTACGGTCGTGGTGATCTCCAGGCCGGTCACCGTGATCGGGGCGCCCGAGCCGAAGACGACGGCGGCCGCCTCCGGGTCGCATTTGAGGTTGTGTTCGGGGGCGGGGTCGTCGAAGCGGCCGCCCATGATCCAGAGATGCCGGACGTCCCGCGCGAAGGACGGCGCGGCGGTGACGGCACGGGCGATGTTGGTGAGCGGCCCGACCGCCACGACGTCCACTTCCCCGGGCGCGCTCGTCACCTGGTCCACCAGGTACGCCACAGCGTCCCCCTCATCCGCCTTCTCGGAGGAGAGGTCGGGGAACAGCCGGCCCTCGTGCCCGGCCCACCAGACCTCCCGTGAGGTCAGGGTCTCGGCGGAGCCTGGCAGGACGGTCAGGGACCGGGAGGCCAGGCGGGCCAGGCGCTTGGTCAGGCGGGCGCGGAGGAGCGTGTCGCCGTACACGGTGGTGCAGCCGAGCAGGTCCACCTCCGGCGAGCCGAGCAGGACGGCGAGCGCCAGCGCGTCGTCCACGTCGGTGCCGATGTCGGTGTCGAAGATGACGTGCATGGTGACCTTTCTGAAAGGCTGCTACTTGAGGCCGGTGGTCGCGATGGACTGGGTGAAGTGTCGCTGGAAGCGCAGGATGATCAGCAGGGGGATGACGGTCAGGACGATGGACCCCGCGAAGACCTGGCCGTAGTCGATGGTGAACTGGCCGCGCATGTTGGCCAGCGCGATCGGTCCGAGCTGGTGGGCGGCGTCGGTGCCGATGAGCAGCGGCCAGACGTACGACTGCCATTGGAAGATGAACAGCGTCAGCCCGGCGCTCACCAGGGCGGGCCGTGAGAGCGGCAGGTAGATGCGGGCGAACACGCCGAACCAGCCCAGGCCGTCGATGCGGGCGGCCTCGACCAGGTCGCCGGGGATGGCCAGGAAGAACTGGCGCAGCAGGAAGATGGCCAGGCCGTGGCCCAGCCCGGGGAGGATGAGGCCGGCGTAGGTGTTGGTCAGGTCCCAGTCGCGGAAGAGGGTGGCGAGCGGGATCGCGATCGCGTCGAACGGGATGAGGAAGCTGAGCACGACGATGGCGAACAGGGCTCCCTGGCCTCTGAAGCGCAGTGCGGAGAGCCCGAACGCGGCGGCTGCCGAGATGAGCAGGCCGAGCCCGACCGTGACCAGGGCCACGAGGATGGAGTTGAGGATGGAGCGGCCGAAGTCGCCGGTGGCCAGGGCGGCGTAGTTGGCGAGGGTGGGATCCCCGGGCACGAAGGTCTCCCAGGACAGGCGGGAGATGTGCTGGAAGATCTCCGAGCCGCCGCGCAGCGAGCTGGACAACGCCCAGAGCAGGGGCAGCGCGAAGGCCAGGCCGATGAGCGTGGCGAGCAGGGTGTAGAGGCGTCTGGACACGGGGCTCAGTCCTTCCCGCGCAGGAGGCGGAACTGGACGATGACCACGGCCAGCACGAGCAGCACCAGCAGCATCACCTCGGCCTGCGCCAGGCTCAGGTCGCCCACGGTGTAGGCGCGGGTGAAGATGTCGTACATGGTGACGTTGGTGGAGCCCTGGGGGCCGCCGTTGGTCAGCATCTGCACAGGGGCGAAGACGAGGAAGTTCGAGACCGTGTCGGCCACCAGGACGAACGCCAGCGGGCGCCGCAACAGGGGCAGCGTGACATGCCAGAACCTGCGCCAGGCCGAGGCGCCGTCGATGGCGGCGGCCTCGTACAGGCTGGCCGGGATGTCCTGGATGCCGGCGATCAGGAACATCATCCAGTAGCCGACGCCGATCCACGACAGCAGCACGATCAGCGCCCACAGGGCCTGGCCGGGTGAGGTGAGGAAGGGCTGCGGCGGGAGGCCGAGGACGGTGAGGAAGGAGTTGAGCAGGCCGTCCGGGCGGTAGGCGACGCTCCAGATGACCGCCGAGACGGCCGGGGGCACGGCGATCGGCAGGATCACCAGCACACGCAGGACGCGCACGCCCGCGAACCGCCTGGTGAACAGGACGGCGAGGGCGACGGCGGCGGCGATCTGCAGGGGGTTGACGATCAGGCTGAACAGGAGGGTGACGCGGACGCTCTGCAGGAACGTCGGGTCGGCGAAGAGGGTGGCGTAGTTGCGCGGGCCGACGAACCTGGTCTGGCCGGTGAGCAGGCTCGTGTGGTTGAGGCTGCTCACGAAGGCGATGCCCGCCGGGATCAGGCGGAGGACGAGGAGCGCGACGAGGGCGGGGGCGAGGAAGGCGAGGGAGACCAGCACGGGGCGCCCCACCCTGGTGCGGGCTTTGGTGGCGGGTGCGGCTCCGGTGACGGCGCGGTGGTTCGACAGGGTGCTCATCGGAGTTGGTTCCAGGCGGTCGTGACCTCCTGCGTGGCCTGCTGAAGCCGGGTCCTGGGGTCGGCGCCGTTGCGGATGTCGGCGAACGTCTTGGTCATGATGTCCTCGAACTGGATGTATCCGACCGACCGGGGCCGCGCGACGGCGGTGTGGTCGGCGTCGTAGGTGAGGATCTCGCCCGCGCCCTTGCTCTTGTCGCCGCCGAGCGCGTCGAGGGTGGGTACGTACTTCTCGAAGGCCGCCCGGTTCGACGGGATGATCGTGGTGGCCTTCGTGGTGAGCAGGTTGCCCTCGGGGTCGAGGGCGGCGTACTCGAGGAACTGGCGGGCGAGCCGCTGGTTCTTGGAGGCCGGGTTGATGCCCCAGGACCAGGAGCCGGTCGGCGTGACCTGCTCGCCCCCCGCGAAGTACGGGTAGGGCGCCACCCCCCAGTCCAGGTCCTTGGCGGCGGCGAACGTGCCGACGTCCCATGGCCCGCCGGCGAGGAAGGCGACCTTGCCCTCGGTGAACAGCGGCGAGGTCTGGAACGAGCCGACCCCGCGCGGGGCGAGCCCGCCCGCGAACAGGTCGCGGTACCAGGTCATCGCCTTGACCCAGCCGTCGGTGGTCAGCGCGGGTGTGAGCATGTCGGGCCCGGTGATGCCGGACCCGCCGCCGAGGGACTCGGGCAGGCTCTGGAGCTGGTAGTACTGCTCGATCTGCTCCGGGATGAGCGCCCACTGCGCCCCGCCCCTGGCCTGGGCCTCCTTACCGGCCGCGACGGTCTGCTCCCACGTCCAGCGTTTGGCCGGGTCGCTCGGCGGCGGGGCCACTCCGGCCTTCTTGAGCAGCGTCTTGTTGTAGTAGAGGAACTGGTCGGAGGTCCAGATGGGGACCGACCAGAGCTTGCCGCCGCGCTCGTTGACGTCGTACTGGGCGGGCAGGGCCGCCTGCTTGACCCGGTCCTTCCAGTCGCTCAGGTCCGTCAGGAACCCCCGGGCGGCCAGCGCGGAGACGCGTGGCTGGTCCACCGTGTAGACGTCGATCGTGGTGTCCCTGGCGGCCAGCCGCTGCTGGAGTGTGCTGTTGAGCTGGTCGAACGGGATCTGCGTGTACTCGACCTGGACTCCCGGGTGCTTGGCCCGGAACCCGTCGATGACCGGCTGGAACGTCTTGGGATCTTCTGGGCCGAGGAACTTCAGGGTGTCGGTGTCCGCGTCGCCGCTTCCGCAGCCGGTCGCGAGCACGGCCAGGAGGCTCACGAGGGCCAGGCGTTTCTTCATGGCTTTGCTCCTCTGACCAGGTCAGGCCCGGGTCTACACGTGTCACCCGCCCGAGCTGGCCGACAGCATGCCACGAACCCGCGCATGCGTACAAGGCTCACAGGTCTTGACCGATCTTGTTAGGCGGTCTACATATATATTCACAGCCAACTATCCATTCGCTCAAGAGAGGCCGAATGTGAAGGCAACGATCACGGTTCTCGTGACGGCGGCAGCGCTGGCCTTATGCGCGCCGGCCACGGCCACGGCACAGGCCGGACCACGGCTCTCGGTGCCGGAACGAGGCGGCGGGACCTGCGTGGACGCGCCCCTGACCATCACTTTCCCCGGCTCCCCGCCCACCCTCGGCACCGAGGGGGCGATCGAGATCCGCAAGAAGGACGGGTCGCTCGCCGACCGCGTCGAGGCGGCCACCGCCAAGACGGACAAGAAGAACATCGGCAGTGCGATCTCCGACACGGGGCTGCCGCACGACTGGTCGTACGAATCGATCATGATCGACGGCAACACCGCCTCCGTCTATCCGCACCACCAGCTGGAGTACGGCCAGGAATACCGCGTCACCGTCGACCCAGGCGTCTTCCCCGGCTGGGACGGCGTCAAGGACTGGCGGTTCACGACCAGGAAGCACGCGCCGCGCGACCCCCGCCGCCTCACGGTCGCCGCCAAGGGCACCGGGGACTTCTGCACGGTGCAGGGCGCCATCGACGCCGTGCCCACCGGCAACACCAGGCCGGTGACCATCGACGTCAGGCCCGGCGTCTACACCGAGATCGTCTACGTCCGCGAGGACCGGCCGTTCCTCACCGTGAAGGGCGCCGGCGCGGGGCGTACCGTGATCCAGTACCCCAACAACGACCTGCGCAACGGCGACAAGGCGCTGAGCAACGGCGGTCCCGCGGACCTGTGCCCGCGGCGCGTGCTGGACGAGTCCGACCGGCACAACTGCTGGCGGCAGGCGTTCGGGGTGGACGCGGCCGACTTCCGCCTCCAAGACCTCACCGTGCACAACACGACGCCCGACGGCGGCTCGCAGGCCGAGGCGTTCCGCGGCAACAACGACCGGATCGCGCTGGAGCGGGTGGACCTGCTCAGCAACCAGGACACGCTGCGGTTGCAGGGCAAGGGCTTCGTCACCGACAGCCACATCGCCGGCGACACCGACTTCATCTGGGGCACGGGAACGGTGTTCATCCAGGACTCGGTACTGGAGTCCACCAACGGCGGTTACATCTCGCAGAGCCGCAGCGACAACACGCGGCCGGGCTACGTGTTCGTGCGCACCAAGCTGACCCGGGCGGCCGGGGTGCCGGACGCCTCCGTGGTGCTGGGGCGCAGCGCGGTGTGGCGGTTCCTGTACAGCCAGGCCATGTTCATCGACACCAAGATGGACGCCCACGTGGCGCCGGTGGGCTGGCAGATCGATCCGAACGACTGCGCGCAGGCCCAGTCGGCCTCGTTCTGGGAGTACAAGAGCACCGACCTGGACGGCGAGCCGATCGACACCTCGCAACGGCTGCCCTGCTCCCGCCAGCTCACGGACGCCGAGGCCGCGCAGTGGAGCGACCCCGCGTTCGTTCTGGGCGGCTGGGATCCGGAGTCTTGAAGAACGGACGGAGTGACGAAATGACGGACGTGGACGCGGGCGCGAGCAGGCGGACGATGTTGGGCGGCGTGCTGGGCGGGATCGGCGCCGCGCTCGTCGCGGGCTCGACGGCGACTCCGGCAGCGGCGGCGACGGTGGCCACGACGGCGCACGGGGGCAAGCCGGCCCCTCGCCCCGTGGCCCCCGTGAACCAGGAGTCGGCGGCCAAGATGGGCCCCGAGTACAAGACCCTCCCGCCCGCCGTGGCGGGCGTCGACATCGAGCCGCTGATCGGCATCGCGAAGGCCGAGGACATCCAGCCCCGGCGCCAGCTCATGATCGACTACATCTGGAAGGGCGCGGGCCGGCCTGCGACGCTGCCCACGGTCGAGACAGGCGTGCCGGCCCCGGCCGAACTGAAGGACCTCACCGGCGTGCGCAGGATCGACCTGCTGACGGTCCCGCTCAAGTACCAGGTGACGGCCAAGGTGTACGACCTGCTCCCCCGCAAGGGCTGGAACCGCCGCCTGGCGCTCTACCACAACGGCCACGGCGAGCCCCCGGAGAGCATGATCCGCGTCGCCCAGGCCATGCTCGACCGGGGCTACCGCGTCATGGTGTACGCGATGCCGTTCTTCCACTGGAACGCGCAGGGCATCGAGGACCCGAAGAACCCGGGTCAGATGCTCCCCGGCCCCTCCCACAAGGAGTTGCCCGCCTGGGAGAGCGAGGGGTTCTCCGCGCTGACGTTCTTCCTCGAACCGCTCACCATCACGCTGAACCACGCCGAGAAGACCTATCGGCCGGCCTCGGTGGAGATGATCGGGCTGTCGGGCGGCGGCTGGACGACGACCGTCTACCCGGCGCTCGACCCGCGTGTCACGCGCAGCTACCCGGTGGCGGGGTCGTTGCCGTTCTTCCTGCGGCCGGCCTCGCCGAAGCCGAGCCCCACGATCGGCGACTTCGAGCAGACGAAGGCGGCGCTGCCGGGCTTCTACTCCGGCAGTTCCGACGACTACCTCGACATGTACGTGATGGCCTCGATCGGCGAGAACCGGGGGCAGCTCCAGATTCTCAACCGGTTCGACGAGTGCTGCTTCAACGGGGTGAGCCACCGCGTCTACCAGGCCCCGCTGCGGGACCGGGTGCGGCTGCTGGCCGGTGGACGGCCCGAGCAGGGGCGGTGGGACCTGCTGGAGGACGCCACGCACGACGACCACACCATCTCCCCGCACGCCCTCTCCGTGATCCTCTGGGATCTTGACACCGCAAATGTCACAACCTAATATCGGAATATAGATACATCACTGAATAGATATTCAGTAGGGAGAATCGCATGGCGGGCAGGACGTTTTCCCATCGGCGCCGAGTGATCGTCAACACCGATGCGAAAAACGAGGCGGACGACCAATTCGCCATCGTGCACGCCCTGCTCTCCCCGAGCCTGGACATTCGCGGGCTCATCCCCGCGCATTTCGGCAACCGGCGCACCAGGGAGGGCCTGGAGGAAAGCCGGGCGGAAATCGAGCTGCTGCTGCGGCTGATGAAGCTCGACGGCCAGGTGCCGGTGGCGGACGGCGTGCCGTACGCGCTGCCCGACGCCGGCACCCCGGTCCGCGCCGACGGCGTCGAGCTGATCGTCGAGGAGGCCATGCGCGACGTGGCCGAGCCGCTCTACGTGGCCTTCCTCGGCCCGCTGACCGACATGGCCTCGGCCCTGATGCTCGAACCGCGCATCGCCGAGCGGGACGTGACCGTGATCTGGATCGGCGGCGGCGGATATGACGGCAGGGGCCCGCAGGACGGACGGCCCGAGTTCAATCTGTCCAACGACATCGTGGCGGCCAACATCGTCTTCTCCTCGGCGCTCAAGGTCTGGCAGATCCCGGCGCCGACGTACCGGATGATGGCCGTCGGCTACGCCGAACTCGACGCGAAGGTCGCGCCGTACGGCGAGATCGGCGAATACCTCGTCCGCCAGCTCGTCGAGTGGAACGAGCGGCAGCACGGCGGGTCGATCGAGTTCCGCGTGCTCGGCGACTCCCCCGCGATCGGGCTGATGTTGCACCCGGACTGCGGCACCTGGGTGGAGCGGCCGGCGCCGAACTTCCGCTACGACGGCACGCTCGACTTCTCGGTCGCCAACCGGCCGATCCGCACCTATGACTCGATCGACGCGCGCTTCATCCACGAGGACTTCTTCGCGAAGCTGCGCGCCTTCGCCGGGCACTAGACCCACCACCCCCATCAAACAGGAGGCGATGCACCATGAGTGCGCTGACGTTCGGCGCTGGTATATGGGCATTCGGGCAGATCGTCGACAGGTACGCGACGGACGGCTACGGGCCCACCAGGTCGATGACGGAAATGCTGGACATGGCGGCGTCCGTGGACGGGCTGGACTGCCTGGACATCAACGTGCCGTTCGCCGAGGGCATCTCCAAGGCGTCGGACCTCGCGCAGTCGCTGGCCGAGCGAGGGCTGCGGGCCAGGGCGATCACGCCGCACCTGTACACCAGGGAGTTCGTCAAGGGGGCCTTCACCAACCCCGACCCCGAGGTGCGCCGCCAGGCCGCCGACCGCGTGCACGAGGCCGTCGCCGTGGCACGTGAGCTGGGCGCGGACTACGTGAAGTTCTGGCCGGGGCAGGACGGCTTCGACCTGCCGGGCCAGGCCGACTACGCCCAGTTGTGGGAGCTGACGGTGGGCGCGATCCGCGACCTCGCCTCGGCGCACCCCGACGTGCGGTTCGCGATCGAGTACAAGGCCAAGGAGCCGCGCGTGCGCATCACGCTCGCCGACGCGGCCCGTACGCTCCTGGCCATCGACGAGTCCGGGCAGCCCAACGTGGGCATCGTCATGGACTTCGGCCACTCCCTGCTGGCCAATGAGACGCCGGCCGAGGCGGTGCAGCTCGTGCACCGGCGCGGCAAGCTGGTCTCGGTCGAGCTGAACGACAACTGGCGCGGCTGGGACGACGACCTGCCGGTCGCGTCGGTGCACCTGTTCGAGACGATCGAGTACCTGCTGGCCGTGCGCCGGATCGGGTGGAGCGCACCGGTCCTGCTCGACCAGTTCCCGTTCAGGGAGGACCCGGTACGCGCCCTGTCGCAGAGCATCAGGACCATCCGGGCGCTGGAAGAGGTGTGCGACCGGATCGACCTGGAGGCGCTCAAGGACGCGCAGGAGCGGCAGGACGCCCTCGCGGCGCAGCAACTCCTCTGGTCGGCGATCGGGATCGCACGTGCGACCTAGCGAGACGACGATCACGGCGGCCGTCGGCGGTGCGGCGGGCACGGCCGCGCCGCCCGCCCGGAGGGTCACCGGCCTGCTCCCCGACCACGACGCCATCGCCGAGTGGCGGCGGCTGCGGGAGCGGCTGGCGCACGCCGACCGTCCGGCCACCGCCGCCGCGCTGGTGGCGCTGGCCGGCGGGATCCGGCGCACCGTGATCTCCACGATCACCGGTGCGGGCCTCGGCCACACCGGCGGCGACCTGTCGGTGACCGACATCCTGACCACCCTGTACGGCGCCGTGCTCCGCGTCGATCCGGCCAACCCGGACTGGCCGGACCGCGACCGGCTCATCCTGAGCAAGGGGCACTGCTCGGTCGCCCTCTACACCACGCTCGCGACCTGCGGTTTCTTCTCCGCGGAGCAGCTGAGCACGTTCGCGGCCCCGATGTCGCCGCTCAACGGCCACCCGAGCCGCAGGGCGGTGCCCGGCATCGAGACCAGCACGGGCCCGCTCGGGCACGGGCTGCCCGTCGGCGTCGGCGTGGCGGTCGGCCTGGCGCTGCGCAAGTCGGCGGCCAGGACCGTGGTGGTGCTGGGCGACGGCGAGCTGCAGGAGGGCAGCAACTGGGAGGCCGCCATGACGGCGGGGCATCGGCGGTTGTCGTCGCTGACGGCCGTGGTGGACCGCAACGGGCTTCAGCAGGGCGCGCGGACCAGCGCGACCAACGACCTGGAGCCGCTGGCCGACAAGTGGCGGGCGTTCGGGTGGGAGGCGGTCGAGGTGGACGGCCACGACCACCTGGCGCTGCTGGACGCCGTGACCGCGCCGCACGGCGCGGGCCGGCCGCGCTGCGTGATCGCCAGGACTGTGAAGGGGCGAGGGGTTTCGTTCATGGAGGATCGGGTGGAGTGGCATCACAAGGTGCCGGACGCCGAGCAGGCCCGCCTGGCGCTCGAGGAACTGCGGTGATCCTCGAACAGACGCACGACTGTAGAGACGCCTTCGCCGAGGAGCTGGTCCGGCTGGCGCGCGCCGATGACCGGATCGTGGCCGTGTGCAACGACTCGGTGGGGTCGAGCAAGCTGACGGGCTTCGCGAAGGAGTTCCCCGATCGCCTCATCAACGTGGGCATCGCGGAGCAGGACATGGTGGGGATCGGCGCCGGGCTGGCCAACGCGGGGCTGGTGCCGTTCGTGTGCGGGGCGGCGACGTTCCTGACGGCGCGGGCGCTGGAGCAGATCAAGGCCGACGTGGCCTACAGCCTGGCGAACGTCAAGCTGTGCGGGATGAGCCCCGGCCTCTCGTACGGGGCCCTCGGGCCGACCCACCACTCGACCGAGGACCTGTCGTGGTTGCGCGCCATCGCGGACCTGCCGGTCGTCGTGCCCGCCGATCCCGCGCAGACCCGCGCGGCGATCCAGTGGGCGGCCGAGATGGTGGGGCCGGTGTTCCTGCGGATCGGCAGGTTCCCGGTGCCGGACGTCTCGCCGCAGGGCGGCGCCGCCTTCACCTACGGGCGGGCGACCCGCCTGCGCGAGGGCGTGGACGCGACGATCGTGGCCACGGGAACGCTGGTGAGCCGGGCGCTGGAGGCCGCGGAACTGCTGGCCGAGCACGGGGTGCAGGCCCGGGTGGTGAACATGTCCACCATCTCCCCGCTCGACCGGGAGGAGATCATGGCGGCGGCCCGGCAGACGGGCGCGATCGTGACGGCCGAGGAGGCGGTGCCCACCGGCGGGCTCGGGGCGGCGGTGGCGGAGGTCGTGCTGGAGACGCGGCCGGTGCCGATGCGGCTGCTCGGTCCCCGTACGTTCGCGCCGACCGGGGGGACCGAGTTCCTGCTGGAGCACTTCGGGCTCACCGCCGACGGGATCGCCAGGTCGGCCTTGGAGGTGCTGGGCCTTGACCACGCCTAGCGGCCCTCTCGTCCTGGGCGTGGACCAGGGCACGAGCGCGACCAAGGCGATCCTCGTGGACGCCTCGGGCGAGCTGGTGTCACAGGCTTCGGCGCCGCTGGCCAGGCGGCACCCAGAGCCGGGCCTGGTCGAGCAGGACGGCGAGGAGTTGTGGCGCGGCATCCTGGAGGCGGTGGCCGGCTGCCTGGCCGGGGCGCCGCCGGGCAGGATCGCGGCCGTGGGCCTGAGCGTGCAGCGCGAGTCGGTGCTCGCCTGGGACCGTGCCACGGGCGCGCCGCTGGGACCGCTGGTGAGCTGGCAGGACCGCCGGGGCACCGAGTTGTGCGCCCGGCTGGCCGCCGACGGTGCGGCCCCTCTGGTACGCCGGATCAGCGGCCTGCCCCTGGACCCGATGTTCTCGGCGGCCAAGGCGGCCTGGCTGGTCGAGCGGTACGGCGGCGGCTGCTGCCTGGGCACGGTGGACTCGTGGCTGCTCTACCGGCTGGGCGGCGGGCACGTGGCCGAGGTGGGCTGCGCCTCCCGTACGCAGTTGCTGGACGTGCGGCGGCGGACGTGGAGCCCGGAGCTGCTCGATCTGTTCGGCGTGCCGGCGGAGGCGATGCCGCTCGTGGTGCCGTCCACCGGGACGCACGCCGACGCGGGCGGGCTGCATCCGTCGCTGGCCGGGGTGCCGGTCTCGGCGGTGCTCGGCGACTCGCACGCCGCGTTGTACGCGCACGCGGCGGGGCGGCCGGGCCGGGTCAAGGTCACCTACGGCACGGGCTCGTCGGTGATGGGCCTGGCGGACCCCGGCGTGGCGGAGGCCGAGGGGTTATGCCTGACGATCGGCTGGGAGGACGGCACGCCGGCGTACGCGCTGGAGGGCAACATCCTGTCCACCGGCGCGACGATCGCCTGGCTGGCCGGTGTTCTGGGCACGGAGCCCGAGGACCTGGCGCGGCTCGCGACGCGTGGCCGCCGGGGTAGGCTGCACATCGTGCCAGCGTTCGGTGGCCTCGGCGCACCGTGGTGGGACGACCGGGCAGAAGCGATCATGACGGGCTTCGGCCTGGACAGTCGTAGGGAAGATGTGGCGAGGGCGGCTGTCGACTCGATCGGTCTGCAGGTCGGCGACGTCGTGTCGGCCATGGAGCGCGTGGCGGGCCCCGTCGAGGAGCTGCTGGCCGACGGCGGGCCGACCGCCAATGCCGATCTCATGCAGTGGCAGGCCGACGTGACCGGCCGCGCGGTGCGGGTCGCGCGGCGGCCGGAGTTGTCGGCGCTGGGGGCCGTTCACCTGGCCGGCGTGGCCGGCGGTGTCTGGTCCCGCGGGGAGTTGTCCGAGCTGCCGCGCCACGGCCGGCGCTACACACCGGTTCTGCCGGTGTGCGAGCGCAGCCGCGCGCTAGCAGAATGGCACTCGGCAGTGGCCCGGGCTCGCCACCGGACCAGCAGGAGCGGCGGAGCCGAAGCGGAGGCCAGCGATCGTGGGAGCTGACAGTCAGTTCGAGAGGGGCCGCACCGGATTCGGCGGTCGCCGGCTCGGTCAGGAGTCCGAGCGCATGCGGTTGCTCGTGCGCGTCGCGCGGCTCTACCACGAGCACGGCGTGCGGCAACCGCAGATCGCCGCGCAGCTGCGCATCTCGCAGCCGCGGGTGTCGCGGCTGCTCAAGGAGGCCGCGGAGATCGGCATCGTGCGCACGGTGGTCGTGGTGCCCAGCGGCGTGCACGCGCTGCTTGAGGAGGACCTGGAGCGCAAATATGGCGTGGAGCAGATCATCGTCGTGGACGCCGCGGGCGAGAACCACGACGTGGTGGCCGCGCTGGGCTCGGCCGGGGCGACCTACCTGGACGCCACGCTGATCGGCGGCGAGCACCTCGGCATCTCCTCGTGGAGCGCGAGCCTGCTGGCCACGGTGGAGGCCATGCAGCGCCGCCCGGTGCGGGTGGCCGAGGAGGTCGTGCAGCTCATCGGCGGTGTGGGCAAGGGCTCCGCGCAGGTGCAGGCGACCAGGCTGGCCGCCCATCTGGCCGACCTGACCGGCGCCGAGCCGGTCTTCCTGCCCGCGCCCGGCCTGGTCGGCTCGCCGGTGGCGCGGCAGGCGCTGTCGGACGACCACGTGGTGCGGCAGGTGGTGGACGCGTGGTCGCGGCTGACGACCGTGCTGGTGGGGATCGGCAGCCTGAACCCCTCTCCCCTGTTGCAGGAGAGCGGCAACGCGATCTCCGAGGAGGAGCTGGAGGCGCTGCGCGGGCTCGGCGCCGTGGGTGACGTGTGCCTGCGCTTCTTCGATGCCGAGGGCCGGCTGATCGACTCGCCGCTGGAGGAGCGCATCCTCGGCATCGCGGCCGCCGACCTGCTGCGGGTGCCGCGGCGCATCGCGATCGCCGGGGGGCGGCGCAAGACGGCCGCCATCAGGGCCGCGCTCAAGGGCGGGTGGGTCAACACGCTCATCACCGACGTGGGCGTGGCCGAGGAACTGCTCAAGGACTGACCCGCGCTTCTTCCAGGCCGTCGTGCGTGCCGCACGGCGGCCTTCGCCGTTCCTGGACGGGCCCTGAGAGTTTACTTGGGCGTCATCTCCCGAAAACCACTCTTGACACTGACATGCGGGTCGTTCACGATGTGATGAATCCACTCCATTCATGGCTGAATAAAAATTCTCATCAAGCGACAGCGTGGTCCGGAGTGTGCCGAGCTTTGGCACAGCCCTGCCTATTCCAGGGGCGGAAAGAGAGCGTTCGATGACCGAGGCCCTTGGCTTCGATCCCCAGCAATCAGAATTCAGCCGCCGCACTTTCGTGCGTTCGGCGGCATTAGCCACGCCCGCCGTGGCCTTGGCCGGGCAGGCGGGTGAGGCCGCCGCCGCTTCGGCGCCCACGCCATCACCGTCGCCGGCCCCGAGCACGCAGGCGACCGCGGCGAAGAAGATCCCGGCCTTCCCCGGCGCCGAGGGCGCGGGCATGTACACGACCGGCGGCCGGGGCGGCGCCGTCTACGAGGTGACGACCCTCGACGACGACGGGCCGGGCTCGCTGCGCGAGGCCTGCGCCAAGTCGGACGGCACGATCGTCTTCCGCGTCGCCGGCAACATCAAGCTCAAGGGCGGGCTCGACATCACCGGGTCCAACCTCACGATCGCCGGCCAGACCGCCCCGGGCCACGGCATCACCGTCACCGGCAACGAGTCGCAGATCAAGGGCAACAACATCATCCTTCGCTACCTGCGCTTCCGCGGCGGCGACGTGATGGGCACCCCGATCGACACGTTCGGCGCCCGCGCGGTGAAGGACATCATCATCGACCACTGCTCCTTCAGCTGGGGCGTGGACGAGTGCTTCTCCGTCTACGGCAACACCAACGTGACCGTGCAGTGGTGCATCATCTCCGAGGGCCTGACGAACTCGGTGCACGACAAGGGCCGGCACGGCATGGGCGGCCTGTGGGGCGGTGACACGATCACCTACCACCACAACCTGCTCATCCACGAGAACGCCCGCAACCCGCGCTTCAGCTTCACCGAGGGCATGAGCCTGCTGGTGGACCACCGCAACAACGTGATCTACAACCACGGCATCACCTCCTGCTACGGCGGCGAGTGGTCCAACGGCATCAACCTGGTCGGGAACTACTACAAGCCGGGCCCCAACACGCTGCCGAAGATCGCCAGGGAGCTCGTGGCCCCCGGCCGGTTCGGCCAGTGGCACCTCAGCGGCAACGAGATCGTGGGCCACGCCGACGTCACGGCCGACAACACGCTCGGCATCACCTACCCGGTCGGCGGCATCACGTTGCTGCCGCAGCCGGTGGAGTTCGCGAACGGCATCACCGAGCAGACCCCGCAGCAGGCGTACGCGAGCGTCCTGGAGCAGGCGGGGGCCACTCTGCCGCGGCGGGACGCCATCGACGCCCGGCTGGTCACCGAGGCGCGCGACGGAACGGGCCGGCACATCAACTCCCAGAAGGACGTGGGCGGCTTCCTGCCCTTACCGTCCGAGGTGGCCGCGCCGGCCGACACCGACAAGGACGGCATCCCGGACGAGTGGGAGACCGCGCAGGGGCTGGACCCGAACAACGCCGACGACGCCAAGACGGTCGGCGGCGACGGGTACACCAACCTGGAGCGGTACCTGAACTCGATCCAGCGGGCCGGGGCTCACAACCCGGAGGTGGCGATCACCTCCCCCAAGATCGACCAGGTGTTCGCGGCGAACAAGGACAAGCAGCCGGTCACGATCACGGCCGACGCCAAGGCCCTCGACGGGGCGAGCATCGCCAAGGTCGAGTTCTTCCACGGCGACGAGCTGATCGGTGAGTCGGCGGCGGCGCCGTACCAGGCGACCTGGACGGGCGTCACCGACGGCACCTACTTCCTGACGGCCAGGGCCATCGACAGCACGGGCTCGGCCACCACCTCCTCGCTGGTGCCGATCCACGTCAACCGCACCAGGACGCACTCCGGGTGGCAGGTCCAGGACATCGGCGAGGTGCCGATCCCCGGCAACACGGCGCTCAAGGACGGCGTGTTCACGATCAAGGGGTCCGGCAAGATCGCCGGGTGGAAGGACTCCTTCCACTTCGCCTACAAGGCGGTCGGGTTCAGCAAGCGCGGCGAGGTCCTCGAGATCACCGCTCGGGTGGACAGCGTGAGCAAGAATCACATCGACGCCGTGTCCGGGATCATGGTTCGGCAGGACCTGGAGCCCAACTCGCCGTTCATGATGGCCGGCATCGGATACTCGGCCAGCAACGAGGACGGCTCCCACAAGCGCGCCAAGGCGATCAGAGTCGCCTCCAACGGCACGGCGCCGAGCGTCGGCGTGTACCCGGCGACCAGCGAGGATCCGCTGGACGAGAAGCCGTACTGGCTGCGCCTGGTCTGCCGGAGCCTGCCGACCGGCGGGGACACCGAGTTCGAGGCGTTCCTCTCCGAGAACTCGCTCAACTGGGAGCGCATCGGCTACGAGCGCATCGTCATGCGGACCGGCAGGTTCTACGTCGGCTTCGCCGTGGACGGCAACCAGGAGGCGAACGGCGTCCACGTCTACACCACGGCGACCTTCAGCCAGGTCAAGGTCAATCGTTAGACCCGGAAACGGAGCACCAATGACACAGCACCCTTTGACGAGGAGGAGCCTGCTCCGCGGCGGGGGACTGCTCATGCTGGCCACGGCCGGCGGCTGCAGTTTCCTCGACACCAGCCCCGACACGGGCGGCGGCGCCGCGCAGGCCGCCGACCTGTCGGCCAAGGAGGCGCCGGCGCTGGCCGCGCTGGTCAAGAGCGGCAAGCTGCCGCCGCTGGAGCAGCGCCTGCCCAAGAACCCGCTGGTCGTCACCCCGCTCAAGGAGCCGGGCGCGTACGGCGGCAGCTGGAGCTCGGCCATGGTGGGCGAGGACGACATCGACTGGCTGTACTACACGCTCGCCTACGAGCCCCTCGTCCGCCTCAAGCCCGGCACCAACGGGCAGAAGGGCCCGGACGACATCATCCCGAACGTGGCCGAGTTCGAGGTCAAGGACGGTGGCCGGGAATACGTCTTCAAGCTGCGTGAGGGCCTGAAGTGGTCCGACGGGCAGCCCTGCACGGCCGACGACATGATCTTCGCCTTCGAGGACGTGACCACCTACCACGACCTGCACACGACCGGCATCTACGACCTCTTCCTGGAGAACGGCAGCCTCACCGAGAAGGCCAAGGTCGAGAAGGTGGACGAGCGGACCGTTCGCTACCTCTACAAGGAGCCGAAGGCGGGCCTGCTGTTCCAGATCGCGGTCTCCACCTTCGAGCGTGGCGGGGCGAGCGGACTCCTGCTGCCCAAGCACTACCTCAAGCAGTTCCACAAGAAGCACAACCCGGACGCCGACAAGCTCGCCAAGGAGCAGCAGCTGGAGGACTGGACCCAGCTGTTCATGAACAAGAACGACGTCCCGCACAACGCCGACATGCCCACGCTGCACCCGTGGAAGATCAGCAACGCCCTCGGCAGCGGCACGGCGGTGGTGGCCGAGCGGAACCCGTACTACTGGAAGGTCGACCAGCAGGGGCGCCAGCTCCCCTACATCGACCGGTTCCGATCGGAGGTCCTCGGCGACGTCGAGGTGGAGCTGCTCAAGCTCATGAACGGCGAGCTCAACCTGCAGCTCCGCAACTTCAACACCCCGGAGAACAAACCCCTGGTCGCGCAGAACGCGGCCAAGGGCAAGTACCGGATCTTCGACGTGCCGAGCCGGCTCAGCAACACGATGATCATCCAGTTCAACCAGACGATCGCCGACGACGACCTGCGCGAGCTGTACAGGAAGAAGGACTTCCGCATCGGGCTGTCGTACGCGATCAACCGCAAGGAGATCATCGACGGTGTCTACGCGGGCCAGGGCGAGCCCTGGCAGGCCGCGCCCTCCAAGAGCAACGCCCTCTACGACGCGGACTTCGCCAAGCAGCACACCGAGTACGACGTCGCCAAGGCCAACGAGTATCTGGACAAGGCCGGGCTGACGAAGAAGGACGCCGGCGGCAAGCGCCTGGGCCCCGACGGCAAGCCGCTGACCATCACCATCATGTCCAACACGGACTACCCGCACCACGTGCAGGCGCTGGAGTTCGTCAAGAAGCACTGGGACGCGGTCGGGGTCGGGCTGCGGGTCGATCCGGTCGCGGCCACGCTCTACACCGAGCGCACGATGGGCAACAACCCGGAGGCGTCCACGTACACGTGCAGCGACTTCGACATCGTCACCGGCACGGGCGGCGACCACTACTACGTGCCGAGCAACTCCGGCAGCGCCCGCTACGCCATCCGCTGGGCCCTGTGGTACGGCAGCAAGGGCAAGAACGGCGAGGAGCCGCCGGAGGAGGTGCGCAAGCAGCTCGAAGCGTTCACCACGATGCGCAACGAGCCGGACTTCAACAAGGCGCTGGAGTCGGCCAAGGAGGTCGTGCGCATCGCCAAGGAGCAGTTCTACGCGATCGGGATCAGCTCGTACCCGAACGAGTACGGCATCGTCTCCAACACCGTCAAGAACGTGCCCGACTCCATGGCCGGCGCGCAGGTGACTCCCGGGCCGACCATGCCCGAGCAGTACTCCTTCTGAGGGGCTGACGTGCTGGGTTATTTCGGCCGCCGCCTCGTCTACGTCGTGGTGACGCTGTGGGCGATCTCGATCGTCACGTTCGTCATCATCAACCTGCCACCGGGCGACTACGTCTCGACGGTGATCGCGAACGCGCAGGCGGGCGGAGAGAGCCTCACTCCGGCGCAGATCACCAACCTCCGGCTGCGCTACGGGCTGGACGACCCGCTCCTCGTCCAGTATTGGCGCTGGATCTCCGCCATCGTTCTCCACGGTGACTTCGGTCAATCGTTTGCCTGGAAGCAGCCGGTCTCCACGCTGATCGGCGAGCGGGTGCTGCTCTCGGCGCTCCTGTCGGTCAGCTCGCTGCTCATGGTGTGGGCGATCGCCTTCCCCATCGGTATCTACAGCGCGGTCAAGCAGTACTCCATCGGTGACTACGGCTTCTCCTTCCTCGGCTTCATCGGGATGGCGGTCCCCGAGTTCATGCTGGCGCTGATCCTCATGTACATCGGGTTCCGCTACTTCGGGGCGAGCGTGGGCGGGCTGTTCTCACCGGAGTTCCAGGACGCCGCCTGGAACCTGGGCAAGGTCCTGGACCTGCTCGGCCACCTGTGGGTGCCGATCGTGGTCATCGGGGTCTCCGGCACCGCCGGCATGATCCGGGTGACCCGCGCCAACCTGCTCGACGAGCTCTACCGGCCCTACGTGCACACCGCCAGGGCCAAGGGGCTGCCGGAGTGGAAGCTGGTGCTGAAGTATCCGGTGCGGATGTCGCTCAGCCCGTTCTTCAGCACGATCGGCTGGCTGCTGCCGGGCCTGATCGGCGGGGAGACCATCGTCTCGGTCGTCATGAGCCTGCCCACCGGCGGCCCGCTGCTGCTCAGCGGCGTCATGAACCAGGACATGTACCTGGTCGGCAGCTTCGTCATGATCCTCAGCGTGCTGACCGTGGTCGGGACCGTGGTGAGCGACCTGGCGCTGGCGTGGTGGGACCCGCGAATTCGCAAACGGTACAAGAGAGAGTAGCGCCACATGTTTCTCAGGCGACCCACGACGAAGGAAGTAGGGACGCTGCCGCAGTGGCGGCTGATGTGGCGGCAGTTCCGCAAGCACCGGCTCGCGATGATCGGCGCGGCGATCCTGATCCCGGTGTACTTCGTGGCGATCTTCGCGGAGTTCTTCGCGCCGATGTCCAGTTCGACGGCGAACACCTCGCTGACGTACGCGCCGCCGCAGGTCCTGCACCTCTCCGGCGAGCACGGTCTGCACGTGTACGGGTACAAGACCGAGCGCGACCCGACGTCGTACGCGCAGACCTACACCGAGGATCCGGCCAAGGTCTCCGAGGTCGGGCTGTTCGTGCACGGCGACGAGTACGCGCTGCTCGGCCTGATCCCGTCCGACATCCACCTGATCGGCCCCGTGAAGAAGGGCGAGCCGTTCTTCCTGCTGGGCTCCGACGCCAACGGCCGGGACCTGCTGTCCAGGCTCATCCACGGCGCCCGGGTGTCGTTGTCGATCGGGCTGGTGGGAGTGCTGGCCAGCTTCTTACTCGGCATGCTGATAGGCGGCATATCCGGATATTTCAGTGGTGCTGTCGACAACATCGTGCAGCGCGTCATCGAGTTCCTGATGGCGATCCCGACATTGCCGCTCTGGATGGCGTTGTCGGCCGCGCTGCCCACCGACTGGGGGCCGCTGACCCGATATTTCGCCATCACGGTGCTGCTGTCGCTGATCGGGTGGACCGGACTGGCCCGGGACGTGCGCGGCCGGTTCCTGTCGCTGCGCGAGGAAGACTTCGTCACGGCCGCCCGGCTGGACGGCGTGGGCCGGCTGTCGATCATCTTCCGGCACATGATCCCCTCGTTCGCCAGCCACATCATCGCCTCGTTGTCGCTGGCCATCCCCGGCATGATCCTGGGCGAGACCAGCCTGAGCTTCCTCGGCCTGGGTCTCCAGGCGCCCGCGGTGAGCTGGGGCGTGCTGCTGGAAGGCGCGCAGAACGTGCGCGTCGTGGCCAACGCCCCGTGGTTGCTGGCGCCGGGCGTCGCGGTGGTGATCGTCGTGGTCGCCATGAACTTCTTCGGTGACGGGTTGCGGGATGCCGCGGACCCGTACGGGAACAGGAAGGTGAGCCGCCGTGCGCGCAGACGACGTGCTGCTTGAGATCGAGGACCTGCGCACCTGCTTCTTCATGGACGACGGCGTGGTCTCCGCCGTGGACGGCGTGGACCTGCGGGTGCGCAAGGGCGAGACGCTGGCCATCGTCGGCGAGTCCGGGTGCGGCAAGAGCGTCATGGCACGCTCGATCCTGCGCCTGGTGGACCCGCCGGGGCAGATCGAGGGCGGCAAGATCACGCTGCACCGCGAGAGCGGCCCGGTCGAGCTGGTCGGCGCGAACACCAAGCTGCTGCGGCAGATCAGGTGGAACGACATCGCGATGGTCTTCCAGGAGCCGATGGCCTCGCTGAGCCTCGTGCACACGATCGGCAGCCAGATCGTCGAGGCGGTCCGGCTGCACGAGAACGTCGGCAAGGCCGCCGCCCGCAAACGCGCCATCGAGATGCTCGACCGGGTCGGCATCCCCATGCCGCAGCGGCGGGTGGACGCCTATCCGTTCGAGCTGAGCGGCGGCATGCGGCAGCGGGCGATGATCGCGATGGCGCTGTCGTGCCGGCCGAGCCTGCTGATCGCCGACGAGCCGACGACGGCCCTGGACGTGACCACGCAGGCGCAGATCCTGGAGCTGCTGCGGGACCTTCAGGACGACTTCGGCATGGCCATCATGCTGATCACGCACGACCTCGGGGTGGCGGCGCAGGTGGCCGACAGCATGGCGGTGATGTACCTGGGCAAGGTCGTCGAGTACGGCACCGCCGAGCAGGTGTTGTCCGCCCCCCGCCATCCCTACGCGCAGGCGTTGCTGCGCTCGATGCCCCGGCTGGGGCGCGCCAAGGGCTCCCGCCTGACGGCGATCAAGGGCATGGTGCCGCCGCCGTACGCGCGGCCGGACGGGTGCACCTTCCACCCGCGCTGCGACCGCGTCATGGAGGGCCGGTGCGACGCGGTGGTGCCGGAGCTGATCCCGGTGGACGACCGCGAGGTCTCCTGCCTGCTGTACGAGGAGGTCAAGTGAGCACGGAACCCCTTCTCAGGATCGAGGGGCTGACCAAGCACTTTCCCGTGCGCAGCGGCCTGCTCGGCCGGCAGGTGGGCGCGGTGAAGGCGGTCGACGAGATCGATCTGGACATCGCGCCGGGCACCACGCTCGGCCTGGTCGGGGAGTCCGGCTGCGGCAAGACGACGCTGGGCCGGTGCATCGTGCGGGCGCACGACCCGACCGGCGGGCGCATGCTCTACCGGCGGCCCGACGGCTCGGTGATCGACGTGGCGGGGCTGAAGGAGAAGGAGCTCAAGTCGTACCGGGCCGAGGTGCGGATGATCTTCCAGGACCCGCACTCGTCGCTCAACCCGCGCAAGACGCTGCGCGAGATCATCGGCGAGCCGATGCGGGTGCACGAGTACGGCACCAGAGACGAGATCGACGCGCGGGTCGGCGAGCTGCTGGAACGGGTGGGCCTGCGCCCCGAGTACGCCGGCCGCTATCCCCACGCCTTCAGCGGCGGCCAGCGGCAGCGGGTCGGCATCGCGCGGGCGCTGGCCCTGTCGCCCCGGCTGGTCGTGGCCGACGAGGCGGTCAGCGCCCTGGACGTGTCGGTGCGCGCCCAGATCCTGAACCTGCTGATGGACCTGCAGGAGGAGTCCGGGCTCGGCTTCCTGTTCGTCAGCCACGACCTGGGCATCATCGAGCACGTCGCGGACGAGGTCGCGGTCATGTACCTGGGCCGGGTCGTCGAGCAGGGCCCCACCGAGCAGCTCTACCAGCGGCCCCGGCACCCCTACACCGAGGCGCTGCTGTCGGCGGTGCCCGATCCGGACCCGGCGGCCAAGCGGCACCGCGAGCGGATCAAGCTGCTGGGCGACATCGCGGACCCGGCGAACGTGCCGGCCGGATGCCCGTTCCACCCTCGCTGCGTGTACGCCAAGGACACGTGCCGTACGGAACGGCCGCCGCTGCGGCAGGTCGACGGGCGGCAGGTGGCCTGCCACTTCGCCGAGGAGCTCGACCTGCGCGGAGTCCCCGACCCCGACGCCCGTATCGAAGAGGTGACGGCATGACCGACGTGCGATCCGACCCGCGTTTCGACGGCCTCGTCCGCCCGTCCGCCGTGCTGCCCGGCGCCCGCGAGGCGCTGCTGCCGGCGCCGCACGGGCCCGACAACCACGCCGCCAACCTGCTGCGCACGAGCGGCGGCGAGCTGCTGTGCACCTGGTTCAGCGGTCCCGAGGAAGGCAACCCCGGCACGAACGTGGTGGTCTCCCGGCTGTCCGGCGACGGCTGGGAGCAGCCGCTGCTCGTGGCCTCCGACCCGGAGCGCAGCGAGCAGAACCCGGTGTTGTTCGAGCCAGGCGACGGGCTGATCTGGCTGCTGCACACCTCCATGGAGCCCTATGACCAGACGACGGCGCACGTCGTGGCCCGCACCTCGGCCGACGCGGGCCGTACGTGGAGCGAGCCGCGCGTGCTGCTGTCCGAGCCGGGCACCTTCATCCGCAACCCGCCGCTCTACCTGGACGACGGGACGTGGATGTTGCCCGCCTACCATTGCGGCGCCTCGGGCGACCGCAGTGTCGTCGAGATCAGCGCCGACGGCGGGCGCACCTGGGACGAGCACCAGGTCCCGGACAGTGCCGACCTGGTGCAGATGACGATCGCGCGGCGGCCCGACGGCGGGCTGCTGGCGATGTTCCGCGACCGGCTGGCGAGGCGGATCTACTCCTCCACCTCCTCCGACGGCCGCACCTGGTCCGCGCCCGAGCGGACCGAACTGCCGAACAACAACTCCTCCGTCCAGCTCACGAGGCTCGGCGACGGCCGGCTCGCGCTCGTCTACAACGACGCGAGCCTGGAGCGCGAACAGTTCAGATGGGTGACCAAGGACGGGGAACGGCGCAAGAAGGCGTTGCGCACCCCGCTGGTCGTCGCCCTCTCCGAGGACGGCGGCGCGAACTGGCCGCATCGGCGGGTCCTGCAGGATTCCGACTCCGAATATTGGCAGAACGAGATCGGATATTCGTATCCGAGTGTCATTGACGGCGGCGACGGACGGTTGGACGTCGCCTTCTCCTATCTGCGGAAGACCATCAAGTATCTACAGATTGGCGCATGATGAAAATCCGGCAGAGCATTTTATACGGCGCTCTGGCCGCGGCGGTGGCCGTGCCGTCGTACCTGGCCGGTGACCAAGACGACAATGTGAAAGTAGAGCCGACCGGCGCGTACGCCTGCCGCCAGGACGTCGCCGCCCCCGACCCGAACGTGCCCAAGGTGCACGCCGCCGCGATCGCGCAGGCCCCGCAGGGCGACATGCTGACCGTCTACTACGGCGGCGCCTCGGAGGGCGCCCCCGACCAGGCGCTCTACATGTCGCGGCTGGCGGCCGGCAAGAAGACCTGGTCCAAGCCCGAAGTGGTGTTCGACGAGCCGGGCAAGGCCGACGGCAACCCGGTGTTGTGGTCGGACGGCAAGCGCCTCTACCTGTTCTTCGTGACGATCGAGGGACACGGCTGGGAGCAGGCGCCCATCCGGCTGATCACCTCCGACGACGGCGGGCACACCTGGAGCGACCCGGCCTACATCCGCAAGGAGTGGGGGTGGATGGTCGGCACCAACCCGATCCGCATGTCGAACGGCGAGGTGCTGCTGCCCATCTACGACGAGTCGGAGTCCAGGTCCGGGTTCTACGTCTTCAGCCAGGACATGAGCACGTGGAAGGCCTACCCGGAGGACACCGGGAGCTGGATCCGCACGCCGAACGGCTCGATCCAGCCGACGGTGGCCGAAGTGGAGCCGGGGCGGCTGGTCGCGTACCTGAGGACCGGCGACCAGGCGATCTACCGGAGCGAGTCCACCGACTTCGGCCGCACGTGGAGCGCGCCGGTGGCCGAGCCCATCGGCAACCCGAACTCGCGCGTCGCCACGCTGAAGCTGGCCGACGGCAACCTCGTGCTGGCCTACAACCCCTGGGTCGAGCACCGCTCCCCCATGCGGCTCTCCCTCTCGCCCGACAAGGGGCACACGTGGGCGAACACCGTGGACGTGGAGGCGCAGTCGGGGCCGCAGTTCACCTATCCGGTGCTGACGCAGAGCGCTGACGGCTTCATTCACATGGTGTATTCCTACAACCGCAACAACATTCGGCACGTCGTGTTCAACGAGGAATATCTCCGCGACTCCGTGGGCCTGCTGTCGAACTGGCCCGAGCACACCATCACCGAATTCAAGAACGGCGTCCGGCGGAATGTCGTGCGTCAGTGCAGTTACGCGCCTGCTAAGGGGAACTCATGAGGAACCAGGTTCGTGGTGTAGCTCTGCTGGCGCTCGCACTGAGTGTCACCGCCGTCCCGGCCAACGCCTCGGCTGCCGCCTGTAAGGACGTGGGGAACAAGTACAACCTGCCGTTCAGCGTCTGCGACGACGAGCTGTTCATCTTCGCGGCCAACTACAAGCCGCTCGAGGCGACCGTCGCGGATGAGCAGGGAGCCGCGACCAGGGTCTTCGACGAGCTCATCGGCAACAAGCTGCGCGCGGCGTTCCCCGACGTCAAGATCAAGTACGCGACGTGGGACTACCCCGTGCGGTACGAGGACCTCAAGAAGGCCGGGGTCACCCCGGACATCATCATCGAGGACCCGAAGAACCGCATCGACCGCGACCTCGAGCCGATGGGCTGGGTCGGTGACCTCACGCCCGACCTGCAGAAGGCCGGCATCGACCTGAACACGCTGAACAAGGCCGCGGTGGAGCTGACCAAGTCGCGCTCCGACGGCGGGATCTACGGCGTGCCGCTGTTCATCGACGAGCACGTGCTGCTCTACAACAAGAAGATCTTCGACAAGTTCAAGGTGAAGTACCCCAAGCCCGGCATGACGTACGACGAGGCGTACAAGAAGGCAAAGCAGCTGACCAGGGACGACGGCCTGGATCACTACAAGGGCTACATGCAGCACCCTGACCAGTACCTGGACTTCAACCAGGCCGGTCTCTACCCGTTCCAGCCGACCGCGAGCGAGGAGCCGAAGCCCGAAGAGGTCAAGGTCGACATCAGCGGTGACGCCTGGAAGCAGTACGTGGACAACCTGTACCGCTTCCTGGAGATCCCGCGCAACGACTTCACCACCGTCACCGACTTCTTCAAGGGCGACATGAGCCAGCCGGGCCACCTGGCCATGGCGGTCGACACGCTGTCGCGGCTGAGCATGTACGCCGGCAGCGAGCTGTTCATCGAGGACGGCGACGAGGCCGCCTTCGCGGAGCAGGCCAAGAGCGTCGACATCGGCGTCAGCGCGATCCCGGCGCTCAAGAGCGGCTCCAAGACGATCTACCAGCCGAACACGCGGGCCGCGTTCATCCCGCCGTCCTCGGCCAAGAAGGACCAGGCGCTGCAGATCGTGAAGTGGCTGGTCTCCGAGGAGGGCCAGACCGAGCTCTCCAGCCACGGCGTCAAGGCGGTCCTGCAGACCGACAAGGTCGTGCAGAGCTTCGGCAAGGCCATCCCCGAGCTGGCCAAGATCGACACCTCGGCCGTCTACTACGGCGAGAACGCCGCGATCTCGAACTACCAGAACACCGAGTACTGGGACCTGCCGCTGTGGTCGGTCTACCGCCAGCACATCCTGCGTGACGGCGGGACGCCCGAGCAGGCGCTCGCCCTCTCCCAGCAGCAGGACATCCCCAACTACATCAAGGCTCAGGCCGCCTCCGGGAAGGATTGGTAACACTGTCCCCCATCGTGGAACGCTGGGGCGTCCACGAGATCGAACTGGCCGGGCCGTCCGACGGTAACCCCTTCGCTGAGGTTCGCCTGTCGGCCCGGTACCAGTTCCGCAATCGCATCGTCGAGGCCGAAGGCTTCTACGACGGCGACGGCGTCTACCGCGTCCGGTTCATGCCGGACGCGGTGGGTCCGTGGAGCTACACCACCGTCAGTAATGTGACTGAGCTGGACGGCCTGACCGGAGAGTTCTCCGTGACGGCCGCTTCTCCGGCCAACCACGGGCCCGTGCGGGCCGTGGGGATCGACTTCGAGTACGCGGACGGGACTCCCTACCTGCCGTTCGGGACGACCGCGTACCACTGGACGCACGACCTGAACGAGGAGCGCGAGCGGCAGACGCTGGCGACCCTGGCGGACTCGCCGTTCAACAAGCTGCGCATGTGCGTGCTGCCGACCGGGCCGATGTCACCGCCCGAGGTGCCGTTCGCCGGGAAGGACCCGGACGGGCTGGACAAGACCCGGTTCAACCCGGTGTTCTTCCGCCACCTCGAAGCCCGGATCCAGGACCTGCTGGAGCTGGGGATCGAGGCGGACGTGATCCTCTTCCACCCCTACGACGGCGGCGTGCGCGGCATCGAGGACATGGGCCGCGAGGTCGATCACGCCTACCTGCGCCACGTCATCGCCCGTCTGGCGGCCTACCGGAACGTGTGGTGGTCGGCCGCCAACGAGTACGACTTCAACAAGTCCAAGACCGTCGCGGACTGGGACGACATCCTGCACACGATCAAGCGGCTGGACCCGTACGAGCATCTGCTCTCGATCCACAACGGGACCCGCATGTACGAGGTCGCGACCCTGTGGGACAACGCCAAGCCCTGGGTGACCCACCACAGCGTGCAGCACTGGGACGCCACCCTGACCTCCGACTGGCTGCGGGACTGCCCGAAGCCCGTGGTGATCGACGAGATCTCCTACGAGGGCAACATCGGCAAACGCTGGGGCAACGTCACCGGCGAGGAGATGGTGGACCGGTTCTGGGAGGGCATGTCCCGCGGCGGCTACGTGGGGCACGGCGAGTCGCTGGCCGGCTACCAGGAACGGGCCTGGATCGGCAACGGCGGCGGCCTTTACGGGGAGAGCCCGGCCAGGATCGCCTTCCTGCGGCAGATCATGGAGGCTCGCCGGGACGGCGTCTCGCTGCGTTACCTGGGGCGGCGGCAGGCGGCCTCGGTCACCGTGGAGCTGCCCGGGGACGCCGAGTACGGGGTCGAGCTGATCGACGCCTGGAACATGACGATCACCCCCGTGGAGGGGGTGCACCGGGACCGGGTGCGGGTCGGGCTGCCGCGCAGGCCCTACCTGGCACTGCGGATGACGAGGGTTTGATGGCAATGATCGATGGGATGGCGACCACCGCGCTCGGCTGGCACCTGCACGGTGACAAGCGGCGGGCGCAGACGCTGGCCACGCTGGAGTCCTCGCCGTTCGACCGGGTGCGGATGGCGGCGCTGGCCACCCGATGCTCGCTCGACTCGCTGGAGGAGCGGGTGGCGGAGCTGGGCGCGATCGGCGTCACGGCCGAGCTGGTGCTCCTGCATCCCGGCGAAGGGGTGACCGACGTGGAGTCGGCGGCCCGGTACGTGGCCGAGGTGGTGCCACGGCTGGCCGCCTACCCCAACGTGTGGTGGTCCCTTTCCGCTGACCCGTTGGCGTTTCCCGGCCTGTCGGAGCACGACTGGGTGCGGCTGGCCGGCCTGGTGGCCGAGGAGGACCCCGGGCACCACCCGCTGTCCATCACCGTGGACGCCGGGTCGCCGCTGCTGTGGCGGCGATCGTTCACGCACGGCAGTGTGCGGGCGCGCAGCCCTCGGGACGCGTGGATGCAGACGCGGGACCACTACAAGCCGGTGCGGATGGACATGTGCGGGTACGAAGGCGACGCCGCCGACCCGTGGCTGAGCCTCACCGCTGCGGAAGTCGTGAACCTGGCGTGGGACGGGGCGGTGCGGCGGCGTCACGTGACACACGGGGAGGCCTATGCGGACGACCAGGGGCTGACCTGGTCGTCGGACGGCGGCACCCTGGTCGGCGACGCGGTGCGGCGGCTCGACCTGCTGCGCCAGGTCCTGGCCACCACGCCCGCCGAGGCCCGGTACCGGGATCGGGACGCGCCGCTGCTGGAGGTTCCCGGCGAGTTCTACCTGGAGTTCTGCGGGGAGCATCGCTTTCCTGAGCGGGAGTACGACGTGCCCGCCGGGCGGTACGAGGTCGAGGTCATCGACACGTGGGAGATGACGGTCACGCGGTGCGAGGTGCAGGAGGGCGAGACGGTGACGGTTTCGCTGCCGGGCACGGTCGGCCAGGCCATCCGACTGCGGCGGCTGCCGTGACATCGGTGCGCGAATCACCGAACCAACGATCCAGCGACCGGATCGACGCCGCAGATGTGTTGGCCGCCATCTCCGAGCCCGGCGGGAAGGTCGTCGAGGTGACGACCGGCCCCGGCGGGCCGGAGGTGCGGCTCGGCCGTCGCGGCGCCGAGGGCCCGCACCTCCGGGCGCCCCTGCGCGGCCTGCTCACCGCTTCGGCGGGCCGCCCGTGGCGCATCACGCCCGCCGAGCCCGGCACCGTCCACCTGCGTCAGGAGAGCGCCGCCGGTCAGGGCGGGACCGGCGGTCAGGGCAGGACCGACAGTCAGAGCGGGACCGACAGTCAGGGCAGGACCGACAGAACGGGCGAGGCCGACAGTCAGGGCGAGGCCGGCGGGATGGGCGGGACCCTGGTGGTGACGGCGCTGGCCGGGGCGTTGAGCGCGTACCTGGAGCTGGCCTTCTCCCCCGACGGGCTGCTCACCCTCACCACCACGTGGCGCAACGACTCCGACGCCGAGATCACCGACGTGGCGGCCGGGCTGCTGCTGCCCCTGCCCACCGACGACGCCCACGTCACCATGCCCGGCGTCCTGTACAACGGCAACCCCTCGTCCGACCCGAACCGCAAGGTTCCCCGCGTCGGATTCGTCGGCGAGGAGCACCGCCTGCCCATCCCCGCCGTCAACGCCGCCTGGGACGACCGGTACGTCAGCCTGTTCGCCCATCCGGAGGCCACCCGCGACCGGGACGGCAAGGTCACCTACGGTTCGCTCGGCATCCTGCCGGGCCTCACGGTGGCGGCCATGACGGGCGTGATCATGTTCGACGGCGAGCCGGACGTCTGCTACGTCAGCAAGGCCGAGGTGGCGGACCTGCCGGTCGGCTACCGCGACCTGGCCCCCGGCGCGTCGATCACCACCCGGCACACCCTCGACTGGGGCCCGGTCGAGCCGCGCGGCTTCGGTTTCAGGCAGCTCGTGCACACGAAGCTGTACCAGGACGAGGGCGCCAGACCGCTGACCCGCGACGAGATCATCCGGCTCAAGACGACGGCCATGGACTCGCGCTGGAACGGCGACGGCTACCTCGCCTACGAGGGCACAAGGCACGGCCGGCCCCGCTCGTACCTGTACGGGTGGACCGGCCAGTGCATGAAACTGGCCCGCTGCGACGCCCTCCTCGGCGGGTCTGAGCGGTTCCAGCGCGCCCGCCGCGCCGCGGACTTCTACGTCGAGGGCAGCACGACCCCGGTACGCGGCCTGCGCCACGCCCGCTACCTGGTGGACGACGGCACCTGGGCGATGTTCCGCAGGGACGACGCGGACTTCGTCTCCAGCCGCGCCCACGGCGAGACGATCGCCGACCTGGCCGCGCTCACGCTCCAGTTCAGGGACGCGGGCCTGGAGACGCCGCCGGAGTGGCAGGAGGCGGTGGAGGACGCCGCCGCGCTCTTCTGGCATTCACGGCTGCCCGAGGGTGTCGTCCCGCTGGGCTGGACCCCGACGGGCGCCGCGGTCAGCTCGATGGTCACCGCGGCGGGGATCGCATGCGTGCAGGCGATGCTGGGCGCGTACCGGCTGAGCGGGGAACGCGTCTGGCTGATGCGCGCCGAGGAGGTGCTGAGCCGCTACCACCGGGTGCACGCGACCACGTTCGAGCGGCCGTTCGCGCACGCCACCCTGGACGCCTCCGGGGAGGACAAGGAGGCCGGGATGTACTACTTCCTGGCCGCGTACGAGCTGTATGAGCTGACCGGGCGCGAGATGTACGCGCAGTGGGCGGAGGTGGCGGCCGACTGGCTGCTGACCTTCGTGTACGTGTGGTCGCCCGAGTTCGACACGGGCAGCACGTTCGAGCGCCGCGGCTTCAAGGCGGCCGGCTGGCCATCGGTGAGCGTGCAGAACCACCACCTCGACGTGTTCTTCCCGACCTCCGAGCTACGGGACTTCGGCCTGCGGACCGGCCGCACCCACTACGCCGAACAGGCCGACCGCATCCTGCACGCCATGGGCCAGGGCATCTGCCAGGAGCCCGGCGACTGGGGATTCCAGACGCCGGGCGAGCAGGGCGAGGGCTTCTTCCAGACCAACTGGCAGCGCAAGGGCGAGGCGAACACGTGGAACCCGTCGTGGGTGATCGCCCTGCCGCTCTACCACGCGCTGCGCATGAGGAAGGTGTCATGAGCTTCAAGACCGAGGAAGAGGCCTGGCGGTACGCCGACGAGCTCCGGGCCCGGGTTCGCCCGCCGGAGTTCCCTGACCGCTGGTTCGACCTCACCTCCTACGGGGACGGGGAGAAGTGGACCGAGGCGTTCCGCGCCGCGATCCTGGCCTGCCACGAGGCGGGCGGCGGGCACGTACGGGTGCCGCCGGGGACGTACCAGACGGGCGCCATCCACCTGCTCAGCAACGTGGACCTGCACGTGGAGGCGGGCGCCACGATCCTGTTCAGCACCGACCCCGCCGACTACCTCCCGGCCGTCTACACCCGCTTCTCGGCGATCGAGTGCTACAACTACTCCCCCTTCATCTACGCCTACGGCCAGGAGAACATCGCCATCACGGGGAGCGGCACGCTCGACGGCGCCGCCGGTCCTGATCACTGGTGGCCCTGGGTGGGCACGCCCGAGTTCGGCTACCGGGAGGGCACGCCGTACGAGGATGAGGACTGGGCCGAGCTGCAGCGCATGGCGGTCGAGGGGGTGCCGGTCGAGGAGCGCGTCTTCGGCGCCGGCCACTACCTGCGGCCGAACATGATCCAGCCGTACCTGTGCCGCAACGTGCTGGTGGAGGGCGTGCGGATCGTACGCTCCCCCATGTGGGAGATCCACCCGGTACGGTGCGAGAACGTGCTGGTCAGGAACGTCTCGATCTACTCGCGCGGGCCCAACAACGACGGCTGCGACCCCGAGTCGTGCAAGTCCGTGGTCATCTCCGGCTGCGTGTTCGACGTCGGCGACGACTGCATCGCCATCAAGGCGGGGCGCGGCCCTGACGGGCGGCGGGTGGGGGTGCCGTGCGAGGACGTTCTGATCGAGGACTGCGACATGCGCTATCGGTACGGTTCCGTCGCCATCGGCACGGACACCACCGGAGGCATCAGGAACGTGTTCGTGCGCCGCTGCCGGTGGGGCGGTCCCGGCCTGTACTTCGGGCTCTACATCAAGACGAACTCGGTGCGCGGCGGCTTCGTGGAGAACGTCTTCGTCAAGGACGTCGAGATCAGCGAGCTGACCAAGGAGGCCGTGTCGATCGACCTCTACCACGGGGACGGGCACAACGGCGACGACCCGCCACCGATCCGCAACATCCACGTGGCGGGGGTGCGCAGTGATCGCACGCGTAGCGCGTACCTGCTGCGGGGGTATCCCGAGCAGCCGCTGCGCGGGATCTCGATCAGGGACAGCTCGTTCGCGCGAGTGCAGCGGGCGAACGTGGTGAGCGACGTGGAAGGCCTCTCCGTCACGGGCGTCGCGGTCGGCGAGGTCACATAGGCGCTGCGGAGGGGCTTCGTACATGCTGGTGAGGTGGGTCGCGGAGACATCGGGGCTTCAGCTCGAACAGCTCCGTAAACTGCCCAACCGATGCGGCAGGACGTTCGTGGTGCGCGGCGATCCCAGTGGCGACATGCTGCTGAAGTGCGTGTATCTGGCCCGCCCGCTACGCATGGCCTCCCGACAACCAGGTTTCGGTGGCTGCGCCCGCGCTCAAAAGACGCAACCAGATCACGCGATACGCCTAGATCGAGATCCGATCGACTCGAACGGCACGATCACCCGGGATCACGATCGGGTCGGCAACCTCCACGACGCGACCGTGGGAGAACATCAAGCGAGTGATCGAAAACACGGGCGTGCCGGCGCCGACGCCGAGTAGCTCCGTCTCCTCCCGCGTCGGCATGCGAACGGCGGTCTCTTCGACGATGTCGCCATTGACCTCGATGCCCAGGGAGCGGAGCTGGCCGATATTGCCACCTGGCCAAGGCTCGTTGTGAGGATCGGCCACAGGGGTTCCTTCGACATCGCGGGCGAGCAGACACGAACGGCTCAACTGACTCGGTACGCCGGAGGCATAGAACACGAACTGCCGCTCCAGTACGCGCGTGCCGACCGGCACATCGAACAGCCCGGCCAATCGTTCGTCGGCCTCGATCCACGCGAACCGCTTGTCCAGCCTGTACTGCGACCAGGCGATCCCCTGGTCCCTGGTGAACGACGTCTGGGGGATCGTCTGGGCTCCCTTGTCGGCCAGGTAACGGTCCATGGATATGCGGCGGATCGCCGGGCGTGGCCGCACCGAGGTGCCTGACCCGCGTTTGGTCTCGACCAGTCCTTCCGTCCGGAGAAGATCGATGGCCTGGCGAATGGTGATGTCCGAGACGCTGTACTCCTCGGCTATGAGGCGATGGGAAGGAAGGCGGGCGCCAGGGGGCAGATCACCGGAGCGGATCTTTCGGCGGAGCTCATTAGCGATCCGCTCGTAGGCAGGTTCCCGTTCCGCCACAGCCACCTTCCAGTTCTCGTATAACGCTTGACAAGAGCGTACACGTGAGTGCGAGTTCGTATACGAAATCGACAGCTCAGTATACGATCTTGCTGGAGCCGCGATGCCCATCCCGCACGACCCGACACCGCGCGCTCGCCTCACCTTCCGATGGCGTGACGAACGTTGGCATCTTCTCGACCGGCCTCGTCCCGGCGTAATTCTCATTTCCGACAATGTGCCGCAGGGCTTCGAATACGGCAGCTCTGAGGCTGCGGAAGGCGCGTTCTGGACGCAGGTAGTGGACAGCGTCTTTGCCTGGAGAGACCGTCACGCGTCGGCGAGATGGCCGGGGGTCGAGATCGCTGCCGTGTTCGACGAGGTCAACAGGCAGGCGATCGTTGCCGAGCGTACGCGCCGACATGGATGTCAGGTGCTCGTTCTCGATGACAAGGTCGCAGCTCTCGCGGCCTTTCATAAGCGCGTCCACTCCTTGGCCGGGGAGGCGGTGCAGTGAGCGAGCGGTTTCTCGCCGAAATGGTGGTGCCGGGAGACGCGTCCTCGGTGCCGCTCCTCCGGCAATACGTCACGCTGATGCTGACAGCGGCGGGACACCAGGACCTGGAGCGCGTACGTCTCGTCCTCACCGAGCTAATGAGCAACGCCGTGATCCACACCCGCTCAAGAGAGCCTGGTGGTCTGGTGGCCGTGGAAGTGTCCGAGATCGGCGCAGGGCTGGTGCGCGTCGTGGTCACCGACGCGGGGGCGCGGACCGTGCCGTGTCCCCGGCGATCGGAGGATGATGAAGATCACGGTCGTGGCCTGTGTCTGGTCGAGGCGATGTCCGCCTGCTGGGGCACGCGGCCAAGCCTGCTCGGCACCACGGTATGGGCTGAAGTCCTCACGGTGGAGGAATCCTCGCCCAGCTCGGCTGTTCGGCCGACAAATCGGCGAAGCGGCTTGTGAACCGGGGGTTCGGGGGGCTGTGCCCCCCGATGGCACAGCCCGAGATCTCTTTGCGCGAAGCGCCCCTGTTGCGAGGACCATGCTTTTGGGGCCGGGATCAGTGCATCGGCGCCCAGATCGTCATGGGGCCGGCGCCGCGGTTGGCCCAGGTGTAGTACGGCACGAACGTGAGATCGACCGGGCCCGTGTGCTCGGGTTCCTGAGGTGTGGCGGCGGTGCGGTACGGGAAGCCGCTGTCCTCCTCGCGGTGCGTGTGGACCCGGCCGCGGGCCAGGACCGGCACCACCTCGGCGGGCAGGCCGTTGATCGGGGTCCCGTCGCGCAGGTCGGGTGACGCCACGCACAGGTCGTCCACGATGACGCCGGGGTGGTCGGCCTGCTCCAGGCAGTAGACGAGAGGGCCGCGCTCGACGGCGACCTGACCCCGGGCCACGTCCAGGCGGGGTACGGCGACGGTCAGACGGGGCCGGACGCCGAGGTCGAGCGTGATCCGATCCCCCGGCCGCCAGGTGCGCCGGATCCGGTGGTACGACCCCGGCCGCACCTCCGCCGAACCCGGCCCGGCCTCCCCCAAACCCGGCCGCACCTCAGTCGATCCCGGCCCGGCCTCCGCCGAACCGGACCGCGTCTCCGCCAGACCGGACCGCGTCTCCGCCGAACCCAGCCGCGCGTCCACCTCCGCGTCAGCCGAACCTGCCCACGCCTCCGAGCCCGTCCCAGACAGGCCCTCCACCACCGCACCATCAGCCCACGACGGAATGCGAGCCGACAACGTCCACGGATGGTCGGGGGCCTCCCGGACGACGATCTCGACCCGCCCGTCCCACGGGTAGTCGGTCTCCACCTCCAGCAGAATGTCCCCGGCCCTAACCGCACCGGAAGCGTACAGATGGAGCTGAATCCCCTCCCCGTCCTGGGTCGCGAGGTAGTGACCGAGCGAGGACAGCAGCCGCATCACGTTGGGCGGGCAGCAGGCGGTGCCGAACCACTCCTCGCGCCCCCGGGCGGCGGCGCGCCGGTCGTCGGGGTTGGCCCCGGCGCGCACCCGCAACGCGTTGACGTAGAAGAAGCGGTCACCGTTCAGGGAGATCCCGGGCAGGACGGCGTTGTACAGGGTGCGTTCCATGAGGTCGGCGTACCGGGCGGCCCCGGTGGCCAGGAGCATGCGCCACGCCCACTGGACGCTGCCGACGCCGGCGCAGGTCTCGCAATACGCGGTCTCGGGGGCCAGCTCGTGCGGCCCGCCGAACTGCTCGCCGTACCATACGGAACCGAGCCCCCCGGTCAGGTACGTCTTGGTCGCCACCATGTCGGCCCACTGCCGCTCCAGCGCGTCGAGCAGCCCCTGGTCGGAAGTCTCCGCGGCGACGTCGGCGGCCCCGGCGGCGAGGTACACGGCGCGGACGGCGTGCCCCTCGACCGTGGTGGCCTCGCGCAGCGGCACGCGGTCCTGGCGGATGCCGGGCCCGTGGTGACCCTTGAGCGGGAGCCGCTCGTGGCCGCGGTCGTCGATCATGCGGGTGGCCAGGTCGAGGTACGCCCGCACGCCGGTCTCCCGGTACAGCTCGGCCAGCCCCGTCTCCACCTCCGGATGCCCGTCGAGCGCGTCGGCGGGCAAATCCTTGACGAGATGGTCGGCTAACTTCCCGGCCACGCGCAGCAGCGTGTCGTCTCCGACGGCGCGCGAGCCCGCGACGGCGGCCTGCATGAGGTGTCCTGCGCAGTAGAGCTCGTGGGCGGAGGCCATGTCGGAGTAGCGTGCGCGGCCGGTGAGCTGGGTGTGGGTGTGCAGGTAGCCGTCGGGCGCCTGGGCGGCGGCGACGAGGGCGGCCCCCTCCGCATAGCCGGCGGCCAGGGCGGGAGAGTCGGCCCGGCCGCGTTCCCAGGCCACGGCCTCCAGCCACTTGTACACGTCGGAGTCCGCGAAGACCTTCCCACGGTGCTCCCCTCCGGCACCGCGGGCGGCCTCTTCCAGGTTGGCGAAGGCGCCGGACTCGCGTACCCGCTCAAGACCCAACGGGATCGTTACCTCGCGGTTGACCCGCTGCCGCGCGCCCCAGAAGCCGCCCTCGATGCGCCCTCCAGCGGCGGGCCTCAAGGTCACTGCCGCCTCAGGGCGCGGCCGAACCACCGCATCATCGCTCATAAGAGCCATCCTGCCTCAGCGTTACATATCCAACAAGATACGAATATCTATGCGACACCTTGACGGGGCGGTCGGGGCGAAGGAGGCTAAAAGGAGTCTTTATGCAGGTGTGAATATCTATGAGGAAGGTCGTACATGCCGGAGATTCCTGACACGGTGTTGCTCGAAGAGCGGGCTGAGCTGGCGATGAACGCGGTGGCCGGGCTGCCGGACGACGACATGGGCGGCATTCCGTACTTCAGTGCCGACCTGCTGGCCCGCCCTGCGGTGTTGCGGCACGGCGACTGGGACTGGGGCTCCAGCCACGGCCGGCTGCTGGACGCCAGTCTGCTCGCCAGGCAGATGACGGGCAAGGACACGTGGCGGGAGGTCGAGCGGGGCTTCAGAACCAGGCTGGCGGGCTTCTTCGGCGCGGACGGACTGAGCTACCGGCAGGCCCGGCCCGAGAGGGACTGGCCCGCGCACGCCAACCTCATCGACCAGCGCGCCGTGCTCCTGTCGCTGACCACCTGGTACGTCTCCGACGGCGACCCCGAGGCCAGAAAGCTGGCCGACCGGCACGTGGCCGCGCTCAAGCGGATCGCGATCAAGGAGCGGGACGTGTGGTTCTACCCCGCCTCCGAGTACACCCCCGGCGGCTGGCCCTCCCCCAACGCGATCGCGCTGCACCTGGCCCCCGACCCCGCCTCGTTCAGCGGCCGGTTGATCATGCCGCTGCTCCGCTACCACCAGGCGACCGGCAACGAGGACGCGCTGGAGCTGTGCGGATGGTTCGCCAAGCTGATCGTCGAGAAGAGCGGCGTGTACAACGAGGACGGGAGCTTCAACCCGGCCCGCGCGTACCGCAGCGGCCATTTCCACACCCGCCTGGGCACCCTGGAAGGGCTCGCCCGGTACGCCCGCCACACCGGCGACCACGAGCTGACCGCGTTCGTCCGCAAAAGCTACGACTGGGCCCTGACCCAGGCCACGGCGTTCGGCTGGACCCCCGGCGACCTCGCCGACCAGCGCTACGAGCATGAGAGCTGCTCCCTGGTGGACCTGATCGGCACCGGCACCACGCTGGCCGGGTCGGGGCACACCGCGTACTGGGGCGTGGTGGAGCGGTTCCTGCGCAACCACCTCGTGGAGTCGCAGCTGCTCGACCTGAGCTGGGTCGAGTCCGCGACCGACACCTCGGGCGACGAGCCGGGCTGGAGCACGCACGTACGGGTGGGCGAGCGCGTCCTCGGCGCCTTCGCCGGGTACGGCGCCCCCAACGACTACGTCTGCGACATCGAACTCGGCCGTGGCCACACCGCCGACGTGCAGGCGTGCTGCGTCGGCTCCGGTGTGCGCGGCCTGTTCTGGGGCTGGAACTCCATCGTCACCGCAGACGACCGGGTGACCCGCGTCAACCTGCTCCTCACCAGGGCCACCCGCCAGGTCACCGTGCTCAGCCACCTCCCTCACGAGGGCCGGGTGGACCTCGACGTGCACGAGGACCTGCCGGAGCTGCGGATGCGGATACCCGACTGGGCCGGGTACGCCAAGGTCCGCCTCTCCCGGGCCAGCGGCGACCTCGACGGCACCCAGACCGGCGTGTGGGCCCCCGACGGCTACCTGTCGATCCCCGCGCCACGCAAGGGCGAGCGGGTCACCGTCACCTTCCCCGTGCCGGAGACGACGAGCACGGAGATCGCGTCGGGCCGCGAGTACCAGGTGAGGTGGCGCGGCGACGACGTGATCGGGATCAGCCCCGAGGGGACGGCACGGCCGATGTACAGCGGGCGCAAGACACATCCCACGGCACCCCGGCGCGAGTACACGCTGGCCCGCCCGGCCACGGAGTGGGCCTGGTGAACCACTGGACCCTGGCGGAATCCCCTTCCGCCGAGAAGCTGACCCCCTACGACCTGCGCTGCGAGCACCTGGCCACCCCGTCGGGCATCGGCGTGCCCGTGCCCCGGCTGAGCTGGCGGCTGGCCTCGGACCGGCGCGGCGACGCCCCCACCGGCCATCGCGTCAAGGTTCACAACGGGGACGTACTGGCCTGGGACAGCGGCTGGATCGACGGCCAGGACGTGAGCGTGGACTACGGCGGCGCGCCCCTGACCTCGTTCACCCGCTACACCTGGCAGGTCGAGGTACGTGACGGTGAGTCGGCCCAGTCGTGGTTCGACACCGGCGTCCTGCACCCCGACGAGTGGGCCGCCGCCTGGATCGCCCACGACCCCGAGACCGAGCCGCCCTTCGAGCCCCCCAAGGACGACCGCGAGCCCCGCACCATCCGCACGTCCTCCCTCCCCGCCCCCCGCTACTTCCGCCGCATCGTCGACCTGCGCCCGGCCACCGCCGTCCGCATCGCCTGCACGGCACGCGGCCTGTACGAGCTGCGCGTCAACGGCCACCGCGTCGGCGACGGCGAGCTCACCCCGGGCTGGACCGACTACCGGCAGCGCGTCCCTTACCAGGTGTACGACGTCACGGACCTGGTCGGGGACGGGCCGCTGTGCGTGGGCGCGGTGCTGGCGGACGGCTGGTGGTCGGGCAGTCTCGGCTGGGACGGCCGCCAGCAGGCCCAGCGGTACGGCAAGACCCCGCAACTCCTCCTCCAGCTCGTCGCCGAGCACGCGGACGGCTCCCGTACGGTGATCGGCACGGACGGGCGGTGGCGGGAGACGACGGGCCCGCTGCGCTACGCCGACCTGCTCATGGGCGAGTCGTACGACGCCCGCCTCGAACACGACGGCTGGGACCTGCCCGGCTTCGACGACTCCACCTGGGCTCCCGCGCGGGTGGCGGACACCGACCACAGCGTGCTGGTGCCGTCCGTGGCCGAGCCCGTACGGGTGACGCAGGACCTCATGCCCGTCGAGACCATCGCGCGCGACGGCCGTACCATCGTGGACCTCGGCCAGAACATCGCCGGCCGGATCCGCCTGACGTTGCGCGGGGCCGAGCCGGGCGCCCGCGTCACGCTGCGGCACGGCGAGATGCTGACCGCCGACGGCGACCTCTACACCGAGAACCTGCGCTCGGCCGAGGCGACCGACCACTACGTGGCGGCGGGGCTGCCGGAGGAGACGTTCGAGCCGCGCTTCACCGTGCACGGCTTCCGGTACGTCGAGGTCAGCGGCCACGCCGACTTCGACGTCGTGGGCCGGGCGATGCACTCGGACACGCCGGTGGCGGGCGAGTTCTCCTCCTCCGACGCCATGGTCAACCAGCTCATGAGCAACATCCGGTGGAGCCAGCGCGACAACTTCGTCTCCGTGCCGACCGACTGCCCGCAGCGGGACGAGCGGCTCGGCTGGACGGCGGACGCGCAGGTCTTCCTGCCGACAGCCTGCTACAACGCGGACGTGGCGGCGTTCTTCACCGGCTGGCTCGCCGACCTGCGCTGTGCGCAGGACGCCGTCGGCGGCGCGGTGCCGGACGTGGTGCCGCACGTCATGACCGAGCGCAACGGCGCCCCCGGCTGGGCCGACGCCGCGACCGTCGTGCCGTGGCACCTCTACCAGGTGTACGGGGACGAGCGCGTCCTGCGCGACAGCCTGCCCAGCATGCGGCGGTGGGTGGACCACGTCGAACGCCACAACCCGGACCTGATCTGGCGGAACAAGGTCGGCAGCCACTACGGCGACTGGCTCCAGGCCGGGGTCACGACCTCCCGCGAGGTGATGGCCACCGCGTACTTCGCGCTGAGCGCCGACCTGACCGCCAAGGCCGCGCAGGTGCTGGGCGACCCCTCCTATGAGCGGTACGCGGGGCTTCGTACCCGCATCGGGGAGGCGTTCGTCCGCGAGTTCGTGTCCTCGGACGGGCGGATCACGGGCGACACGCAGACCGCCTACCTGCTGGCACTCGCCCACGGGCTCCTCCCCGACGACCTCGTACCCGCCGCCGTCGCCCACCTGGTGTCCGACCTGGAACGGCGGGGGCGCCGGCTGACCACCGGGTTCGCCGGGGTGGCATTGCTCGGTCCTGTCCTGTCGGCTCACGGGCACGCCGACCTGGCGTACGCGCTGCTGCACGACGACCGCTACCCCTCCTGGGGGTACTCGATCAAACGTGGCGCCACCACCATCTGGGAGCGGTGGGACGGCTGGACGGAGGAGTCCGGCTTCGGGCCCGTCGCGATGAACTCCTTCAACCACTACACGCTCGGCTCGGTCGGTGCCTGGCTGTACGGCGGGGTCGCCGGGCTGGGGCAGGAGGAGGGCTCGGTGGGCTACCGCCGGCCGCTCATCCGGCCGCTGGTCGGAGGGATGCTGCGGTGGGCCTCCGCCGCGTACGAGACGCCGCTGGGGCGGTTGGCCAGCCGGTGGGAACTGGACGGGGGCATGCTGCGGCTGGAGGTCCAGATCCCGCCCGGCGCCCAGGCGACCGTGCACGTCCCCACCACGGATCCCGCGTCGGTACGCGAGTCGGGCACGCCCGTCGATCAGGTGTGCAGGGTGGGGTCCGGGAGTTACTCCTTCACTTCGGCATGGGGCTGACGACCACCTGGGCCGCCGCGTCCGAACGACTCGGCGGCTCACTGCGCGACCTGACGGTGCGGAACGTGGTGCGCCCTCTTGTGGGCGGGACCGGGCTCCGGGTGCGGCTGACGAACGCGTTCGGGGATCGGGTGGTGAGGTTCGGGCACGTGTACGTGGGCGTACCCCGGGCCGGAGCGGTGCTGGAGCCGGGCTCGAACCGGATGGTGACCTTCGGCGGGTCACCCGAGGTGAGCCTTGCTCCGGGGGCGACGGTGCTCAGCGATCCGCTGCCTGGGCGTGTGGAGGCCCGGCAGCGGCTCGCGGTGAGCGTTTACGTGCGCGGCGAGGCCGGCACCTTGACCGGCCGCAACCGCGCCACCGCCCCGGCATTCCCACCCCTGGCCACCCCACCACCCTCGGCCTACCCACCGCCGACCGCTGATGCGACGTCCGCCCAAGCGACGTCCGCCCAAGCGACGCTCGCCCGGTGGGAGCCTGCCTTGTCGCCTGGGTACCGGTCGCTTCCTGGGGACCATGCCGCTGACGAGAGTGGCGGCGCGTACACCGAGGAGGTGGCGGTCTGGCACTGGCTGGACGCGCTCACCGTCGTCACGGCCGAGCCGGTGCCGGTCGTGGCGGCGCTCGGGGACTCTCTCACCACCGGCGTCGGCTCGGAGACCGGACATGGCTGGGCCGACCACCTCGCCCACCGCCTGGACCTCGCCGTCGTCAACGAAGGTGTGTCCGGCGGGAAGGTGCTGGCGGCGGGGACAGGACGTCCCGCCGAGGAACGGCTGACCGCCGAGGTGCTGACCAAGCCGGGCATCGAGACCGTGATCCTTCAGGCGGGACTGAACGACCTCGGTGCGGACGCGCGGGCTGAGGACCTCATCGCCGCCTACCGTCGCATCGCCGCGACGGCGCACGCCGCCGGAGTCCGCATCGTCTGCGGCACGATCACCCCGTTCGGCGGCGCCGAGTATTACACGACCGAGAGGGAAAGCGCCCGGCAGACGGTGAACGCCTTCGTCCGCGAAAACGTCTCCCCCGAGGGGCGAGCCGAACACGACGGCCGCACATCCGAGGGGCGAGCCGAACACGACAGCCGCACATCCGACAGGCGAGCCGAACACGACAGCCGCGCATCCGACAGGCGAGCCGAACACAACGGCAGCGCGACGGGCGGGCCGGCCGGTACCGGTGTGTTCGACGGGGTCGCCGACTTCGACGTGGCCCTCCGTGACCCCGCTGACCCCGGCCGCCTGCTGCCCCGCTACGACTCCGGCGACCACCTGCACCCGAGCGCCGCGGGCCACCAGGCGATGGCCGCGGCGATCGACGTGCGTTCACTGCGGCGCATCCCTCAGCCGGGGTAGTGGAGGGCCGGCTCCGGGCGGTGCACCCCCCGGGGCCGGTAGCCCAGCGTGTCGGAGATGCCGAGGTAGTCGGCCAGGAGCCAGATGATGGCCAGCCACATCTCCGTCCCCTGCAACCCAGGTGTGCGGGTCGCGCCGCTCCCCACGGTCAGGGCGAAGCTGAGGCCCGCCTCGGCCTGCCAGCCGCCGAGCGCCCGCTCCAGGTGCTCCCTGGCCCACGCCTCGCCCTCCGCGCGCCGGTGCCGGGTCTGGCGGCCGAGCAGCCAGAGGGGGTGGATGACGTCGAGCACGTTGCAGGCGTTGCCGGTGTCGGGGCCGAAGTAGCGGGGGTCGCGGGCCTGGGTGAGCACGGTGTCCACGGCCAGCTCCGGGTACGGGAGCGGCAGCCCGAACTGCGCGAACGTGCCCCGCGTGAGCCGGTAGAAGCCGTTGACCACCATCAGCCACCCGGACTTGGAGTCCGGCTCGCCCCACATGCCGTGGGTCGGCCGTACCCGGGTCAGCAGCCAGCCGTACAGGGTCTCCAGGTTCTCGCCGCTCAGGCCGAAGTCGGCGATGTTGCGGTAGAGGCCGGTGCCGAACGCGTCCACCACCGACCCCGACGTCCACGCGCCGCGCGCCCAGTCGAGGCCGTCGAGCATGGCGATCAGGTCCTTGGGGGCGAGGTCGGAGACCGCGCGGATCGGGTGCTGGAAGCGGGTGCCGAGCAGGTCGAGCGCGTACCCGACGGACAGGATGTGGTAGGCGCTGATCCCCTCCAGCTCAGGCCGCCCGCCGTCGGCGGCTTCGGGTGAGCCGGGGGCGCCGATCTCCGGGACCAGGCCCGTGATCGGGTCCTGGCGGTCGCGGAGAAAGGCGATGATCTCCTCGCGGGCCGGGGTCGGGGGCGGGCCGCCGAGCAGCAGGTCGGCGATCTCGACGGCGTCGGCCCAGGCCCGTACGGTGGGCTCGGCGCCGGGGCGGTCCACGTACCGTTCGCCGGTCCAGCAGCGCGCCAGCACCTGCCCGGCCTGCTCCCGCGCCCGCCCGGCGAACTCCGCCAGCCGCGCCTCCAGATCTCCTCCCGCACCAGCACGCGGCCCACCCACCGTGGACAGCACCCCATCCTCTGTGGGCAGCACCTCATCGTGGGCGGGACGCGCCTCACCCGCGGTGGACCGCGGAGTGCGGCGGTCGCGGAGCGGTCGGGCCGGGTTGCCGGCGACCATGGCCCAGACGGGCACGTCCTTGGTGACGACCGAGCCCGCGCCGATGACGGCGTGGTCGCCGATCGTCACGCCGTCGAGGACGACGACGTTCGAGCCGATCCACACGTCGTCGCCGATGCGGATGCCCTGGCTCGTGATGGGCTGGCGGAAGACCTGGCGGTCGGGCGCGGTGCCGTGGTTGAAGCCCAGCAGGGACGTGTGCGCCCCGATCCGTACGGCATCGCCCAGCTCCACCTTGCCCCGCACCACCGCGTACGGGTTGACGGTGCAGTCCCGGCCCATGAACACGTCGTCGGTGACGTAGGCGTGGGCGGCGATGTAGCAGAAGTCGCCCATCCGCAGCCGATCGGTGTAGACGGCGGCCAGCGGCGAGATGAACACCTTCCCGGCGGCGTCGAGGCCGATCCTGTCCCGTACTTCGGCCAGGTGGGCCTCCTGGGCGCTGCGGTCCTCGTCGGTCGCCTGGCCCCAGTACATCCAGGGGCAGAAGTCGAACTTGTGCTGCTCTGTCATGGGGGCAACGTCCTCTCAGTGCACGGCGAGCGTCATCGACCAGGAGTAACGGCGGACCGCCAGCCGGTACCGCTCGGGCAGCGCAGGACCGCAGGAGGCGCTGCCGATGCCCTGCTGGCCGTGGTCCAGGTTCAGCCACACGCGTCCGGAGTCGGTCAGGTCGTGCGGGCGGCGGGCGGCCTGCAGCGCCTCGCTCGTCCAGCGGCGGGCGGTGAAGTCCAGGTGCGGCTCGCCGTCCACGCGCAGGATGGGCAGGCCGGGGCCCGACAGCTCCAGCCAGCGGGTCTCGACGTGGTTGCCGTTCTCCTGGGGGACGAGGTACGGGGTCTGGAGGGCGTCGATCGAACGGGCGTGGCGGCCGACGCGGGCGGCGTCCATGCTGTCGGCGTACGACTCCCCCGGGCCCCGGCCGAACCACACGACGTCGGTGTAACCGCCGGGCAGCGCGAACCTGGCTCCCATGCGGGGCGGGTTCACGGTGAGGTGCTGGTAGGCGGTGTCGTCCCAGTCGCCCACCGGGTCGGCCTCGACCAGCAGGCGCAGCGCGCCGTCCTGCCAGCGGTAGGTGCAGGTGGTGCGGAATCCGAGGGTACGCGTGGCGGGGCCGCTCCGGCCGAGCACCACGATCGTCTCGTCGTCGGGGCGCTCGATGCCGCCGCAGCGGTGCAGGAACCGGTCCAGCCCGACCGCCTCCCAGTCGGCCGCCAGGGCGTTCATGGGTCCCTGACCCCGGTCGTTCTCGGTGGGCGCGCGCCACACGTCGAACACCGGCCCGTCCAGCTCCAGCCCGCCGACACGGGTCAGGCGGCCGGTCCGGGTGTCGAACGCCGCCCCACCCAGCCACACCTCCCCGAACCGCCGCCCACCCGCTCCGGCACCCGGTGTCGGGGCTGGATCGCCACTGCCCGGCATCAGAGCCAGATCGCCGCTGCCTGGCATTGGGGCAGGGCTGCCTGGCATTGGGGCTGGATCGCCATCGGCCACAGCCACCGAGACGCCCGCCGCAGAACCGCCTGCGTCACCGGGCGGAGGGCCGCCCGGCGGGTTGGGCGCGAGGAAGGCGCGGGAGCGGTTGGGCGGGCGGCGGCGGTGAGCGCCGGCACCGAGGCGGGTCTGGCTGAAGGCGATCAGGTGACCGGCGGGTGCCCAGCGGGCGTCCTCAGTGAGCACGGCCTCGATCGTGAGCCAAAACTCGCCTCCCGCCGCGAGGGCCGCGCCGGGCAGTGCCTCACCACCTCCCACTGCGAGGGCCGTGCCGGGCGGAGCTTCACCGCCTTCGGCTGCAGGGGCCGGGCCGGGCGGAGCTTCACCGGCTTCAGCCGCAGGGGCCGTGCCGGGCGGAGCTTCACCGCCTTCGGCTGCAGGGGCCGGGCCGGGCGGACGCTCCGCGCCCACGCCGGGATGCTGGGCGGCGGCCGCCGGTAGCGGCACTCGTACCGACGACCGGGCCGGGCAGTCGGGCACAGTGAGCGTCCCCCCAACGGACACCACGCCGTCGACCTCGGCCCGCCACCGGAAGGACAGGTGTCCGAGCGAGAGGACATCGTGCTTGTTGCGGATGACGACCGAAGAGCCCTCCACCGAGATCGCCACCGGCTCGATGGCCTTGCGCAGCGAGGCCAGCCCCGGCGACGGTGTGCGATCGGGGAACAGCAGCCCGTCCAGGCAGAACCGCTCGCCGTTGGGCTGGTAGTCGATGTCGCCGCCGTGCTGGTAGTACCGGCGGCCGAGTGCGTCGCGGCCGGCGATCCCGTGGTCGATCCACTCCCACACGAAGGCCCCGCAGAACCGCTCGTACGACTCCAATATCGCCTGATAGTCGGACAGCGACCCGGGCCCGTTGCCCATGGCGTGAGCGTACTCGCACAGCAGGAATGGCAGCCCCCGCCGCCGCACGTCGTCAGCGGGCGAAACCCCCTCAGGCGTCTCCTCTTTCCGCTGCCCGATGCGCTCAAGATCGTCCAGGGACGGGTACATGAGGCTGTAGAAGTCGGAGTTGCGGTAGCTGGGGTCGCGTTCGTAGTGGAGCGGGCGGGTGGGGTCGCGGTGGCGGATGTAGTCCTCGATGTCGGCGAAGGCGGAGCCGCTGCCGCTCTCGTTCCCGAGGGACCAGATGACGACGCTGGGGTGGTTCTTGTCGCGCTCGACCATGCGCCGGGCCCGGTCGAGCAGGGCGTCGCGCCACATCGGCTCATCCGGGGGGTTGCCCTCCCAGCCCGCGTAGATGAAACCATGGGTCTCGATGTCGCATTCGTCGACCACCCACAGGCCGTACTCGTCGCACAGCCGAAGGAACTCCGGGTGCGGCGGGTAATGGGCGGTGCGGACGGCGTTGACGTTGTGCCGCTTCATCAGCTCGATGTCGCGGATCATGGTGTCGCGGTCGAGCGAGCGGCCCCTGTCGGGGTCGTGCTCGTGCCGATTGACTCCTCTGAAGAGCACCGGCGCGCCGTTGATCAGCAGCCGCCCATCGACGACCGAGACGGTCCTGAAGCCGATCGCCAGCTCGATCGTCTCCCCGGCCGCCGAGAGGGTGCCGTGGTAGAGGTGCGGGTCCTCGGCGCTCCACGGCCGCACGTCCGGCACGGTGATCTGCTCGCCCGTGGCGATCGAGAGCCCCAGCGACGGGATCTCGACCAGGCCGGGGGCGTCGGCGGTGACCGACAGCGTGCCCGATCCGGAGGCGTAGGAGGCGTGCACGGTGAAGTCGTCGATGCCGCCCTCTGGCCTGGACAGCAGCTCCACGTCGCGGAAGATGCCCGGCAGCCACCACATGTCCTGGTCTTCCAGGTAGCTGCCGGACGACCAGCGCTGCACGCGTACGGCGAGAACGTTGCCGCGCGGCCGGAGCAGTTCCGTGACGTCGAACTCGAACGGCAGCCTGCTCCCCTTGGAGTGCCCGAGCAGCTCGCCGTTCAGCCAGACGGTGCCGCAGGAGTCCACCCCCTGGAAGCGCAGCACGCTGCGCCCGGACCAGCCGGGCGGCAGGTCGAAGTGGCGGCGGTAGTCACCAGTGGGGTTCTCGTCGGGCAGGTACGGCGGATCGATGGGGAACGGGTAGGCGGTGTTGGTGTAAAGGGGACGGTCGTGCCCCTCCAGCACCCAGTGCGACGGCACCCGGATCGTCTCCCAGCCCGTGTCGTCGAGCCCGGGGTCCGGCAGCGAAGGGCCTGTCCCGGCGGCCGTGTCCGAGAGCCGGAAGAGCCACTGGCCGTTGAGCGGCAGCCGGGGCGCGTCGGAGACGAAGTCCGCTCGTGCCGTACGCCGCCCGGAACCCGGAACCGGGTCCTCATGGAAATCCACCACCACGTCCTTCCGGTAAGACCCAAAACGTTTTAACCCTATAAGTGAGGGCCGCCCCACACCAGATCTCACGGGCATTGACATCCGGGTGTGAATAAATATATCATCTGATAAAACGTTTTAACATCGCTGGGGATCTCATGACGCCATCACCCCCGACGAGCAGAACCGGCATCCGCTTCGGCACCGCCTACTACTGGGAATACCAGCGCTCCCCCGACCTCAAGCGCGACCTCGACCTGATGGTGCGGGCCCGCATCGACACCATCCGCGTCGGCGAGTCCGTCTGGTCCACCTGGGAGCCACGCGACGGCGTGTTCGACCTCGACTGGATGACCCCCGTCCTGAACGCGGCGCACGAGCGCGGCATGAAGGTTCTGTTCGGCACCCCGACCTACGCCATCCCGCCGTGGTTGCAGCGCAAGCATCCCGAGCTGGCCATCGAGCGAGCCGACGGCCGCCGGATCCCCTGGGGTGCGCGGCAGGAGGTGGACTTCACCTCACCGGTCTTCCTGCGCTACGCCGAGCGCGTCATCCGCGCCGTCGTCGGCGAGCACGGCGGGCACCCGGCCGTGCTCGGCATCCAGCTCGACAACGAGCCTGGGCTGCACCTCATCCACAACGAGCCGGTGTTCGAGCGGTTCAAGACCTGGCTGGCCGAGCGGTACGGCGACGTCGAGCGGCTCAACGAGGAGTGGGGCCTGACGTACTGGTCGCACCGCCTCGGCGACTGGGACGAGCTGTGGACCCCGAGCGGCAACACGACCCCGTCCTACGACCTGGCCTGGCGGCGCTTCCAGGCTCAGCTCACCACGGAGTTCATCGGCTGGCAGGCGGGCATCGTGCGCGAGCTGGTCCCGGGGGACCGGGAGCTGACCACGTGCCTGGCCTACCAGCGGCCCGCGCTGCACGACGTCCAGGTGTCCGAGCATCTGACGGTCACCAGCGGGAACGCGTACTACCTGCCGCAGGACGCCCTGATCCGGCACGCCGAGGACGAGATCGCCTGGTTCGCCACCGGCCCCACGGGGCTGTTCCAGGCGGCCGACCGCATGTACGCCTCCAAGCAACCGCTGCGTGCCAACGCACTACAACCGCTGCGTGCCAACGCACTACAACCGCTGCGTGCCGACGCACTGGGCAGCCGCTTCTGGGTGACCGAGACCAACGCCGCGTCAATCGCCGGATCCCAGCTCAACCTCACGCCGTACGACGGCCAGCTCCGCCAGGCGGCGTGGGCTCTGGTGGCGCGAGGGGCGGAGATGATCTCGTACTGGCACTGGCACACGCTGCCCTACGGCGCCGAGACGTACTGGGGCGGCATCCTCGGTCACGCCCAGGAGCCCGGCCGCGTCTACGGCGAGATCGCGGCGCTGGGCACGGAGCTGGCGCGGGCGGCCGACGACCTCACCGGGCTCACGCCGGACGCCGACGTCGGGTTCCTGTACTCGCACGACAGCAAGTGGGCCCTGGCCTTCCAGCCGCCGCTCACCCTGGACGGCCGCAACCCGGACAAGGACGCCTACGAACGCATCGTGGCGGCGTTCTACCAGGGCGCGGCCGACGCGGGCCGGCAGGTGGCCTTCGTGACGCCCGCGCAATTCAAACGTTTGCCTACGGTGGTGGCGCCCGCGCTCTACTGCCTGTCCGACGAGATGGCCGACGCGCTGACCGCCTACGTCCGGGACGGCGGCCACCTGATCCTCACCTTCCGCACCGGCTACGCCGACGAGGAGGCCAGGGCGCGCACCGAGATCGCGCCCGGCCCGCTGCGCGCCCTGGCCGGAGTGCGCTACCTGGAGTACTCGACGCTGCTGGAGCCGGTCCCCCTCCACGGGCTCGGGAAACAGGACGTCGCCCGGCACTGGGCCGACGGCCTGGAGCTGGAGGGAGCCGAGCCGCTGGCGTCCTACGACCACCACCACTTCGGCCGCTGGCCCGCGATCACCCGGCACCGCGTGGGCGCCGGCACGGTGACCTACGTGGGCACCCTGCCGGGCAGGGAGCTGACGGCCGAGCTCTTCCGCCAGGCCGGCCGTCTCAACGCCGCCGGGACGGCCGGCGAACCCGACGTCGCCGGGACAGCCGGCGGACCCGACGTCGCCGGGACAGCCGATCGCCTGGTCGTCGCCGACACTCCGCAGGTCACCGTGCGCTCGGCGGTCAACGCGGGCGGCGAGCGCCTCTGGTTCGCCCACAACTGGTCCGACCGCGAGAACACGGTGACGATCACCGGCCCGGCGGCCGAGGTCACCGGCTCCCGCGAACCGCTACGGCCGGGCCCGCTGCGCCTGGCTCCCTTCGACGTACGAGTGGTGAAATGACCGGATTTCAACCCGCGTGGGACTCGCTGCGCACCCACCGGATCCCGCAGTGGTTCGGCGAGGCCAAGTTCGGCATCTGGTCGCACTGGGGCCCGCAGTCCGTGGCCCGCTCAGGCGACTGGTACGCCCGGCACCTCTACGGCATGCAGCCCTGGTCCGAGCCCTGGGAACGCAAGAGGGCCGACCGCCAGCACGCGCACCACCGCGCCTATTTCGGCGCGCGGGCGGGTGCTAAGGACCTGTTCCACCGCTGGCGCGCCGAGCGCTTCGACCCGGACGAGCTCGTCGACCTCTACACCGCCAGCGGCGCCCGCTACTTCGTCGCCCTGGCCACCCACTGCGACAACTTCGACCTGTGGGACTCCGCGCAGCACGGCTGGAACGCCGCCCGCGTCGGCCCCCGGCGCGACATCGTGGCGGAGTGGGAGCGGGCCGCCCGCGCGGCCGGGCTGCCGTTCGGCCTCAGCTTCCACCAGAACTGGACGTGGCGCTGGCTCGACGTGGCCCACGGGCAGGACCCGGAGACCGGCGCGCCCTACGACGGCGCCCTGACCAAGCGCGACGGCACCGGCACGTGGTGGGAGGGCCTCGACCCGGCCGAGCTCTATCCGGAGCGGCACGAGCCGGGAGCCAGGCCCCCCGCGCACGTGGCGGAGCGCTTCTACGCCCGCGTCCGCGAGGCGCTGGACCGCTACCGCCCCGACCTGGTCTATCTCGACGACGGCCGCCTCCCCTTCGACGAGGGCAGCGTGGTGCAGTCGGAGCCGGTCAGCACGGCGGGCCTGGATCTGCTGGCCCATTACTACAACACCTGCCCGACCGGCGGCCTGGTCACGATCAAGGACGTGCCGGACGCCGACCGCACGGCCGTCCTCCTGGACAGCGAGCGCCGCCAGCTCGACGACGCCCAGGCCCACCCCTGGCAGTTCGACACCAGCGACGGCGAGTGGTTCGACTGCTCGGACGACAACCCGATGTTCCACCCGCGCAAGACGGCGCACCAGGTCATCCACACCCTGATCGACGTGGTGGCCAAGAACGGCTGCCTGCTGCTGAACATCCCCCAGCGCGCCGACGGCACGGTGGACAACCGTGCCCGCGACCTGCTGACCGAGGTCGGCGCCTGGCTGCGGGTGTGCGGCGAGGGTGTGTACGGCACCACCCCCTGGCTGCGCGCGGCCGAGGGCGGCACCGGCCTGGGCGAGACCAAGGGCTACGAGAGCTACAACGAGGCCGACCGCGCCTACCGCCCCGGCGACATCCGCTTCACGAGACGCGGCGACGCCGTCTACGCCACCCTGCTCGCCTGGCCTGCCGACGGAACGGCCGCGATCACCAGCCTGGGCACCGCCGCCGGGCTGCTGGAGCGCCGCCCGGGGGCCGTCGAGCTGCTCGGTCACGGCCCGGTCGGCTGGCGGCTGGCCCCGGAGGCCCTCTACGCGGACCTGCCGCCCGAGCCGCCCACGACCGCCGCGTACATGCTCAAGATCATCTGACGAGGAGCCCCGTTGCCGACGAACCTGCGAACGTGCGACCTGACGAACCCCCTCGGCCTCGAAACCACCCGGCCCACCCTGAGCTGGTGGCTCACCAAAGGCCCGCAGACCGGCTACCACGTGCGCGTGGACGGCCTGTGGGACAGCGGCGAGGTCGAGTCGGCGGACCAGCGGATCGTGTACGACGGCGAGCCCCTGACCAGCCGCACCGCCGCCACGTGGCGGGTACGCGTGCGCGACGGGGAGGGCCGCTGGACCGGCTGGAGCCCGGAGGCGCGCTTCGAGCTGGGACTGCTCGACGCCACCGACTGGAGCGCCGCCTGGATCACCCACCCCGACTGGTACGACGAGGCAGGCGACCCCCGCGTGGGCGAGGGACACCCGCTGCCGCTGCTGGCCGGCGAGTTCACCCCGGCCAAGCCGGTGACCAGGGCCCGCCTGTACGTGGCGGGACTGGGCGTCTACGTGGCCTCCGTGAACGGCGAGCCGGTGACCGACGCCGTGCTGGAGCCGCCGTACTCGGACTTCACCCGGCGCGTCACGTACGCCACGCATGACGTGACGGCGCTGCTGCGCGACGGCGCGAACGCGATCGGGCTGGCGCTCGGCCCGGGGATCGCGCACGTGTTCCCGCACCAGGACCGCTACATGAAGTTCTTCGGCTCCCAGGCCGCCCCCAAGGCGATCGCGCAGCTGGAGGTCGGCTACGCCGACGGCACGAGCGAACGCTTCGGCACCGGCGCGGACTGGCTGGCCACCGAGGGCCCCACCACCCGCTCCCACTGGTACGGCGGCGAGGACCACGACGCCCGCCTGGAGGTCGCCGGCTGGGACGCCCCCGGCACGGACCGCTCCGGCTGGCGCCCCACGACCGTCCGCCCCGACGGCACGGACCTGCTCAGGGCCCGCGCCTGCCCGCCCATCAGGGTCACCGAGGAGCTGGCCGCCACGGAGAAGCTGGTGGCCAGCGACGGCACGGCCGTCTTCGACGTGGGAGCGGTCGTCGCGGGCTGGCACGAGCTGCGCCTCGACCTCCCGGCCGGCCAGTACCTGCGGCTGCTGCCTGGCGACCAGCTCGACGCGTTCGGCCGCGTCATCCAGTCCAAGCCCACGACCGGCGCCCCGATCTTCAGCACCTACGTCACCAAGGACGGCCCGCAGAGCTGGCACCCGAGCTTCCGCTACGACGGCTTCCGCTACGTCGAGGCGCAGGGCCTGCCCGAGCACGTCGGCGCCGAGGCCGTGTCGGCGCTGGTGCTGCGCGCGGACAACAACCAGATCGGCCGGTTCGAGACCTCCGACCCGCTGCTCAACGACATCCACACGATCATCGACCGCGCGGTGCGCGGCAACATGTACAGCGTCCTGACCGACTGCCCGCACCGGGAGAAGCTGGGCTGGCTGGAGCAGGCCCACCTGCTCTTCGACGTCGTGGCCTACAACTACGACGTGGCCGCCTACTCCCGCGAGCTGCTGGTCGGCATCGCCGAGGCGCAGACCGAGGATGGCCTCGTCCCCGACACCGCCCCCGAGTACGTGGTGTTCGACGGCGCGTTCAGGGACGACCCCAACTGGGGCGGCGCGCTCGTGCGCATGCCGTGGCAGATCTACCGCTGGTACGGCGACACCTCGGCCATGGAGCGGCACTACGACGCGATGCGCCGCTACGTCGACTACCTGACGGGCAAGGCCGAGGACGGGATCCTCGGCTACGGGCTCGGCGACTGGTTCGGCCTGGACCAGACGACGCCCGTGCCGCTGGTGGGCACGTGGGGCTACTGGCGGGCGGCGCGCACGATGGCGCGGGTGGCCGGCGTGCTGGGCCGCGACGACGACGCCAAGCGCTACCGGGCGCTGACCGACACGATCACCTCCGCGTTCACCGGCGCGTTCTTCAAGGGCGAGCGGTTCGGCGGCGGCGGGCAGGCGTCGGAGGTGCTGGCGCTGGACATGGGCGTCGTCCCCGACGAGCTGGCGCCGGCCGCGCTGGACCGGTTGAGCCAGGCCGTGCTGGAAGGCGACATCACGGTCGGGGAGATCGCGCTGCCCGCCCTCTACCAGGTGCTGACCAGGGCGGGGCGGCACGAGGCGCTGTTCGGGTTCGCCACCTCGACCAGCCACCCGAGCTACGGCTACCAGGTGCGCAACGGCGCCACCGCGCTCACCGAGGCGTGGGACGGCCCGACGCGCGGCCTGTCGCAGAACCACTACATGCTCGGCGCCATCGACGCCTGGTTCTACCGGGGCCTCGGCGGCATCGGCCAGGCCCCCGGCTCGAACGGCTTCCGCCGGCTGCTGATCCAGCCCGCCGCCCCCGGCGACCTGGAGTCGGTGCGGGCCAGCACCGGCACCCCGTACGGGCAGGCCGGCGTGTCGTGGCAGCGGGCCGGCGGCGAGTTCGCGCTGGAGGTGGAGGTGCCGCCGGGCTCTTCCGCCGAGGTACGCCTGCCTGACCTGGGCCTGGAGCGGCACGCGGCGCCCACGGGGGCCGTCGCGGTCGGGGACCGGGCCTGGGAGGTGCCCGCCGGGCGGTGGACGTTCGGGGCGAGCCGATGAGCGGATACGACCCGGCGCGCGTCAGGACCCCGGACAAGGCGGGGCGGCTGCTGATCGGGCCGTCCGGCGAGCCGGGACGCTTCGACTCCCTCTTCGTGGACTGCCCGTTCGTGTGCTCCGACGGCGGCGAGTATCTGATGACGTACGTCGGCTTCGACGGCACCGGCTACCAGACCGCGCTGAGCCGCTCGCCCGACCTGGAGTCCTGGGGCCCGGGCGAGGTGGTCCTCCCGCGCGATCCCGATCATCCGTACCGGCAATACAATGCCGCGCTGACCTCGATCGTGCGGGACAACCGGCTCGGCTCCGACGGCCAGGTGACGTGGATCGACGGTCAGGCGGTGGGCACCTACCACGCCTACCCCGAGCCCGGCATGGAGAGCGGCGCGGCGGTGATCGGGTTCTGCGTCAGCGACGACCTGCGTACCTGGAAGGACACCGGCTCGGTGCTGCGGCCGCAGGACGGCGGCGCGTGGGAGCGGGGCGGCCTGTACAAGTCGTGGCTGCTGCGCCACGACGGCCTCTACTACTGCTTCTACAACGCCAAGAACCGCACCTACGACGGCTGGCGCGAGCAGATCGGCTACGCCGTCTCCCCCGACCTGCGGAACTGGGAGCGGCCCGCCGCGCTGCCCGTGGTGGCGAACGGCGGGGCGGGCGCGTTCGACGAGCGCTTCGCCTCCGACCCGTGCGTGTTGCGCGACGGCGACTGGTGGGTGATGTTCTACTTCGGGCTCTCCTTCGACGGGCACGCCCGCGAGGGCTACGCGGTCTCCCGGGACCTGCGGACCTGGCGCAAGAGCGACGAGATCCTCGTCGACGTCGGCCCACAGGGCACCGTGGACGACACCTACGCGCACAAACCCGCCGTCATCACCCGCGAAGGCCGCCTGCACCACTTCTACACGGCGGTCCGGCGGGTGGAGCCCTACCAGGTGGGCGAGCAGCGCATGGTCGAGCAGCGTGGGGTCTCCGTCGCATGGTCGTGAGCAGGCGCGCAGCACTCAGGACCCTCGCCGGGGCGGCCGGGCTGGCCGCGTTGTCCGGCTGCCGGATCGTGGACGGCGACTCGCCCGCCAACACGCAGGGCCTGAGCAAGAAACCCGCCCCCGGGCGGCGCACGAACATCACCTTCTACAACCTGTTCGGCGGCGTGGACGGCCAGGGCTGGGTGGAGCTGGCCAGACGGTTCGAGTCGGCGCAGGACGAGATCGGGGTCGAGGTGGTGTACGCGCCGACGACCGGCCAGGGCGAGCAGCAGAAGTTGCTGGTGTCCATCGCCGCCGGGGACCCGCCCGACCTGGCGCAGGTCATCCCGTTCCAGGTGCCGCAGTGGTCGGAGCTGGGCATCATGACCGACCTGACCGACCTCGTACGCGGGGCCGGGCTGAGCGAGCAGGACTTCCTGCCCGCCGTGTGGCAGGGCATGCGCTGGAAGGATCGCGTCTGGCAGCTCCAGTGGGACGTGGACCCGAACTTCCCCTTCTACTGGAACAAGGCCCTGTTCAGGGAGTGCGGCCTCGACCCGGAACGACCGCCGCGCACGATCAGCGAAGTGGACGAGCTCTCCAAGAGCATCACCCAGGTCGGCAGGTCGGGCGCGGCCCGCGTCGGCACCGTGCCCTGGCAGGTCGCCGGCTTCGCCAACGCGGCCTTCACCTGGGGTTTCGCCTTCGGCGGCCAGTTCGTGGACCCGGCGAGCGGCCAGGTGACGCCCGACGACGAGAACGTGGTCGCCGCCGTGGACTGGATGGCCCGCTACGCCAGGTCGCTGGGCGGCGCCGACCGGCTCAACGTGGCCCCGCCGACCCTGCAGATGAACCCCTTCGGGTACGGGCACATGGGCATGGCCGCCCTCGGCCCGCGCAGCGTCCAACAGATCCTGGAGGCGAAGCCGGACTTCGAGTACGGGTCGACGCTGCTGCCGTACCAGCCGCCGGGGGCCGCCAAGCCGGGCGCGGGCACGTGGATCGGCGGGTGGGGCGCGTTCATCCCGTCCGAGGCGAAGAACCCCGAGGCGGCGTGGGAGTTCCTGCGCTGGTTCGCGGCCACGCCGGAGGGCACGCTGGCCGAGTTCGAGACCGTGAACTACCCGCCCGGCTACGTGAAGTCGCCGGCCCTGGAGCGGATGCGCACCGACAAGATCCTGCGGCCCTCCTACGACGCGATGTTCGCCGCGACCAACATCAAGCCGTCGCTGCCCGCGACCAACTACTTCAGCCAGCAGCTGGAGATCCACGTCGCGCGGGCGGTCTACGGCGAGGTGTCGGCGCGGGAGGCCATGCGGGTGGTCAAGGAGAACACCCGCAAGGAGGCCGAACGGTTCGAGAACCAGATGGGACTTTGACATGCGCCGCCGTAACACCCTGTGGGGGCTGGTCTTCACCGCTCCGGCGATCATCGGGGTGCTGTGGTTCACCGGCTACCCCGTCGTCGCCTCGTTGTACTACAGCTTCACCTCCTACACGATGGTCTCGCCGCCCAAGTGGCTGGGCCTGGCCAACTACGTCGACCTGCTCACCGACCAGGTGTGGTGGTCCTCGCTCTGGAACACGCTCTACATCCTCCTGTGGTCGGTGCCGCTCGGCATCGCCGTCGCGCTGGGCCTGGCGCTGCTGCTCAACCTCAAGGTGCGGGGCAGCGGCGTCTACCGGACCGTGTTCTACCTGCCGACGATCGTGCCGGCGGTGGCGTCGGCGGTGCTCTGGACCTACATCTTCGACCCGCAGTACGGCCTGCTGAACGACGCCCTGGCCAGGGTCGGCATCACCGGCCCCGGCTGGCTGGCGGACCCCGGGTGGGCCAAGCCCGCGCTGATCGTGATGAGCGCGTGGGGCGTCGGGAACCTCATGGTGATCATGCTGGCGGGGCTCCAGGACGTGCCGGCCACGCTGCAGGAGCAGGCGTCCACCGACGGTGCCGGGCTGCTGTCCAGGTTCCGCCACGTCACGCTGCCCTACCTCAGCCCGCACCTGCTCTTCGCCCTGGTCACCGGGCTGATCGGCGGCTTCCAGTTCTTCACGCCGGTGTTCGTGGCGACCGGCGGCACGGGCAACCCGGCGGGCTCGACGCTCGTGTCGGGCCTGTACCTGTACCAGAACGCGTTCCAGTACTTCAAGGTCGGCTACGCGTCGGCGATCGCGTGGGTGCTCTTCGCGATCGTCGCCGCCATCACCGTCGCCACGTTCCGGCTGGTCGGCCGCCGCGTCTACTACGGAGGCCGATGATGTACCAGCGGCTGCTGCGCGGCATGGCCGCGCACGCCACGCTGATCACGCTCGGGATCGTGTTCCTGCTGCCGTTCGCGTGGATGGTGACGACCTCGCTGAAGACGGTGGACGTGCTCAACGCCTTCCCCGTCGTCTGGTTCCCCGACAAGATCACCTTCTCGAACTACCTGGACGGGCTGCAGGTCTTCCCGTTCGCGCGCTACTTCCTCAACACGATGGTCATCTGCGCGTTCTCGATGCTGGGCGCGGTGTTGTCGAGCTCGTTCATCGCGTACGGGCTGGCCTGCATCGAGTGGCCGGGCCGCAACGTCGTGTTCGTGGCGCTGCTGGCCACCATGATGATCCCGTTCTACGTGACCATGGTGCCGCTGTTCTCGTTGTTCCGTGAGATGGGGTGGACGAACACCTATCTGCCGCTCATCGTGCCGCACTTCTTCGGCGGGCCGTTCTTCGTCTTCCTGCTGCGCCAGTTCTTCCGCGGCATCCCCCGCGACCTGCTGGACGCGGCGCGGGTGGACGGCGCGGGCGAGTTGCGGATCTACGCGCGGATCGTGCTGCCGCTGGCCAAGCCCGCTCTGGCGGCCGTCGCGCTGTTCCAGTTCCTGGCGGCCTGGGGTGACCTGCTCGGGCCGCTGATCTACCTGTCCGACTCCGACATGTACACGCTGTCGCTCGGGCTGACCTACTACTCCACCCAGTACAGCACCCAGTTCGGGCCGCTGATGGCGGCCAGCACGGTGATCCTCATCCCGGTCATCGTGCTGTTCTTCCTGGCCCAGCGGACCTTCATCCAGGGCATCACGCTCACCGGGGTGAAGGGCTGACCCCCCATTTCGATACGGAGGACATCACGATGCAGCAGTCCCGCAGGAGGTTCCTGGCCGTGGCCGTCGGCGGCTTACTGGTGACGCCGGCGCTGGCGGGCCCCGCGGACGCCGGCACGGCCTGGAGCCGGGTGCCGCAGATCAGGCGGCGGATCAGGCCGCCGCGCTTCCCCCGCCGCACGTTCCCGATCACCTCGTACGGGGCCGTCGGCGACGGCACCACCAAGTGCACCGAGGCGTTCGGGCAGGCCGTCGCGGCGTGCGCGGCGGCGGGGGGCGGACGGGTGGTGGTGCCCGCGGGGACGTACCTGACCGGGGCGATCCACCTGGCCGACAACGTCGACCTGCACCTGGAGGCGGGGGCGACGATCCGGTTCAGCCACGAACCTGCCGACTACCTGCCCGCCGTGTACACCCGGTACGAGGGCATCGAGCTGATGAACTACTCCCCGTTCATCTACGCCCACGGCCGTACCAACGTGGCGATCACCGGCGAGGGCGTGATCGACGGCCAGGCCGACGCCACCCACTGGTGGGACTGGACAAGTGATCCCGCGCCGACGGAGAGCCCCGACAAGAAGCTGCTGGCGAGCATGGCCGAGCAGGGCGTGCCGGTGGCCGAGCGGATGTTCGGCGAGGGCCACTACCTGCGCCCGAACCTCATCCAGCTCTACCGGTGCCGCAACGTGCTCATCGAGGGGGTCACGGTCAAGGACTCCCCCATGTGGAACATCCACCCGGTGCTCTGCGCGAACGTGACCATCCGCGAGGTCACCGTGGACAGCCCGAACGGCCCCAACAACGACGGCTGCGACCCCGAGTCGTGCGTGGACGTGCTGATCGAGCGGTGCGAGTTCAACACCGGGGACGACTGCGTGGCGATCAAGGCGGGCAAGAACGCCGACGGCCGCCGGGTGAACGAACCGTCCATGAACGTGCTGGTGGACTCCTGCACGATGCGGGACGGCAACGGCGGCGTGACGGTCGGCAGCGAGACCACCGGCGGGGTGCGCTGGGTGTTCGCCTGGAACTGCGAGATGAGCAGCCCCAGCCTGGAGCGGGCGATCCGGATCAAGACCAACCCCGAGCGCGGCGGCTACGTCAAGGACCTGTACTTCAAGGACATCACCGTGGGACAGGCCGCCGACGCGGTCGTCGAGATCGCGCTGAACTACGAGAACAAGAACACCGGCCCCTACTTCCCCGACGTCGGCACCATCGACATCAGGGGGCTGCGGGCCGGGAAGGCGCCGAAGGCGTTCAACCTGATCGGCAACCCGGGCAACCCGATCAAGGGGGTGCGGGTGGCCGACAGTGTGTTCGAGGAGATGACCGAGGCCGACGTGGTGACCGACGTGACCGGGTTCGAACTGCGCAACGTGTGGGTCAACGGCCACCGAGTGTGATCTGAGCTCAACCAGATCGGCCCGGCCGGCGTCCAACCTCGCATGGGCAACCCACTCATCGACGGAGATCCGCAGCGGCTCGGTGACTACTGGCTGGCCGGCCGCCTCGGCGCCGGCGGCCAGGGGGTCGTCTATGAGGGCTACGATCCGGCCGGGACGCGCGTGGCGATCAAGGTGCTGCGCGGCGACCCGGCCGGGCAGCCCGTGCTGCGCGAGCGGCTGGCGAAGGAGGCCGTCTCGGCGCAGCGGGTGGCCTCCTTCTGCACCGCCAGGGTGCTCGGCGCCGATCTGGAGGGGCCCAGGCCGTACATCGTCAGCGAATACGTCGAGGGGCCCGACCTGCGCTCAGCGGGCCGTACCTTCCAGGGCGGCGACCTGCACCGCCTGGCCACCGCGATCGCCACGGCGCTGACCGCCATCCACGACGCCGGAGTCGTGCACCGCGACCTCAAGCCCGACAACGTGCTGCTCGGCCCCGACGGGCCGCGCGTGATCGACTTCGGCATCGCCCGCACCCTGGAGATGTCGCTCACCTCCACCGGGCTGGTCACCGGCACGCCCGGCTACATGGCGCCCGAGGTGTTCTCCGGCGAGCGGGCGGGGCCGCCCGCCGACGTGTTCGCCTGGGGCGCGATCATCCTGTACGCCGCCACCGGCCGCGACCCGTTCTCCGGCGAGGCGCTCGGCGCGGTCATGCACCGCGTGCTCACCCACGAGCCCGACCTCGGCGTCCTGCCCGTGTCGCTGCGCGGCCCGGTGCGCGCCGCGCTCACCAAGGACCCCGCCCTGCGGCCCTCCGCGCACCAGCTGCTGCTCGGGCTGGTCAACGGCGGCGGCGACCTGAGCACGTCGCGGCTGCTGGCCCAGGGCGCCGACGACGGCCGCGGGGTCGGCACCGCCGCCGCCGATCCCGCGCTCGGCGTCATCGCCGAAGACGCCTACGCCGCGCTCGCCCCCGCCGACAGGGAGCTGGTGCCCGATCTGTTCCTGCGGCTGGTCACGGTGACCGACGACGGCGAGCTGGCGCTGCGCGAGCCACGCAGGTCCGAGCTGCCTGACGGGACGGAGCGGGTGCTGGCGGCGTTCACGTATCTGGTGTCCGGCTCCGACCCGATCCGTCTGCTGCGCCCCGCCCTGCCCCTGGCCTGGCCCCGGCTGCGGACCTGGATCGAGGCCGACAGGAACGGGCTGGCCGTGCACCGCAGGATCAGCACGGCGGTCGAGCGCTGGCGCGGCCACGGGCGCAGGGACGGCGACCTGTTCCACGGCACCACGCTGGACGACGCGCTGTCCTGGGCGGCGACCGGGCGCAGGAACATCACGCTCACCCCGGCCGAACGCGACTTCCTGGCGGCCGGGGCCGCGCTCACCAGGCGGCGCTCGCGGCGCACCCGGCTGGCGGCGGTGGGCCTGGCCGTGCTGCTGGTGCTGGCCCTGGCGGCGGGCGCGCTGGCCTGGCAGCAGAGCGCCACGCTGGCCGAGCAGCGCGACGCCGCCGAGTCGGCCAGGCTGGCGGCGGCCGCGGACACGGCGCGGCCCAAGGACCCCACGCTGGGCATGCTGCTCAGCGCGGCGGCCGGCCGGCTGTCGCCCACCGAGGAGGCCAGGTCGAGCCTGATCGCCTCGGCGGCGGACCCGGCGGTCGCCTCCTTCCGCGACCCGGACACGGGCCCCGACGTGGTCCGCGCGCTCACCCCCGACGGCCGCTCGCTGATCAGCATCAGCCCCGACGAGGTCAGGGTGTGGGATGTGGCGTCCGGGCGGCGCACCGGCGGCTTCGCCCCGAAGGGCTTGTCCGGCAGGCAGCTCCGCCAGGCCGCGGTCAGCGAGGACGGCAAGCTGCTGGCCATCGGCGACGACCGGGGCGTCGGGCTCTGGGAGTTGTCCACCGGGCGGCCCGTGGGCAGACGTCTGCCCGCGCCGAGTGAGCTCGACCTGTCCGTCGAGTTCAGCGGCGGGCTGCTGCTGGTGACCATCGGGCAGGGCAAGCAGGTCTACGACTGGCGCAGCGGGAGGTCGAGCTCGGTGCCCGCGATGGTCCCCGCGGCCGTGCACCCCGGCGGCGACTACGCAGTCTCCGGCCGCCACATCTACGACCTGAAGTCAGGCAGGGAGCGGCCCGGCTACGGGAACGTCTGCGACGACTGCCCCAGCATCCCGGTCTTCAGCCCCGACGGCACCCGCCTGGCCATCAGCGACGACGAGGGCCTGACCCTGTACGACACCCGCACCCGCAAGATGATCGCCGCCGTCCCCGGCGAGGAACACCCGGCCCAGCCCCTGTTCAGCCCGGACGGCAAGCTGATCGCGATGTTCGGCTCGACGATCAGCCTGTGGCGGGTGGGCACCGACGAGCCGCTGCTGCTCGACCGCACGGTGGAGGACGGCGTGACGGCGCGGGCGTTCGGCCCCGACGGGCTGCGCTATCTCAGCGAGGACACCGTGATCACGCTCAAGCCGGTGCCGCCCTCCGACAAGCCCGTGGACGCGATGCGCCTGAGCGCCGACGGCCGTTCCCTGGCCATCCACCCGCTCGGCTCCACCAAGGTCACGCTGAACGGCAGGAACCTGGAGATCGGCGCGTTCGACGACTATGACAGCGACTTCGCCTTCAGCCCTGACGGCCGGCTGCTGGCCGTCAAGCGCGGGGAGCGCGTCAGCGTCCGCGACACCGCCACGGGGCGCGAGCTGGCGAACCTCACCCCGGGCTTCGACGTCGCGAGCGACCCGGGCAACGTCATGCCCACGTCGAAGGGCCTCTGGACGCTCGGCGAGAAGACCTTCACGCTCTGGGGGCTCCCCGGCGGCAAACGTGTCAAGCAGGTGCCCAGGCCGCGGCTGCTCGCCTGGACCGCCACGGCGGACGGCCGGCTGGTCGGCCTGGACGCCGGCCGGCTACAGCTGGTGGACCTGGAGACCCGCAAGCCGATCGGGGCCCGGCTGCCCCTGCCCGCGCTGACGGAGGACGTCCGGTTCAGCCCTGACCTGAAGCTGGTCGCGGTGAACTTCTCCGGCAAGGTCGGCATCTGGGACACCGCCACAGGTACGCAGGCAGGCGACTGGCTGCGGCTGAACGGCGCTCTGTGGGACGGGGCGTTCTCACCCGACGAGCGGCTGTTCGCGGTCGCCGGGCAGGACAAGACGCTCACCCTCTGGGACGTGCGGGAGGGCCGGGCCGTCGGGCCCACGGTGGAACTCGGGGACAGCGCTCGGTCGGTCGCGTTCTCCGCCAAGTCCGACGAGGTGCTGGCCATCGGCAGGGACGGGCGGCTGACCCGGCTGCCGACGGCGATCGAGCCGCTGGTCGGGGCCGTGTGCGCGCGGGCCGGCCGGTCGTTCACCGAGGCGGAGTGGCGGCGCTACCTGCCCGACCGGTCCTACGAAGGCACCTGCCCGGCCGGACAGGGCTGAGCCGGGCGGGCGCTGAGCCTGGTCGGCCGGAGGCTGAGCCTGGCGGGCCGGGGGGAGCCTGGCGGGCCGGGGCTGAGCCGTTCCTCGTCAGGCTTTTGAGGGCGTGGTCGCGCCGAGGCCGCCGCCGCCGGAGGAGCCACGGCCCACCAGCAGCGTGCCGAGCCACATCACCGCCATGCCCACGGCCGCCAGGGCCGTGCCCTGGCCGCCCTCCTGGAACGTGGCCACCCCCAGCAGCACCACGCCGCCACCGGTGACGGCGGCGCTGACGGGCGTGACGCGGCGCAGCAGGGCCAGCACGAACGCCAGCGCGAGCACCGCGCCGAAGAAGACCTGGCCCCCGGGCGTGTAGACGACGGGTTCGACCCCGGGATAGCCCTTCACCTGAGCCAGCAGCGCCCGCATCGCCTCACCGTCCACCGCGGTGAGCCCGGCGTACAGGTCGATCACGAGTTGCGTGACGTTCGCCGCCACGCCGAACAACGCCACACCCGTCACGGCCTCCACCGCCACCCGGCGGCCACCCCTCACCGGACCCGCCAGGGCCCGCATGGCGAGGATCATCACGCCGAACATCAGGAAGCCGGCCAGCCACAGCGCGTGCCCGGCCGTCCACCAGGGGCCGGGCCCGAGATCACCTTCAGTGGGACGCATGAGGACCCAGCCGCCGAGCAGGGCGGCCGGGCCGGCGGTGAAGGAGAGCTGGGCCAGACGGTTCGCGGGGTTCATACCAGCCACGATGCCCCCTGGCACCCGGCCCGCTCATCGGTGAACGTCCCTGATCTTTCCCTGGCCCCGCCTCAGGGGCGGGATCAGGTGAAGTACCGCATCCAGACGTAGACCCAGGCCAGCACCGTGCTCAGGATGGTGACAACGATGCCGTACCGGGTGAACTGCCAGAAGCTGATCTTGTGTCCGTTGCGCGCGGCGATGCCGATGGCCACCACGTTGGCGCTGGCCGCGACCGCGGTGCCGTTGCCGCCGAAGTCTGCGCCCAGGGCGAAGGCCCACCACAGCGCCTGGCCGATCTGCGGGTCGGGGGCCGCGGCGACCACGCCCTCGACGATGGGGGCGGTCGTGGCGACGTACGGGATGTTGTCGAAGAAGGCGCCCAGCGCGCTGGAGCCGAACAGCAGCGCCGTCGCGGCGACGAAGTAGTCGTCGGCCAGCGTCTCCAGGGCCCACGTGCCGATCGACGCGATCACGCCGGTGTGGACCAGGCCCGCGACCATGACGAACAGCCCCGCGAAGAACACCAGCGTCGGCCACTCGACCTCGCTCAGCACGTCGGAGACGTTCGCCCGCGAGACCAGCAGCATCACCCCGGCGCCGACCAGCGCCACGATCGACGGCTCGATGTGCACCACCGCGTGCAGCCCGAACCCCACCACGACCGCGCCCAGCACGACCAGGCAGCGCACCAGCAGGCGCGGGTCGGTGATGGCCCGCCGCTCCTGCAGCGCCATCACCTCGGCCACGTGCTCGGCGTTGTACTGGAAGGAGTTACGGAACAACACCCGCGTGAACAGCACGAACACCGCGAAGATGACCACCACGACGGGCGCCATGTGGACCAGGAAGTCGTTGAAGGTCAGCCCGGCGCGGCTGCCGATGATGATGTTCGGCGGGTCCCCGATGAGCGTGGCCGCGCCGCCGATGTTGGAGGCGAGCACCTCCGCGATCAGGTACGGCTGCGCGGCGATCCGCAGCCGGTTGCACACCACGATGGTGACCGGCGCGACCAGCATGATCGTGGTGACGTTGTCCAGGAACGGCGAGGCGATGGCGGTGATCGCCATCAGCATGACCATCAGCCGGTACGGGCGGCCCTTCGACTTCTTGGCGGCCCAGATGGCGAGGTAGTCGAAGACCCCCGTCTGCTTGATGATCCCCACGATGATCATCATGCCGAGCAGCAGGAAGATGACGTTCCAGTCGATGCCCTCGTGCTCGGAGAAGAACACTTCCGCGCCCGGGATCAGGCCCAGCACGGCCATCAGCCCGGCGGCGATGAGCACCACCTTGACCTTGTTCGCCTTCTCGGTGGCGATGAAGAAGAAGGCCACCAGGAAGATCGCCAGTGCGGCGAAGGCGCTCATCCGCGTCGCCCTGGCGGTCCGGCGTGCGCGGAGTGGTGCTCAGGGCATGACGGCATGACAAGGGGATGGGCGTACACGGCGAAGTCCTCCGTACGGTGGGCATGCGGCAGCCGGGCGGGCCCCGGCTGGGGCGCGCCCGGTCGGTCAGGGTGGGTCAGTCGTCCGAGCCGGAGAGGGCGAGGCTGGTCAGCAGCCGCTCCAGGGTGATCGCCCCGATGAGCACGCCGTCGCGGCCGACGACCGCGACGATCGGGCTGCGCAGCCTGGCCATGAGGGCCGCCACTTCGAGCAGCGTCGCGTCGGGCGGCACGGTCGCCGGGGTGGCGGGCCGGCTCGGCAGGCAGTCGCCCACCGTCAGCTCGCCCAGCTCACCCCAGAACAGGTCGGCGTGCGCCTCGTCGATCGTCCGGCAGAGCACCGGATCCTCCTGGTAGGCCCCCGGCACCGCCAGCCGCAGCACCTGCGTGCCAGGGAGCACGCTCGACGGCCGTCCCCTGCCGTCCACGACGATCAGGCCGGGCATCCGGCCCAGCGCCATGATCCGTACGGCCTTGGCGACGGGATCGTGCGCGGTCACCGTGGGCAGGTTCACGGCGATGTTGCCGGCATTCATGACATCATCCCGTTCGACGAGTCGATCCGGTGTCCCCGGCCAGGTCATGACGCCGCTCCGGCGATCTCTGCGGTCGTTCGGTCGACGTCCATGTCGCTGACTCCTATCCGGCTCCGCTCCAGTCTCGGGGCGGGCGCGCCGGGCCACCATCGGGTACGACACCCATCTGGGCAGGGATAGAACATGTAGAGGCGGCCGTACGAATGGGGGTCAGGCCGCATGGACAACCGCAGGTGGCGACGAACAGGCTGATGTGATGAACGACCGCGCAGAATGGGCGGGGGGTGCGCCGCGGCCCCCGGCTCAGGCGTTGTTCCGGCGGCTGGTGCTGATCAACGGGCTGGTGTTCGCGGCGGGAACGCTCGTGCTCGCCGTCTCCCCCGCCACCGTCTCCGCGCCGGTCGTGTGGGCCGAGGTGCCGGTGCTGCTGGTGGGGCTGGCGGTGATGCTGGGCGCCAACGCGCTGCTGCTGCGCCGCAGCCTGGCCCCGCTGGACGCGCTGACGACGCTGATGCAGCGGGTGGACCTGCTGCGCACCGGCGACCGGCTGGCCGACAACGGCAACAGCGACCTGACCCACCTGATCGACACGTTCAACGCGATGCTGGACCGGCTGGAGGCCGAGCGCAGCGCCAGCAGCGCGCACGCGCTGGCCGCGCAGGAGGGCGAGCGCCAGCGCATCGCCCGCGAACTGCACGACGAGATCGGCCAGAGCCTGACCGTGGTGCTCCTGGGGCTGAAGCGGGTGGTGGACCGCGCCCCCGCCGACCTGCGGGGGGAGCTGCACGGCGTGCAGGAGACCGTACGCGCGAGCCTCGACGAGGTACGCCAGGTCGCCCGCCGCCTGCGCCCCGGCGTACTGGAGGATCTCGGGCTGCACAGCGCGCTCAGCGCCCTGGCCGGCGACGTCTCCCAGATGGGCGGCATCCCGGTGACCCGCACCATCCAGCCCGACCTGCCGCCCCTGGGCGCGGACGTCGAGCTGGTCCTGTACCGGATCGCGCAGGAGAGCCTGACCAACATCGCCAGGCACGCCCGCGCCACCCGCGCGGAGCTGTCGCTCACCACCGAGGACGGCCACCTGGTCCTGCGCGTCGGCGACAACGGGCGGGGCGGCGCGCACCAGGACGGCGCGGGGATCAGGGGCATGCGCGAGCGCGCCCTGCTCATCGGCGCCCGCCTGACCGTCGACTCCCCGCCGGGCGAGGGCACCCGCGTCAGCCTCGTCATCCCTTCGGATCGGAGCACGACCACGTGAACAAGACCCGGATCCTGCTGGCCGACGACCACGCGCTGGTCCGCCGGGGGCTGCGGCTGATCCTCGACGCCGAGCCCGACCTGGAGGTGGTCGCCGAGGCCGCCGACGGCGCGCAGGCCGTGGCGGCGGCCGCGGAGGAGGAGGTCGACCTGGCCATCCTCGACATCGCGATGCCGCGCATGACCGGCCTCCAGGCGGCCAGGGAGATCTCCAGGCGGGCGCCCGGCATCCGCATCCTGATCCTGTCCATGTACGACAACGAGCAGTACTTCTTCGAGTCGCTCAAGGTCGGGGCGTCCGGCTACGTGCTCAAGTCGGTCGCCGACCAGGACCTGCTGGAGGCGTGCCGGGCCACGATGCGCGGGGAGCCGTTCCTGTACCCGGGGGCGGTCACCGCGCTGATCCGCGACTACCTGCAGCGGGACCGGGAGGGCGAGCGCATGCCCGAGAGCATCCTGACGCCGCGGGAGGAGGAGATCGTCAAGCTGATCGCGGAGGGCAACTCGGCCAAGGAGATCGCGGAGACGCTGGTCATCAGCGTGAAGACGGTGGACCGGCATCGGGCGAACATCCTGCAGAAGCTCGGGATGCGCGACCGCCTGGAGCTGACCCGGTACGCCATCCGCGCCGGCCTCGTCGAACCCTGACCGGTCGGGCGGCGACCCGCGGCGATTTGTGGGCTGGGACATTATGCGGTTAACGTCATGTGTCAGAACAAGTCACCGAACGAAGTCAGCCGCCCGAAGCGGCAGGGAGTACGTCATCACCCGTTCCGCCGCCCACCGTCGCACGCTGGCCGCCGTGCTCGTCCTGGTCCTCGCGGCCACGACGGGATGCGTAGGCCGCACGAGCAGCACGACCGCGGCCGATGGTGCCCGGATCATCCGATTCCTCCATTCCCAGCCCACCGGCACGTTCGACGCGGCCATCAAGCTGTTCGAGGAGCGGCACCCCGACGTGCGCGTCGAAGAGCAGCCCGTGCCGTTCGACGACCTGAACGCGCAGGTCCAGGCCAGGGTGGGCGCGCAGGACCCGTCGATCGACGTCTTCGCCGCCGACCCGCCCCGGGTGCCGAGTCAGGCCTCGCGCGGCTTCCTGGTGGACGTCAGCGACGACGCCGACGCCATCGGTCAGGCCGTGGTCAAGCCCGCGCTCGACTCGGTGAGCTGGGACGGGAAGGTGTGGGCGTACCCGCTGTGGACCTCCAGCGCGTTCCTGTTCTACAACCGCGACCTGCTCGCCAAGGCCGGCGTCCAGGCGCCGGGACCGGAGGACCGCCTGACCTGGGAGCAGGTGGTGGAGCAGGGGCGCAAGGCGCAGCAGGCGGGAGCGCGCTACGGGGTCGGGTTCGACCAGGTGGACCGGTACTACCAGCTCCAGCCCGTGCTGGCCTCCGCCGGCGCGGGCGACGGGCTGACCGGGCCCGGCGGGCTCCGGCCCGACGTGGACAACGCCGGGTGGAAGCGGGTCATGGACTGGTACGCGGGCCTGCACTCCTCCCGCCTGGCCCCGCGCGGCATCGACCCCCAGCAGATGCCCGAGGTGTTCGCCTCCGGCCAGCTCGCGTACTTCGTCGGCGGCCCCGGCCGCATCGGCCAGTTCGTGAAGACCAAGGGCCTGAACTTCGGCATCGCGCCCCACCCGTACTTCGCCGGCGGCAAACCGGTCACCCCGACCGACTCGTGGGCCGTCGGCATCAGCGCGTACAGCGCCCATCCCCAGGACGCGCGCGAGTTCGCGCGCTTCCTGTCGCTGGACTCCGCCGGCGCGCTGGCGACCACGGGGAAGCAGACGCTCCCGCCGGCCAACAAGGTCGCCTATGACCGGTACGTCGACCAGACCGTCAAGAGCGGCGGCGGCTCCGTCACCGGGTTCAAGGAACTGCTGACCCGCGAGCTCGACACGACCGCCCGGCACCGCCCGCGCACCGTCGGCTACGTGGACTTCGAGACGACGATCAACAAGACGTTCTCCGACATCCGCAACGGCGCGGACGTGGCCGAGTCCCTGCGCACCGCCCAGGAACGGCTCGACCAGCTCCTCCAGCGTTACCGCGACCTCGAACCGGCAGGAAACCCATGACGTCGAAGCCCCCGGCGAGATCGGCGCGGCGCTCCATGTGGACGACGGCGGCCTTCATGTTGCTGCCCGCCGTCATCGCCCTGGCGCTGCTGCGGCTGTGGCCCTCCATCAGCGCCATCGTCACGTCGCTGGAGCCGCCCGAGAACCGCCCGTTCTGGTACACCTTCAGCCGGCTGTTCGCCGACGCGACCTTCCTGAACTCGCTCAAGGTCACGCTCCTGTTCAGCGTCATCGTCAACCCGCTGCAGATCGCCCTGGCGCTGTGGCTGGCGGTCACGCTGAGCAAGCGGGTGCCGGCCGTCGGGCTGTGGCGCACGCTGATCCTGCTGCCGGTCGCGGTGCCGCAGACGGTCTCGGCGATCGTCTGGGCCGTCGCCTTCCGCCCCGAGGGCCCGCTCAACGCCGTCGCGAACGCCCTGGGCCTGCCCAGCGTCCCCTTCCTGATCAGCCCCAGGACCGCGCTGCTGTCGATCATCGTGGTGTGCAGCTGGGTCGGGGTGGGCTACTGGATGACGTTCCTGGTGGCCGGGATCAAGGACATCCCGAAGAGCCTGTACGAGGCCGCGGGCATCGACGGCGCCGGCCCGTGGCGCAGCTTCCGGTACGTCACGTTGCCCGGTCTGCGCCGTCCCCTGATGTTCGTGCTGGTCGCGGACACGGTGTCGAACTTCCTGGTCTTCGCCCCGGTCCAGATCCTGACCCAGGGCGGCCCCCAGGGCTCCACGGACCTGATCATGAACCAGGTGTTCGAGCGCGCGTACGTCACCGGTGACATGGCCACCGCGTCGGCCGGGACCGTCGTGCTCATCGCGATCGTGCTGGCCGTGGTGACGCTGCAGTTCCGGCTGCTGCCGGGGAAGGACTGACATGGCGGCCGAGGCCACGACGAAGTCAGAGGCGCGCTCCGGGCGGCGGGCACTGTGGATCGCGATCCCGGCGGCGGTGTTGTCGGTGCTGCCGCTGGTGTGGGCGCTGAGCTCGGCGTTGCGGCCCAGCGAGGAGGTCTTCCGCTACCTGTACCCGCTGTCCTGGCACACGCTGATCCCCGAGACCGTCACGCTCGACAACTTCGTCACCCTGCTCAGCGGCGAGTTCCACTGGGCGCTGATCAACTCGGTGATCGTCGCCTTCCTCAGCGTCGTGCTGGGCACGTTCCTGTCGGCCACCGCCGCCTTCGCGCTCGCCGTACTGCGCTTTCCCGGGCGCGGGGCGCTGTTCGGGGTGCTGGTGCTGAGCTTCCTCATCCCGTTCGAGGCCATCGCCATTCCGCTGGCGACCACGTTCCGGGCGATGGAGATGCAGAACACCTACATCGGGCTCGTGCTGCCGGGCATCGGCAGCGGCCTGGCGATCTTCCTGCTGCGGCAGTTCTTCCTGAACATCCCGCCGTCGCTGGCGGAGGCGGCGCGCATCGACGGGCTGTCGTGGTGGGGCGTGTTCCGGCACATCTACCTGCCGTTGTCGCGGCCGTCGCTGGTCGGGGCGGGGCTGGTGGTGTTCGTGTTCCAGTGGCAGTCGTTCCTGTGGCCGCTGCTGATCGCGCCCGACCCGGCGATGAAGGTGGCGCCGGTGGCGATCGCGGACTTCGCCGGTGAGCTGGGCGTGGACTACGGGCAGATGTTCGCCGGGGCGATCCTGGCGGCGGGCGTGCCGCTGCTCGTCCTGCTGATCTTCCAGCGCCAGTTCACGGCCTCGCTGGCCAGCAGCGGTACGAAGGAATAGCGACCGTACACCACCGGACAGGGAGACTCATGCGCGTCATCATCGACTGCGACCCCGGCAACACGATCCCCGCCTCGGATGTGGACGACGGGCTCGCGCTGGGCCTGGCGCTGGCCGCGCCCGACGTCACCCTGGAGGCGGTCACCGTGGTCGCCGGGAACACGCCGCGCGACGTCGGTGTCGCGGTGGCACACGATCTGCTCGACCGCGCGGGCGCCCGCGACGTGCCGGTCCTCCCTGGGGCGGCGGCCCCGCTGGTGGAGGACCCGGCACCGTGGCGGGCCGACCTGGACGGCCGCCGCGACACGCAACGCGCCCGAGACCTGTGGCGCGACGTCCCCGCCACTCCCCAGGCCGCCGCGGGCGATCCCGTCGCCGCCGAGGAGATCGTGCGGCGGGTGGCCGCCTCCCCCGGAGAGATTCACCTGGTCGCCGTGGGCCCGCTGACCAACGTCGCCCTGGCGCTGCGGCTGCGCCCGCAGATCGCCACCGAGCTGGCCTCGCTCACGATCATGGGCGGCGGCTTCGCCGTGCCCGGCCTGCTGCAGGAGCTCAACTTCGGCTACGACCCCGAGGCCGCCCACGCCGTGCTGACGAGCGGGGCGCCGATCACCCTCGTCCCGTACGACGTCACCCGCCTCACCACGCTGACCCTCGCCGACATCGACCGCCTCCAGGGCCACGGCCCGCTGGCCGGCTACCTCGCGGACACCACCCGCCCGTGGATCCGCTGGGTCGCCGAGGCGCGCGGCCTGCCGGGCTGCCACCTGCACGACCCGCTCGCCGTCGCCGTCCTGCTGGAGCCCGGACTGGCCACCAGGCACCGCGTCCGCGTGGACGTCGAGCTGCGCGGCACGCTGACCCGCGCCCGCCCGATCGAATGGGACGCCTCCGGCCGGGTCCAGCGCGCCACCGGCCTGCGCCTGCCCGACATCGAGCCCATCGACGTGCTCGACGGCGTGGACAACGACCGGCTCGTCTCCTTCCTGGTCGAGACGCTGGTCAGAGCTGGACGCTGAAGATGACGGCGGCCCGCAGGGCGAGCCCCCCGGCCAGCACCAGCAGGGGCAGCACGACCGTGTAGCGCAGCGCGACCGTGGGGGCCGACAGGCGTTCTGTGGCCAGCCCGTACAGGCCGGGCAGCAGCCCCGCCAGGACCACCACCCACAGTGCCAGCCACGGCAGGCCGAAGACGATCTCCTGCGTCCCCGCGGCGAAGAGCGTCAGCGCGAACACCACGATCAGCGCCAGCTCCAGCAGCGCGTACAGCCGCTCCGAGACCGACAACATGGGCGTGCTGGGCCGCGCGCCGGGCCGGTAGCGGGCCAGGAGCGACATCAGCGCCGCCGACCCGGCCAGTCCCGAGGCCAGGAAGAGCCCGCCGAGTGCCCACGTGTCGCTCCACACCGGCTGGTTCGACACCGACAGCAGCACGCCCGTGTACCCGGCGATGAACAGCCCGAACAACGACCCGACGACGTTGAGGACCCGGCCGTCCAGCCGTTCGACGACCGGCAGCCGGACCTTCCCGTCCCGTGCGAGCGCCGCCGCGAACGACACGAAGGTGATCGCCAGGAACGCCAGCAGCGCCCACACTCCGACCGACATCGGCGACCAGTACTTGAAGTTGAGCCCCAGGTGGCCGGGGGTGGTGTTGATCATCATGTGCCACAGCCGCAGCGGCTGGCCGAGGTCGAGCGTGAGCAGCAGCGGCGCGATGAGCATCGGCGGGAAGGCGACGTAGTAGCCGATCCTGGCCATCGGCTCGTCCCCCGGGGCGGCGCGCAGCCTGAGCAGGGTGGCCAGCACGTACGAGCCGCCGGACAGGCCCGCGAGGAAGAAGTAGAACAGGATGTACCAGAGCCAGTCGGGAGGCCCCGCGAAGTGCTGCACGTCACCCATCGGCGGCCTCCTCCACCTTCTCCTTGCGGCGGCGCAGCGCGATCAGGCCGCCGAGCACGCCCAGCACGGCCGTGACGGCGGCGGTCAGGTAGCCGGGCACGTTGTTGCGGCTGGGCAGGACGGCGTTGCGCTCGTCGGGCAGGCCGTACTTCTCGGGCTTGTCCATGAGCAGGAAGAACGCGTTCAGGCCGCCGTACACCTTCTCGTCGTGCCCGTAGAGCCGGGCCTCGGTGACGCCCTGCGCGCGCAGGATCCCCAGCCGCTTGGCCGCCGTCCTGCGCAGCTCGGAGACCGGGCCGAACTGGATCGACTCGGTGGGGCAGGCCTTGGCGCAGGCGGGGGTCATGTCGTGTTGGAGGCGGTCGTAGCAGAGCGTGCACTTCTGCGCGACGCCGGTGATGGCGTCGGCGCCGATCACGTCGTACGGGCAGGCCGCGATGCAGTCGCGGCAGCCGTTGCAGACGTCGGGCTGGATGAAGACGGTGTCGAACTCGGTACGGATGATCGCGTTCGTCGGGCAGACCTCCATGCAACTGGCCTGCTGACAGTGCTTGCAGACGTCCGACATCATCAGCCAGGCCTTGCCGTTGCCCTCGGTGACGCTCTCGTCGGGCACGTTGTCGTGGAACTGGACGTGCCGCCAGGTCTGGGCGTCGAGCCTGCCGGTGTTGTCGAAGCCGTCCAGGAACGACGGGGTGTTGCCGTCCAGCTGGTTCCACTGCTTGCAGGCCACCTCGCAGGCCTTGCAGCCGATGCACACGCTGGTGTCGGTGAAGAACCCGTACGCCTGGCCCGGTGCGATGTTCGGCATCTCAGAACCCCATCAGGTTGGGCGTGATCTTGGTGTAGCCCTGGTCGGCCAGGTGCAGGTCGATCGGCACCGCGGCCAGCTCGTCCACCCGCGGCACCGCCCTGGGATCCTGGCCCAGGTCGACGTCGATCAGGTAGCGGTGGCAGGTCTGGCAGGACTCGGCGCGGAGGTGCGGGAAGACCGCGTCGCCTGACGGGGTGACGCGGCCGACCTGGGGAGACTTGAGCCGGGCTTCGGCGTGGACCGTGCGTTTGCCGTTCTCGCCGCAGTTCGGGCAGGTGGTGGCGGAGAAGTTCCATTCATCCGGGCATCTGGCGCAGGCCAGCATGCGCCGGCCGCTGACCAGCGGGTCCTCGCTCGCCGTGCGGAAGCTGACCTGCGGCGGTCCTCCGCAATGAGGACACTTCCCCGTCTTCTCCTCGCCCTGTCCCTTCTTGACGGGGACGACGCGCATCGTGGCGCGGGCGACGTACCGCTCGATCGGGGTGAGCTCCTCCTCCGCCAGCCACGCGGCCAGCAGCCCGTCGTGCACCTTCGCCCCGGTGATCGCGTCGGCGAGCGGGCGCGGCCCGGCGGTCGCGGTGGCCGTCAGGACCCGGGGCAGGACGTGCGCCGCCGCCCACTCCAGCGCCCCCTTTTCGGGAACGGCGGCCGACTCCCACACCTCCACCAGCGCCAGGTAGAGCCCGAAGATCTCCGCGGCGTGCGGATAGCGCTCCCGCAGCTCCTCGGCCCGCTCCCGCCCGTACATCAGAGCTTCTCGATGTTGACCAGGAACGCCTTGTACTCCGGCGTCCGCGCGCTGGCATCCCCCACGAACGGGGTCAGGGCGTTGGCCAGCCAGTGTTGCCCCGTGTTGATCCCGACGAACCCCCAGTGGATCGGGATGCCGATCTGGTAGACCCGCCTGCCGTCGATCTCCAGCGGCCCGAGCCGTCTGGTCACCACCGCCCGCACCTCCAGCTTGCCGCGCATGGACGACACCCGCACCCGGTCGCCCGTCTTGATGCCCTTCTCCTCGGCCAGCTCGGCGGGCACCTCGACGAACGCCTCCGGCTGCAGCTGGACCAGGTGCTCGACGTTCTGGGTGACGTAGTGCTCGTGCTCGGTGAGGCGGTAGGAGGTGGCGACGTACGGGAAGTCGGCGACGGTGCCGAAGCGGTTGGGGCGTCCGGCGCGCTCGTCGTACCTGAAGGCCGCGGGGGTGGCCGAGACCTGGGGGTGCAGCGGGTTGGCGATGGGCGACTCGATGGGCTCGTAGTGCTCGGGGAACGGCCCGTCGGCCACCGCGTTGCTGAACAGGCGGCCGACGCCCTCGCCGGTCATGATGAACGGCAGCGGCGCGTCCGGCCCGGGGGCGGCCGCCGCCGGGTAGTCGGGCACGTCGCCCACCCACTGGCCGTTGACCCAGGCGATTCCGGGACGTTCGGGGTCCCAGGGGCGGCCGTTCTCGTCGGCGGAGGCGCGGTTGTAGAGGATGCGGCGGTTGGCGGGCCAGCTCCACGCCCAGTTCGGGTAGAGGCCCATGCCGGTGGGGTCGTTCCTGGCCGGGTCCTGCACGCCGTCGCGCCGCTTGGCCAGGTTGCCGGCCTCCGGGTAGTGGCCGGTGTAGATCCAGTCTCCCGCGCTGGTGGTGCCGTCGTCCTTGAGGTCGGCGAAGGTCATCAGCCGCTTGCCGCTCCTGAGGTCCCGGCCGTTGATCTCCTGCGCGATCTCGTCCAGCTCGGGCTTCCCCGGGTTCCGGTACGGCAGCATCAGCTTCAGCACCGGGTCGGGGAACGTGCCGCCCTGGGACCGGTAGAGATCGCGTACCCGCTGGAAGAGCTCCGAGAGGATCCAGTGGTCGTGCCTGCCGTCGCCCTCGGGCGGCAGCACCTGCTCCTTCCACTGCACCCAGCGGCCGCTGTTGGTGAACGAGCCGTCCTTCTCGATCCAGTGGGTGGCGGGCAGCATGAACACCTCGGTCTGGATCTTGGCCGGGTCCATGCCGGGGGCCTGCCAGAACTCCGAGCTGGTGGTGGCGAACGGGTCCATGACGCACAACCACTTGAGCTTCGCCAGCGCCTGGAGCACCTGGTTGGAGTCGGGGCCGATGCTGGTCGCGGTCATCCCGGACAACATGACGCCCTGCATCTTGCCCCTCAGCGCCTGGTCGAAGATCGAGATCCAGGAGGCGTTGGCGGCCGGTTTGGGCAGGTAGTCGAAGGCGAACTCGTTGTCCTTCGTGGCGGCGTCGCCGTACCAGGACTTGAGCAGGCTGACCAGGAAGGGGCGGTAGTTCTCGCCGAAGAAGTTCACCGCTCTGGGGTGCTGTTTGACGCTGGCGCTCTCCCCTACGTACGCCTTGATGTCCTTCTGTCCGGGAGCCGGGATCCTCAGGTAGCCCGGCAGGATGTCCCAGGAGATGGCGTGGTCGGTGTTGCCCTGGATGTTGGCGTGGCCGCGTTCGGCGTTCATGCCGCCGCCGGGGCGGCCCATGTTGCCGAGCAGCAGTTGCAGGATGGCTCCCGAGCGGATGAGCTGCACGCCGGTGGTGTGGTGGGTGAGGCCGACGGCGTACACGATGGTCATGACCTTGTCCGGCCGTCCCATCTCGCCGACCTGCCTGGCGACCTGCAGGAACTGCTCGCGCGGGATGCCGGTGATGCGGGCCACGGTGTCGGGGTCGTAGCGCTGGTAGTGGGCGCGCAGCAGGTTGAGCACGGAGCGCGGGTGGTCGAGGTCGATCCTGGCGTGGCCGTCCCCATCGGTCTCGTACGCCCACAGCTTGGTGTTGTAGACGCCCTGTTCGCTGTCGAAGCCGTTGAACATGCCGTCCTTGAACGCGTACCCCTCCTTGACCACGAACCCGGCGTTGGTGGCCCAGCGCACGTAGTCGTCGTGATGGAGACGATTGGCCAGAACGTAGTTGATGAGCCCGCCGAAATAGGCGACGTCGGTGCCCGTCCTGATCCTGATGTAGGTGTCCGCCACCGCCGACGTCCGCGTGAACCGCGGATCCGCATGGATGATCTTCGCGCCCCTGTCGAGCTTGGCGCGCATCAGCCAGCGGAAGCCCACCGGATGTGCCTCGGCGGGGTTGGCCCCGTTGACCAGGATGAGATCGGCGTGCCTGATGTCACGCCAATGGTTGGTCATGGCCCCTCGGCCGAACGTGGCAGCCAAACTGACCACCGTGGGACCGTGTCAAACACGGGCCTGTTGTTCGAGGTGAACCAGGCCCAGCCCCCTCATCAGTTTCGTGGCGAGATATCCCTCTTCCGAGCTGAACGCCGCCCCGCCGGCGAAGGCGATGCCCTCGCAGCGGTTGACGACGTTCCCGTCGGCGTCCTGGGTGACGAACGTGGCATCACGCGACGCCTTGATGTTCCTGGCCAGGCGGTCGAGCGCGAACTCCCAGGAGACCTGCTTCCACTCGGCCGCTCCTGGCGCGCGGTAGAGCGGATGCGCCACCCGCCTCCGCGAGACCGCGAGCTGCAGCGACGTGGCTCCCTTGGGACACAACGTCCCCTCGTTGACCGGGCTGTCCGGATCGCCCTCGATCTGCAGCAGCTCCGTCCTACCGCCCGCCGCCTTCTTCGTGTACGCGACGATCGAGCACCCGACCGCGCAGTACGGGCAGAGCGAGTGGGACAGCGTGGCCCCCTCGATGCGCAACCGCTGCTTGACGCTGATCGACGCGGTCAGATCGAACCCCAGCGCCGAACCGCCCAGCACACCCACCGGGCCGATACTCAGGAACCGCCGTCGGCTGACCTCCATGCCGGACTCCCCTCAGCTCCAGCCGTGGGTACCGTCTCTTCACCGTATGATCCGGCCGTCCCATCGTCCAGACCCTTTTCATCCCTGCGCGAGTTGGAGGTCGTGCCGGCCGCCGGGGTCGTCGGGGTTGCGCAGGAGGTCGAGCAGCCGGGGGTCGGCGGGCACCAGCACTCCATGGTCCCCCCGCTCACCCGCCTGCCTCAACGTCTCCCGCCACGCCGCCCGCCCGCTCGGCACCGCCACCGGCACCCACCTGCCGCCCTCGGCCGTGCTCTCCCCTGGGCCGGTGATCAGCACGAGCCGCCCCCTGCTCAGCCGCTCCACCGTCTCCAGCGCGTGCTCGTCGCAGTCCCGAACGACGGCCACGACCAGCATCGATCGGTACGTGACAGCGGCCAGCGCGGCCGCCAGTGTGAGCGGATCCAGCACGGGCTTCGCGCCATGCTCCACCCAGAGGGCATCGGCCCCGGCGGCCTCGAACGCCACCGCTTCGGAAAGCCACTCCCCCGGGTCACCCTGCGGCCTGGGCAGCACGACCCCAACCTTGACCGTCATGACGTCTCCACCATCCGTAACCGGTCGTCGATGCGGCGTGTGAGGTGGAGCCGGTCCAGGTGCTCCAGCAGCGGGATCACGACGCGGCGGTTCGTGCCGAGCGCGGTGCGCGCGTCGCCGGCCGTGAACGGCTGCGGCAGCCCCGCCAGGATCCGCACCGCGTCGGCATCGGCCCCCGGCAACAACAGGACCCCATCGGCGAGCCGCAACACCAGCCCCGCCCGCGCGGCCAGCGCCACCACCTGCCGCGTGAGTCCCAGCTCAGGCAGCCGCGCCGCCTCCGGCGCCTGGTACGGCTTCCCGGCCATCTCGTCCCGCAGCCGCTCGACCGCCTCCGTCACCGCGTCAGGCACGCCCCCCGCGTCGATCCGCCCATCGGCCACCCGCAGCGGCGGGCGCGCCTTGACCAGCTCCTCGACGAGTTCGCGTGCCGGTAGGCCGAGAGCGGTCCTGGCGGCGTCCACCGGAACGCCCGGCTCCTCTGCCACGATCGCCCCCAGCCGCTCCGCCAGCTCCTTCCACAGCCCGCCGTCCACCAGCCAGTCCCCCGCGCCGGGCGCCTCCAGCTGACGAGGATCGAGCCCCATCGCGGCCAACTCGGACCGCCGCACGACTCCACGCCAGCCGAGCACGGTAACGGCATCAGGCAAGACGGAGCCCTCCGATCGAGTCTCAGCTGAGACGAACGGCGCCAGTTCGGCCGCCCGTCCGGCCGCCGCGCCTCTGCGGCGAAGCGCCGGGGGCCGCACATCGAGCACCAGCACGCCGGCGATCGGCTGCCCGGAGCACCGCAGCAGCGCCCGGTCACCGACGCGCAGCGGCAGCGGCCTCGCCAACGTCAGGCGCGCCGCCCTCGTACTCAAGCCACCGGCCCCGAGGGCACGCACCTTCACCGGCACCGAAGCCGACCCGATATGAAGCACGGCCTCCCGCGGCACACCCCCGCCACCACTGCCCATCGCGACCCCGCCACCAGCCCCGGCCCCGGCCCCGGCCCCAGTTCCAGCCCCAGCCCCAGCCCCAGCCAGGCGTACGTCAACCACTCCGCTCTCCACCCAAGCCCCGGGCGTGAGCAACGTCTTCCCCCGGGCCACCCGCTCGCGCTCGACCCCCCGCAGATTGACCGCGACCCGGGCCACGGCCCCGGCCTCCTCCACCGGCTCCTCCATCACCTGCAACGCCTTGACCCGCACCCGCTCCCCATCCAGATCGAGCACGTCCCCGGCCCTGATCCTCCCGGCCGCCAGCGTGCCGGTGACCACCGTCCCGGCTCCTTTGACGGTGAAGGCCCGATCGATCCAGAGCCGTACCGGAGCCATGGGGTCGGGCGGCGGTAGTGAGGACACCAGCAGGTCGAGCCCGCGCCGGAGGTCGTCGACCCCTTCCCCGGTCCTGCCGCTCACCATGACCGCCGGCCAGGACACCCGCTCCCTGGCCTCCTCCAGCGCCAGCGCCGGATCCATCAGGTCGCACCGGGTCACCACGAGCAGCCCCCGCCGCACGCCGAGCGCCTCGATCGCCTCCCAGTGCTCCTGCGACTGCGCCTGCCACCCCTGGTCCGCCGCCAGCACGAACATCACCGCCGGCACCGGCCCCACCCCGGCGAGCATGTTGGTGACGAACCGCTCATGCCCCGGCACGTCCACGAACGCCAGCCTGCGCCCCGAGGGCAGCGTGGTCCAGGCGAAGCCGAGGTCGATGGTCATGCCACGGCGGCGCTCCTCGGCCCAGCGGTCGGGCTCGATGCCCGTCAGCGCGCGTACCAGCGTGGACTTCCCGTGGTCGACGTGCCCGGCGGTGGCGATCACGTACATACCGGCTCCTCGCGGGAACTTCACGATATGCCACGCTCAGCACGTGTGGGCGGCGATGTTACGTTGGCAGGAGGTATGCCCGACACCTGTGAAGGACGTGGTCTTCCATGCTCTACCTGTTCGGCTTCGAGCAGCTCGGCGTGGCCGTGAGCGACATCTACTTCGTCGACCCCGAGCCCGAGCCCGGCCAGGAGGGGGCCGAGCGAGGGGTACGACTCGAGCTACGACGGCTGGAGTCCGGGGAGCTCAAGGGCTCGATCTACTCGGCCCGCCCCATCACCGTCGATCAGCCGATCTGGCGAGTCGACCTGCTGGAGTCGGTCTCCTCGGCACCGGGCAGCTTCGACCGCACCCATCACCACCCGGGCGTCAACGGGTGGGAGCCGGGGCGGCGGGTGTTCGACGAGCGCTTGTCGAAGGAGCCGCTGAAGTGGCTGCAGGAGCGGCTGGCCGACCCGGAAGCGGTGCTGGCACAGGCCGGGGTCGGACTGGACGAGGTCAGCCCCGGCGACGTGACGGGCCTGCGCGAACGTGCGCCGGAGATCGTGGAGGCCGTCGCCCGCCTGCTCGACACCGTACGAACCGAAGCCTTGAGCGCCCCGGCCGGCAGCGAATCAGCCACCAGCGTCCGTGCGAGCTGGCTCTGACGCGTGTCCTCGGCTCCGCGTACCGCCTGCTTCAAGCGCTCGCTGCGGCCTGATCAAGTCGCGTGCGAGCCGGAAGACAAAGCACCTGTCACACCCGCAGAACGGTGACCTGGCGGCCGGATGGTGTGGTCGCCTGCTCGAAAGCGCCTCGTTCCTTCCATGGCGGGGCTTCGGGGCGCCGGTCGAAGATCACCAGTGCGCCGGTGGGGAGGGTGAGGCGGTCCAGGTAGCGGTCGAGTTGCGCGAGGCCGTCGGGCATC
>NZ_JBHSPA010000036.1:0-144164 GCF_042656245.1 Nonomuraea insulae
CCACATCGCCACCGTCATCGACAGCGCCCGGCAACTCGCCGAACGACTCGGCTGGCTGGAACCCACCTCTCGTACCGCCGGTACCGTCCGGCCCCCTGCCTGACGACTGACCGCCGCGCCGGGAATTCAAGGAAACGGGGTACGCAGCCTTTTCAAGATTTGTGCCGGATATTGCTGATCTCTGAATACCGGGGAATGCGTCGGCCCCGGGGCCCAGCCGCGAACTGCGCCAATTTTCCAATGCCTTTTCCTGCCTCGCGGAAAGAGTTATAGTTACAGCACCGAGGACATTTCGCGCGTTGGCATCCAGGTTGGCGTCGCCCGCGGCGATAGACGCTTGCGGCCCTTTTTGAGGGCCTGGACAGGCCAGGAAACGATGGCTGCGCTCCTCCCCCGCCGTACCCCGTCCCCGATTGTTCCGCGCTCAGTCCGCGGCTGAATCCCTCCTTGGCCGGAGAAGCACCGTGTACGCCCGCATGCGCACAAAGCGCACCACGGCGAAGGTCGTGCGATCTTCGCCTTCCTTTCGACTCTGACAAGAGGGGAACGACCATGAGCTCGACAACCCCGATCAGCACGCGCGCCCCCACACCCGAGGTCCGGCCGTACCCGATCCAGGTGCACGCCCGGCAGGACGACTCCCTGTCACGCTGGCTGTGGCTGGTGAAATGGCTGCTGATCGTGCCCCACGTGCTGATACTGATCCCGTTGTGGATCGCCTTCAGCCTGCTCAGCCTCGTCGCGCTGGTCGCGATCGTGATCACCGGCCGCTATCCGCGGTCGATCTTCGACTTCAACGTCGGCGTGATGCGGTGGAGCTGGCGAGTGGGCTACTACGCCTACAACGCGCTCGGCACCGACCGCTACCCGCCGTTCGCGCTGCGAGAGATCCCCGAATACCCGGCCGGGCTGAGCGTCGAGTACCCGGCGCGGCTGCACCGCGGACTCGTCCTGGTGAAGTGGCTCCTGGCCATCCCGCATCTCCTGATCGTCGGGATCCTGTTCAGCGGCAGCGCCTGGCTCAGCCGGCAAGCCGGCGGCGAGATATGGAGCTGGGGCGGCGGCGGTCTGGTCGCACTGCTCGTCCTGATCGCCGGGATCGTGCTCGCCGTCACCGGGCAGTACCCCCGGTCGCTGTTCGACCTCGTCCTCGGCCTGAACCGCTGGGGGCTGCGGGTCGCCGGCTACACCTCTCTGATGACCGACCGCTACCCGCCCTTCCGCCTCGATCTCGGCGGCGACGACCCCGGCGGCGCGGCCGTTCAGGGCGGAGGGCCCGCCGTCCGCTCCGGCGCTGACAGCGGCTGATCACTTCCGGATCGCACAGCGGGCCGCGGGCAAGCTCCCGGTGACCGGTGCCGGCGCACGCCGAAGGAGCAGAACATGCGGCAGATCCACCACGGGCCGATGACCGGCAGAACAGTGCTGGTCACCGGCGGCACCGCAGGCATCGGCAGGGCCACCGCCCTGGGCCTGGCCACCATGGGTGCGCGCCTGGCCATCGTCGGCAGAGACCCGGGACGGGCCGAGGACGCGGCTCGCGAGATCCGCGCGGCCGGCGGCGGCCAGGCGGACGTGTTCGTCGCGGACCTGACCTCCCAGTCGCAGGTGCGGCGGCTGGCCGGCGAGGTGCTCGAACGCCTGTCCCGGATCGATGTACTGATCAACAATGCCGGCGGCTACTGGCACACCCGGCACGTCACCGCCGACGGCCTCGAGCGCACCTTCGCCCTCAACCATCTGGCGCCGTTCCTGCTCACCAGCCTGCTCCTCGACCGGCTGGAGCACAGCGCCCCAGCCCGGGTGATCACGGTCTCCTCCCACGCGCACACCGCCGGGCACATCGACTTCGACGACCTCCAGGGTGAACGGTCCTACTCCGGGTCGCGGGCCTACGACCAGTCCAAGCTCGCCAACGTCCTGTTCACCTACGAGCTGGCCAGGAGACTGCGGGCCACCTCCGTCACCGCGAACGCCCTGCATCCCGGCGTGGTGAGCACCTCCTTCGGTGCCGAGGACCCGGCCGGCGTCCAGCGGCTGCTCGTGCCGTTCCTCCGGCCGTTCATGAAGGTCCCGGCCCAGGGGGCCGCCACGTCGGTTCACCTGGCGTCCGCTCCCGACCTCAAGGAGGTGACCGGCGGCTACTTCGCCGGCGGCAAACCCAGGAGATCCTCCAAGCGCAGCCACGACCAGGCTGCCGCCGCGCGGCTCTGGCACGTGAGCGCCGATCTGGCCGGCCTGACCACCGACCCCCGCGTGTGAGGCGTGGGCAACGATGCGTGAGCCGCGCCTTTCGTACCGATGTCATTCTGTGGGCCCCAGCCCAGCGATGCGCTGCTCGCGCACGTCCTGCAGGGCCCGCAGGTAGCCGATCTCCAAAGCGCGGCAGATCAGGTTGTTCATCTCGGCGGAGCCGTCGAGTCGTCCCCAGCTGGAGAACTCGTTGGACACCGCCTCGTCGGCCAGCCGCTCGTCGCCCGCATCACCGGAACGTGGACCGTCGTAGCGAATCCGGCCGATGAACTCGCTCCATTCCTCCAGCTCGGCGCGCGCGTCATCATCGTTGCTCATACTGGCCATCGTGACCCGCGATCACTCTCCGCGCGAGCCCATCCGGCGTGCTCAGCGATGTGGCGCTCAGTCACCCGCTCCCTCATCCGGCCGTCCATTGCCCACGCTGGTGTCGAGGAGATGGGCCCCGGCGTCGTGCAGGGTGATGCCGTAGCCCGGCGCCTGGTCAGGAGGCGACCACTCGTTCGTCGCGCTGGTCGCCTTGAAGCGGGTGTCGCGGGTCGGGCCGCCGCCGACAAGGTGGCCGCGCAGATGGCCGTCGCGGTCGTAGACGGCCCACCTCCCGGCGCCCACCTGCGGCATGGCGACCGGGTTGTCCTTGAGCCACTGCGCGTTGGCCGCGTGATCGGGCCGCTCGTCGCTCCCAGCCGGCTGGGTAGGGCCCTCAATGGCTTGATCGTCATTTTTGCGAGCACTGCTCATGTCGCGTCTCGCTCTCTGATTGCGGCTGATGTCCCGAGACATCGGAGAAGCACTCTCAGCCTTGGTACCCAAGGTATGGCACAGATCGCGCCCAGCCCAACACCGCCGGGACACGACGGCTCGATGATCGCCACGACCAGCACCGACGACACCGCCCGGATCTGGGGCGCGCCGGCGGCCTTCGATCCACGCGACACCGTCACCGGCCGGGCGGGCAGGTCGGCAGCACGGTGTACGAGAAGAAGTCCAGCCGGAGCGAGCTGTCGGCGGGCAGGGTTATCGCCTGGATCGGCGAGGTCGTCGTCGTCCACCAGCAGGCGGGGAGGAGGAAGTACTTTTCGTCCGAATGGAGCAGGAGGCTCAGGCCGGAGTAGCGGTAGCGGTACATCGCCTTCTCGTCCGGAAACGTGGTTTCCGTGATGCCGGGGCCTTCCAGGTGCAATCGCTGTGGGGCGTAGACGACGACGCCGGGCAGGTTGAACGGCTTGCGCTGGAACTCTTTAGCCTTTTCCGCCCCGCGCGTCTGCGCGATTACGGCGAGCGACCACAGGAGAAGGAGCATGAGAAGAGCCACGAAAACGGCGCGCTGGATGATCCATCCCGTGTTCCTGGGGCGGGGGTACACCCTGGCGTGGAGGGAGGCGGCGTAACCCAGGGCGAACACCCCGAGGGCCAAGCACATGGGCACGACGGGCTCGCGGGTGCGTGGCTTCCACCAGCCGGCGGCTCCGATGAGGCCCGCCAGGACGCCGGCGGTTCCGAGCGCGGTCAGCACGACGATGGCCCGTTTCGTGGCGGCCCGGTGACGGGTCATGAAACGGACCAGTAGCGCATGCGCGGGAAGGGCGGCCAGAATCACCAGCAGCGTCAGCGCCAGTGGCTCGGCCAGGGAGGAGACGCTGTGGAGCGCGTAGTCCTGGAACGAGAACTTCAGCAAGCTCGAGTGCACGCCGAGGGCGGAGTAGGAGGTGTTGGCACGGAGCGCGCCGAAATAGATCATGAGCGCCGCGATGAAGGTGGTCGGCGTCACGACGTGGGCGAGGACGCTCCACACGCGGCCGAAGTCCTGGCCGGCGGCGGGATCGTCGTCACGTTCCGGTGTGGTCATGGGTGACGGCGCCCTCTAGGACTCGATGGGCGGCGCGGGGTCGCCGCCGGTGTCCCGCGACGACGGGCCTTCGTCCGGATCCGGGCCGGGCGGCTCAGTTTCGACGTCGGGGGAGACAGACTCCGGGCCGGTCTCCGGGCCGGTGTCCGGGGAGGTGGGCTCCGGCGATGCTGTCTCGCCGCCCGATCCGGTCTCATCCGGCGTGGGCGGCCCGGAAGTGGAAGGTTGCCCGCCGGTCGGGCTGCCGGGTACGACGGGCGGGGACGTGACGATCGTGCATTCCGGAAGGGCCGCGCGATCCGGTGCCGCCTCGCAGGCTTGCTTGATGTCGGCACCCGCCTTTCCCCCGATCTCGGTGAGGTGGGCGAAGGCCTCACGGGCTCTGCCGACGTCGCCGACGGACGCGGCGCTGATCAGCTCCGCGTGGTAGAGGAGCTCCAGCAGTTGCGGTCGCACCGCCGCGGGAAGGTGGTCGCGTACCGCCTCCGCCGCGTCGATGCTCTGGAGCGCCTCCTGGTAACGCCCCAGGTTCGTCTTGGCCGCCCCCGCGCACACCAGCGCGACCGCCCTCGCGCTGGGCGCGCTCGCATCGCTGAGAGCGGCTCCCGCCTGGGCGGACGCCTTCTGATCCATGTCCCTGGCCAGCTGCTCGAACTGCCTCTTTTCCAGCCCTATCTGGCATTCCCGGCACACCTGGGCCGTGGCGTCGGGAACGTCGCCGCCGCCTTCGCGCAGCTCGATGCTGCTCCCCGGCTTCACGATCACCCTGCCAGGCGGCGAGGAGTCCATCTCCGGCGCGGACCCACCGTCACAGCCGCTCACCAGCGCCGCGCCCGCCGCGAGCGCCGCCACCGCTCTTGGCAAAGTCCTCTCCACCGGCTCCCCCGATCAGCCCGCTGATGTCGGAGTGAGGTCATACCTCGCCTGGGATCTCCCTAGTCTCACGGAATCTTCAATTTGTACTTTTTCAGGCTCCGGTCGGTGGCCGCCGTCCAGCTTTACGGAACGCGTGAATCGGCATACGCATGCGTCATGCGCATGTGCTTTCTCGGGCCGCTACGGGTGTACGACGGAGATCGGCTGCTCTCGCTCGGAGGGCCCAAGCAGCGGCTGGTGCTGGCACACCTGGTGATTCGCGTCAACCAAGTGGTTCCCGTGGAGCGGCTCATCGATGAGATCTGGGCGGACCGGCCACCGGAATCAGCGCGCAGCACGCTGCAGAGCTATGTGTCCCACCTGCGCAAAGCCCTGGGCGGCGATCGTATTGAGAGCCACGGCCGGGGGTACGCCCTGCGCATCCGGCCGGACGAAGCCGATGGCCTGCTCTTCGAAGCCAAGGCCGGCGAGGGCAGGCGGCTGCTCGCGGGAGACCCCCAGGCCGCGGCGGCCGCGTTGCGGGAAGCGCTCGGCCTCTGGCAGGGGCCCCCGTTCGCCGATCTCAGCTCCGAGCCGTCACTGCGGACGGAGATCGGCAGACTGGAGGAGCTGCGGCTGTCGGTGACCGAGGACCAGGTCGGCGCCGAGCTGGAGCAGGGCCACCACGGGCGGCTGGTCAGCGAGTTGGAGGCGCTCACGGCCGCCCATCCGTTGCGGGAGCGGCTGTGCGGTCAGTTGATGCTGGCGCTGTACCGATCGGGCCGTCAGGCGGAGGCGCTGGTGTCGTTCGAGCGGTCCCGGCGCCTGCTGTCGGAGGAGCTGGGCATCGATCCCTCTCCCGATCTGCGGCGGCTGCACGAGCAGATCCTGCGTCAGGACGTCGCGCTTCAGCCGGGGAGGTCGGCGCTGCGGGGTTACCAGCTGGTCGAGCGGATCGGTGAGGGCGGGTTCGGGGTGGTGTGGCGGGCCGTGCAGCCCGAGGTGGACCGCGAGGTCGCGATCAAGGCGATCCACCCGCGTCTGGCCAACCGGCCGGAGTTCGTGCGCGAGTTCGAGGCCGAGGCCCAGCTCGTCGCCAAGGTGGAGCATCCGCACGTGGTCCCGCTCTATGACTTCTGGCGGGAGCCGGGTGGCGCGTATCTGGTGATGCGGCTACTGCGCGGCGGGAGCCTGCGCACGCTCCTGGACCGCTCCGGTCCTCCTTCCGCCGAGGCCGCGGGCAGGATGGTGGAGCAGGTGACCAGAGCTCTGGCCGCGGCTCACGGCCAAGGCGTGATCCATCGCGACGTCAGACCGTCCAACGTCCTGCTCGACGAGGAGGGCAACGCCTACCTGTCGGACTTCGGCATCGCCACGGAGACGGCCCAGACCGGCTCGCCCGATCGGCGACGCGACGGCCCATCGACGCCGAGCACGGATGTGCACGCGATGGGAATCATGATGGGGCAGCTGCTTCCCACGCCTTCCGGCACCATGCGCAAGGTGATCGAGCGGGCCACAGCGGCCGATCCAGGCCGGCGCTATCGAGACGCCACCGAACTGCTCGCCGCGGTACTGGCCGCCCGATCCGGGGTCAGGGCCTCTGGCCTCGCCGCGCGCAATCCGTACAAGGGGCTGCGTCCCTTCACCGAGACGGACGCGGCGGACTTCTTCGGGCGTGAGGCTCTGACGGCCCGGCTCCTGGCCCGGCTGCGGGAGGATCGTTTCCTGGCGGTCGTGGGACCGTCCGGGAGCGGCAAGTCGTCGGTGGTGCGGGCCGGGCTGGTTCCGGCGCTGAGGGCCGGTGCGGTGACGGGCTCGGAGCATTGGTACGTGGCCCGCATGACACCGGGAGCCAGGCCGTGGGAGGAGCTCCAGGCGGCCCTGCGCGCCATCGCGATCCACTCCCCAGGCCCGCTCGCCGAGGCCTCGGACCTGACGGCCGCGCTGCCGGGCGACCATGGCGAGCTGCTCCTGGTCATCGATCAGTTCGAGGAGCTCTTCACCCTGGTCGCCGACGAGGGGCAGCGTCGCGGATTCCTGTCGGCGCTGCTCGCGTCCATGGCCCGGCCGAGCAGCAGGCTGCGCGTGGTGATCACCCTGCGAGCCGACTTCTACGACCGCCCGCTCCAGTACGCCCAGCTGGCCGCGCTCATCCGCTCGCACACCGAGGTGGTCGTCCCTCTCACCGCCGAGGAGGTGGAGCGCGCCGTGACGGAGCCCGCCCGCAGATCCGGCGTGACCACCGCCCCCGGCCTCGTCGCCGAGATCGCGGCCGACGTGGCGAACCAGCCGGGCGCTCTCCCCCTGTTGCAGTACGCCCTGGCCGAGCTCTTCGACCGGCGAAGGAACGAGCGGCTCACGCCGTCCGCCTATCGTGACATCGGCCGCATCTCGGAAGCGCTGGCGAGGCGGGCCGACGAGGTCTTCGTCTCCCTTCCGCGCCGCGTTCAAGAGGCGGCCCGCCAGTTGTTCCTCCGGCTGCTCACCGTCGGCGACGGCGCCGGGGACACGCGCCGGCGGGTGCCCCAGGCCGAACTGCTGTCCCTGGAGCACGATCCCCGTGACATGCAGGCCGCCATCGACGCCTTCGGAGCGGCGCGACTGTTGTCGTTCGACCGTGACCCGGACACCAGGGGGCCGACGGCCGAGGTCGCGCACGAGGCGTTGCTGCGTGAATGGAAGCGGCTGCGGGACTGGATCGCCGCCGCACGTGAGGACGTGCGCACCGAGCGCTGGCTGGCGGGTGCGACACACGACTGGTTGGTCGCCGCCCGCGACGACTCCTTCCTGGTGTCGGGGACCCGGTTGGATCGGCTGGAGGTCTGGCGGGCGACGTCCGACCTGGCTGTCACGCCCGATCAGGAGGCGTTTGTCCGGACCTCTCTCAGTGCGCGTGAGCGTGACGAGGAAGAGGAGGAGCGACGGAAGGCGCGTGAGCGAGCGCTGGAGCGGCGCTCCATCAGGCGGCTGCGCACGCTGGTGGCGGTGCTGACGACGACCGCCGTGATCATGACGGGGCTGGTGGTGTTCGCCTACGGCCAACGCGAACGTGCCGAGGGCGAGGCCCGTACCGCCGCCGCGAGGGAGCTCGCCGCCTCGGCGGTGGGCAACCTGGAGACCGACCCCGAGCTGAGCATTCTGCTCGCCCTCGAAGCCGTGAAGCGGACCCGCGTGGTGAACGGGTCCGTGCTGCCGGAGGCCGAGGACGCCCTGCACCGCGCCGTCACCGCCGCGCGGATCGTGCTGAGCGTGACCGGCGTGGGCGGGGCGGTGGACTGGAGCTCGGACGGCCGCTTGTTCAGCAGCGAGGGAATCGAGGACAGCGGCATCGTGGACATCAGGAACGCCGGCACGGGCGCGTCCCTGCTGCGGTTCCGCGGCCACGGCGCCGACGTCAATGACGTGACCTTCAGCCCTGACAGCACGATGCTCGCCACTACCGGCGACGACGGCACCGCCAAGATCTGGGATACCCGAACCGGTCGTGAGCTGGTCGCCTTCACGTACGCGAGCGGCGCGGTGTGGGCCCCCTCGTTCAGCCCCGACGGGTCCCTGCTGGCGGCGACGTGGCGGGACAACGGCGTGACCCGCGTGATGGAGATCGCGACAGGACGGACGATTCGCACGTTCCGCCCGGCCGGCCGGGCGTTCACCGCCCGATTCAGTCCGGACGGCAAGCACGTGGCGATGGCGCTGAACGAGCCCCGGGACGTCCTCGTGGCTGACGTCTCCTCCGGCAGGACAGTGCGCACCCTTCGCGGTCACACCTGGGCCGTCGAAGATGTGGACTGGAGCCCGGACGGCCGCCGGCTGGCCACATACGGAGGCGAGGGCTTCACGCGGATCTGGGACACGGGAACGGGAAAGGTGCGCTCCACGCTGTACGGCCACACCGGCACCATCGCCGCCGCCGACTGGAGCCCCGACTCCGGCAGGCTGATCACCGCCAGTGACGACGGCACCGCCAAGCTCTGGGAGGTCGACGAGTCCGGTTACCGCCAGGTGCTGTCCCTCTCCGGGACGCAGGACTCCTTCGTCGGCGCGGCCTTCTCACCCGACGGCAACCGCGTCCTGACCGGAGACTTCGAGACGGGCGCGGCGAAGATCTGGGATGTCAGCCGCGCGGGTGCCGCGGAGTGGCTGAACGTGCCCGCCAACCCCACCGCCTGGAGCGCGGTCGCGTTCACCCCTGACGGCCACAACCTCCTGGCGACCGGCACCGCCCGATCGGTGAACGTATGGGACCTGAGGACCGGGACAGCCGGCCTCGTCCTTGGAGAACGCGAAGGACCTCCCACCGACAGCGTCTACGGCATCGACGTCAGCCGTGACGGCACCCTCGTCGCCGCCGGCACCTCCGCCTTTGACGTGAACGTCTGGCAGGCCTCCTCCGGTGAACGCCTGTTCGCCGTGCCTCACACGAGCGATCCCCACTGGAGCCCGGACGGCCGGACGCTGGCCATGGCGGACGAGTACGGCGGCGTGAAGCTCGTCGACCGGTCCGGCGGAAGTCTTGGAGCCCTCCCCGGCGAGCCGGGGCTCAACGTGGACCGGCTCAGCTTCAGCCCGGACGGCCGGCTGCTCGCCTGCGTCGAATACCGGTACGGTCGTCCGGATCCGGCTGCGGCTCGGGTGAAGATCTGGGACTGGCGGCAGCGCAGGCTCCTGCGATCCATCCACCTCTACGGCAGCAGCATCGACTTCGACGCGACCGGCACCCGGATCGTCGTGGGCGAGCCCAGCGGCCTGGCCGGGGTCTGGGAGGTCGCGAGCGGGCAGAAGATCCTCACCCTGACGGGACATCAAGGGCCGGTCTACGACGCGGTGTTCAGTCCGGACGGCACGCGGATCGCGACCGGCAGCGCCGACTCCACCGTACGGCTGTGGCACGCGGACTCCGGGCTGCAGTCGCTGACGCTGCGCGGGCACGAGGGCGGCGCCTACAGCGTGCGGTTCAGCCCGGACGGCTCCAGGCTGGCCGTAGGCAGCGGAGGAGGAACCGTGCGCGTCTGGGCGCTCGACCTCGACGACCTCATCGGCATCGCCCGCGCGAATGTGACGCGGACGCTGACCGGCCAGGAGTGCCGGCAGTACCTGCACGCCCGGCGATGCCCGAGCGCATGAGTGCCGGGGTGCCGCGGCACCCCGGCTTCCTTCACGGAAGGATGTTGTAGATGTACGTGAGAGGCCCGCACGTGCCCGGGACCGGCACCAGGGGCTGCTTCAATGGCCACTTGGTCTGGCAGACGACGAGCCGTACCGCATCCACGTGCTGCCATGTGAAGTCGATGGGCTTGAACGTGTTCGCTCCGCAATGTCCGAACTCGCGCTTCGTGGTCCAGCCGCCACCGATGGTGCGTCCTTGGAACCGCACGTAGGCGCACTTGCCTCCCAGGTGGATGGGCCGGTTGTCCTTGTCCCACAGCCGCCCTGTGACGTGTGCGCGATTGCTGAGCGATGTGTACGTGACCTTGATGTGCCCGGCCGCCTTCGCCCTGTCAAGTTTGGCGTACGCCTGCCAGTCACGGTTGTACTCGGCCTGTGACGCGAAGAGCGACGGAGGCGGCGAAGGCGGCGGACCGGCCGCGCGGGCGACGCCCGGACCGGACAACGCCGATCCGATCAGGAGTGCGGCGGTGGTGAACGTCGTGCGCCATGAGCCGTTCATGATGTAGTCCTTTGCTGGGGCGCCCGTCCGCGGCATCGGATCGGTGCCGCGATCTTGGGTCGCGTTGTGGTCGTGACCAGCATCGGAATGTCCGCTTGAAGGATGCGTGTAACAGGCATGGGAAGCGGTTGAATCCCAGCGAGAACCCGCCCTTGAACGGGCGGCGTCAGTACATCCTGGGCATGATCAGGCACGCCGGCAGGCGTACCTGCCGGCGTGCCTGATCAACCACACGCTCGGCGCTTATCCGCCGCAGTTGCCCCAGCTCTGGCGGCCGCCCCGCGCCACGGCCGGGTCGTGCCCGAGCGGCTTGATCGTGCCCCAGAACTTCACGCAGGCCCCCTTGGCCCAGTACTTCACCGGTCCCGCGTAGTACTTGTAACTCCCGCTGTCCCGGCGGACGGTCGGGTCCTGCTTCGTGTCCTTGATCGCCTTGGGCATGACGGTGAGCTGAGCGCTCACCGGCGTCTTCGAACCGCCGAAGCTCGACTTGATCGTGACCACGCAGTTCTGCTGGGCCTTCTTGCTGTAGAGCAGGTAGACCGTGCCGTACCGGCGGCCGCTGGGCGTCGTGACGGCCTTCGTGCCGCCGGAGACGCGGCCGAAACCGGCCCCGCAGATGCCCTCTGGGCTGTAGGCGGCCGCGTTCGCCGGAGTCGCCAGGACACCGCTCAGGCACAGTGCCGTCGTGAACAGAATGGCCTTGCGCGGAACTCGCACCCGGATGCTCCCTCGAATTGACTGAAGATCTAGCCAAGCATGCCCGAAACATGGCTAAGGGTCCAGCCGTATGACGCAGAACGGTCACCATCGTGGCATGGCGGCGTTACCTACGGTGACATCGCTCACACTTCGCGCCCAGCGGCGGCCCGCCGGGGTGCCATAGGAAACCCCTATGGCACCTGCTGACATTTCGTCTTTGCCTCTCGTTCTTTTCCAGCCGTACCGTAAAACAGCTCGACGAGGTGCTCACCGCGATTTCTCCGAAGATTCGCGCTGCTCCTTTTGTCGAGCGGACTAATACACGATCGATAGGACCGGTGGCATGACCACAATGGGAGAACTCGCGGGAAAGCGGGCCTTGGTCACAGGTGGTTCTCGCGGAATCGGAGCGGCCATCGTGCGCCAGCTCCTGGACGCGGGCGCCGAGGTGCTGACCACCGCCAGGTCGTCGACGAGCACGGTGCCGGAGGGCGCCACCTTCGTGGAGGCCGACGTGCGGACCCGGGCCGGAGCGGAGACGCTCGCCGCGGCCGCGCAGAAGGCGCTCGGCGGGGTGGACATTTTGGTGCACAACGTGGGTGGGGCGCGACCGTTCCAGGGCGCTCTGGCCATCCCTGACGAGGAGTGGCAGGACGCGCTGGACTTGAACTTCCTGGCGTCGGTGCGGCTGGACTCGCTGCTGGCACCGGGGATGCGGGAACGGCGTTCGGGGGTGATCGTGCACGTCTCCTCGGCCGCGGTGCCCACCGTGGCACCACCGTTCCTGCACTACGTGACGGCGAAGGCGGCACTGGAGGCCTACAGCCGGGGGCTGGCCGCGGATCTGGCCCCGTTCGGCATCCGGGTCAACACCGTGTCTCCCGGCAGAACCGCCACCCCCGGCGGCGAAGCGACGCGGGAGCAGTGGGCGCGCCTGAACGCGGGGCCGGGCCAGGACACCACCAGTCCCCCGCTGGGGCGCGATGGTCAGCCCGACGACATCGCCCACGCGGTGCTGTTCCTCATGTCCGAGCGGGCGAGTTGGCTGACCGGGAGCAATCTCGTCGTGGACGGCGGCGAATTCCCCAGGAGTTGACGCCCCAATGGAATGACGAAAGGTCACATGGCATGGAATTGCAGGGGAAGACCGCACTGGTCACCGGCGGCACTTCTGGCATCGGTCTTGCGGCCACTCGACTGCTGGCCCGCGCGGGTGCCGAGGTCGTCATCACCGGCCGCGACGTCCAGCGCGGCAAGAATGCCGCGCACGCCGCGCAGGAGGACGGCGTGGTTCGATTCATCCCAGCTGATTCGGCCGACCTGGGCTCGGTCGCCGAACTGGTCCGCCGGAGCGGTCCTGTCGACATCCTCGTCAACAACGCCGGTACTTTCCCCACCTCGCTCACCGTCGAACAGAGCGTGGAGGGCTACGAACGGATCTTCGACACCAATGTGCGCGGTGCCTACTTCCTGGTCGCCACGCTCGTGCCGCACATGCTGGAGAAGGGCGAGGGCAACATCGTCAACGTCACCTCGCTCGCGGCGTTCAAGGCCTTCCCCGGCGCCTCGGCCTACAGTGCGTCCAAAGCCGCGCTGACCTCGCTGACCCGCACGTGGGCGGCGGAGTTCGCCGATGGCGGCGTACGGGTCAACAGCGTCTCTCCCGGTCCGACCCGCACCGAAGGTGTGCTGGCCGAATGGGGCGAGGAGGGCAACGAGGGCGTGGCCCAGGATTTGGGGATCAAGCGGACGGCCCAGGCACACGAGATCGCCGAGGCGATCTATTTCCTGGCTTCTCCTCGTGCCAGCTACATCACCGGCACCACGATCCACGTCGACGCCGGCGGCGCCGTCTTCTAGCGGGCTCGGCGAACGGCCGTCAGGGCACCGGTGAGAAGAAAGCGGAACCGTGCCAGATCTCCTGACGCAGGAGTTCGAGCAGGGCCGTCTCCGCCGGGCCCGCAGCCTGCCGGATCACGGCGACGACCGGCTGGGACACGACCGGGAACACCGGACGCACGAGGTGCTCATAACCATGCGGCACCGCGGAGGCCGGGACCAGCGTCACCCCCAGCCCGTGGGCGGCCCAGCGCACGGCCGTCGCCGTCTGGGACACGCGGGCGACCGTGGCCGGGGTCAGCTCGTTGTCCCGCAGCACCCCCCGCAGCACGCCGTCGAGCGCGCTGTCACGGTCGAACCTCACCCACCGCTCCCCCTCCAGTTCACCCAACTCCACCCGGTCCGCGGCGAGCTGCCGGTGCCCGGCGCCCAGCACCACGACGAACTCCTCGTAGCCGAGGTGGTGGGCGTCGGCGGGGCCCCGCTCGCACGCCGCCATCAGGGCGAGGTCCAGCACACCCCGGCGACACAGCCGCTCCAGCTCGGCGGAGCTCGGCTCCTCGAAGACGGTGGCCTCCAGCCGCGGGAAGCGGCGGCCCAGCGTGCCCAGTGCGCTCGGCAGCTGCCGCACGCCGAAGCCCATTTGCACCGCGACCACCAGCTCGCCCACCAGCTCATCGGCACCGGACCGCGCCGTCGCCCTCGCCCGCCGCGACGCGCTCACCGCGACCTCCGCCTCCCGCAGGAACGCGCGGCCGACCACGGTGGGCACCAGGCCGGTCGGCGTGCGGGCGAACAGTTGCACGCCGAGCTCCCGCTCCAGGCCGCGGATCTGCTGGGACACCGACGGTTGAGCGACGTGCAGCAGCTCCGCCGCCGCCGTCACCGAGCCCTCCTCGGCGACGGCCAGGGCGTACTCGAACTGACGAAGGCTCATCCGTTCCCGTCCCCTCTCTGCGGTGGACCGCGGTCCCACCCGTTGTAATCGTGTAATAATAAGCGCTGTGTCGGCGTGAAGAACGCGGTGGGGTCGTCACAGAGCACGAGCCAGGCCGCCGGCCCGCGACCCCTCAGCCGACCCCGAAGGCGTCGAAGCCGGCCTTCATGGCCTCGTCCCCCCCGTAAGGGTTGTTCGCGAACACGCCCAGAGTGATCTGGTCTCTGGTTTCGGGCCTCCCGCCGAAGACCCGCCCGATCTCCCGCCCGTTCATCCGGTACCAGGGGTGCGGCCGCCCCCGGTCGGCGTTGCTGGTGAAGGAGCAGTGGACCCCGCCCGAGCCGGGCAGGCTCCCGTCGAGGCTGCATCCGCGAACGCGGGCGGGGTGCCGGACCTCGACCAGAGCATCGTCGCACCCGTGGCGGTGACCGAGAGCAGGACGGCGGCGGCGGTGATCAGCAGGCGGGAACGCCGCTTCCCGCGTCGGGACGGCCTCGGCCTGCCCGGGTGGCGCGGCGCCGGATAAGCCGGACAGGTCCATGCCCCATCGCCGCCGCGAACACCACGCAGCCCCACGCGAAGACGTCCGAGGCGGTGCTCCACGTGCCGCCGTCGGTCAGCTCGGGGGCCATGTAGTCGGGGGTGCCGACCCACCGGCCCGTCGCCGTCCTGTCGCCGTCGGTGTCGAGTGCGCGGGCGATGCCGAAGTCGATCACTCGCGGCCCCAGAGGGGGACAGCAGCACGTTGGCGGGCTTGAGGTCGCGGTGGACGATGCGGACTGATCACCTTGAGCGCGACCGGCCCCGCGATCCCCTCGGCCAGGTAGACCGTGCCCATCCCGCCTTGCCCGAGACGGCCGGCGATCCGGTACGGGCCGAGCGTCCTCGGATCCCCGTCCAGCAGGCCGAGCACAGGCGGAAGACCATACTCGGTCACATCCCACGATGTTACGCGAAAGTCCTTAGCCTGGCGGGCACCGCGGTAGAGAGGCCCCTTCTCCCGCCGGCCGGTGTGATATGCCGCACTTCAGATCCTGAAACATTGCAGAACATGAAAGTTCATCCTTACCCTCGATATCGTGACCATCGTGGACAGCGCTGACGAGCTCGGCCGGAGGGACCGTAAGAAGCTCGAGACCCGTGCGGCGCTGGAGCATGCCGCCCTGACGCTGGTGGCCGAGCGTGGCCTGGCGGGGGTCACGGTGGAGGACATCGCCGAGGCCGTGGACGTCTCCTCGCGTACGTTCTTCAACTACTTCCCGTCCAAGGAGGACGCGCTCATCGGCCAGAGCCCGGCCTCCGCCGCCGAGCTGCGCGACAGGATGGATGCCGTGCCCGCGGACGTGCCGGTCCTGGAGGCGCTGCGGCTGATGTCGCGGGCCGAGGCCGAGCGCGTCCAGGAGCGGCGTGAGCAATGGCTGCTGCGGCTGAAGGTGTTCGAACAGAACCCGTCGCTGCTCCCGCGCCTGGTCGCCGGTGGCACCGAGACCGAACGCGTCATCACCGAGGCCGTCGCCCAGCGAGCCGGCGTACGGCCGGGCACGAGCGGCTATCCAGAACTGGCCACCGCGGCGGCCATGGCCGCCTTCCGGGTGGCGATGGTCCGCTGGAGCGCCGCGGGCGGCCACCCGGAACTACCCGACCTGGTCGACGAGGCCTTTTCCCAGCTCGCCAGCGGCCTGCCCAATCCGTGACCGCCCTGGTCACCCCCCTTTCGATCGTCCCCGTTGAACCGGCGCTGCCGCAGGAGCCCTGCGGCGGCGCCGGTCCCCTGTCCGAGAAACCGAGGAGAGATGACAGCTACCAGCGCGCAGCCCGAATCCGTGGCCGCGCCGCCCACGTCCAGACGAAAGGTTCTGCAGGCCCTGTCGGGGCTGATGGTGGGCATGTTCGTGTCCATCCTCGCCTCGACCGTCGTGGCCAACGCCCTGCCGCGCATCATCACCGAGCTGCACGGCACGCAGACCGTCTACACCTGGATCGTCACCGCGGAACTGCTGGCCATGACGGCCACGGTGCCGCTGTGGGGCAAGATGGCCGACCTTTACAACAAGAAACTGCTGATCCAGCTCTCGCTGGGACTGTTCGTGGTGGGCTCGCTGATCGCGGGCCTCACCCCGAACGTGGAGATCCTCATCGTCAGCCGCGTCGTGCAGGGCACCGGCGCCGGCGGCATGACCGCGCTGGCCATGATCGTGATGGCCGCCATGATCCCGCCGCGTGAGCTCGGCCGCTACGCCGGCATCTTCGGCGCCGTGTTCGGCGTCGGCACCGTCGCCGGCCCGCTCATCGGCGGCGTGCTCGTGGACACCTCCTGGCTCGGCTGGCGCTGGTGCTTCCTGATCGGCGTGCCGTTCACGATCCTGGCCATCGTCCTGCTGCAGCGCACCCTCGACCTGCCGGTGGTACGCAAGGAAGTCAAGGTCGACTACCTCGGCGCCCTGCTCATCACGGTGGGTGTGTGCACCCTGCTGATCTGGTCGTCGCTGGCGGGCCACCAGTTCCCGTGGGGCTCCTGGCAGAGCGCCGCGCTCGTCGGCGGCGGCGTGCTCATCCTCGCGCTGGCCGTCTGGGTGGAGTCGCGGGCGACCGAGCCGATCATCCCGCTGGCCATCTTCAAGAACCGCACCGTCGCCCTGGCCACCGTGGCCAGCGTGCTGGTCGGTGTGGCCATGTTCGGCGGTACGGTCTTCCTGTCGCAGTACTTCCAGGTGGCGCTCGGCAAGTCGCCGACGGTCGCCGGTCTGATGAGCCTGCCGATGGTGTTCGGCCTGCTGATCTCCTCCACCGTGGCGGGTCAGCTCATCACCAAGTGGGGCCGCTGGAAGGGCTTCCTGGTGGCCGGCGGCGTCGTCATGCTCGCCGGGATGGGCCTGCTCAGCACCATCGACGGCCAGACCAGCTCGGTGCTGCTCGGCCTCTACATGGCCGTGCTCGGCATCGGCGTGGGCATGCTCATGCAGAACCTGGTCCTCGCGGCCCAGAACGACGTGCCCGCCCACGACCTGGGCGCCACCACCTCGATGCTGACCTTCTTCCGCAGCATGGGCGGCGCGGTCGGCGTCAGCGCGCTGGGCGCGGTGCTGGCCAACCGGATCACCACGCTCATGACCGAGAAGCTCGGTCCGATGGCCGGCGGTGGCGGGGGCGAGAGCCAGGCCGTACCCGACATCTCCAAGCTGCCCGCACCCGTCGTCCGCGTCATCCAGGACGTGTACGCGACCGCCACCGCCGACCTGTTCCTCATCGGCGTTCCGCTCACCGCGCTCGCCCTGGTGGCGGTGCTGTTCATCAAGGAGAAGCCGCTCGCCACGCTGTCGGGCGAGGAACGCCTGGCCCGGGAACGCGCCACGGCCGCCGGCCACTGAGCTGCCCTCTCACCGGCCACGTGAGCCGGATCAACGGCTACGTGAGCCGGATCGACAGCCACGTGAGCCAGATCGACAGCCACGTGAGCCGGATCGACAGCCACGTGAGCCGGATCGACGGCGCAACCGGCCTTGAACGCCTGCCGTTCAAGGCCGCGCTTGCTTCGGCGGCGGCAGCCGCTGGTGTCGCGGCGGCCGTCGTCGGTCGCGACGCCGCGGGCAAGGAGATCTGGCGTGAGCCGTTCGGAGAATCTCAGTGATCCTCTTGCCGACGGCCCACTCAGTCGGCCCTCTTCGTCTTCCCCGACGTGGATTGATCGGGATAGGAGTATTTGACGAGCAATGTCAGTTTCGGCTTGCGGTCCGGGCTGCCGGCGTGGATCAGCAGCGCGGAGAAGAAATCCACGTCGTCGATGGTCCCGCCGATCTCGATGCAGCCATGGCTGTAGCCCTTGCGCGAGTTGTGCAGGAAGAAGCCGCCGCGCCCGTAGGTGGCGCCCCGGACCTGCGTGAGCCGGACCCGCATGGTGCCCCAGTCCGGATATTTCGGCTTATCCCCGTCCATGGGCAGGAACTGGATGCCCTCCCTGTAGTTGTTGGTGACGGCGCGGTCGCCGAGCTTGTTCGCCGCCGCGACCGAGTTCTGCCGGGGGTCGACGTGGGTGAGGAAGGTGTAGAGCCCCTCGGGCAGCGGCCCTAGATCCTCGACGGACTGCAGCCGCGCGGTCTGGGATCTGTCCACCCCGGAGGAGGCGTGGAACAGCAGGGGCCGGTGGGCTCTCAGCGAGGCGGGCACGGAGCGGCGCCAGTGGACCAGCTTCCCCGTGTAGACCAGGTCGGCCTCCAGGTCGTCCCGGACCTCGTAGTCGAGCCGGCCGAGCGGCTTCAGGGCACCGGTCCTGGGCACGTCCACGGCCTCGACGCGGCCGGAGCCGGGCGCCTTGCCCGTGCAGCGCAGCAGCCGGGTGGCGCCCTGCCGGCCACTCGGCTGCCTGACCTCCTCCACGAGCAGATGCGTGTAGTCCTGCTGGAAAAGGATGGCCGTGTACGGGTTCTCGCCCGGCCGGTCATCCTGCCAGATGATCAGCGGGGCCTCCTCGCCGACGCTCAGCGTCAGCTTCGGCAGACGCACGCCCGGACTCTTCTCGAGACTGAAGTACCCCATGTGATCGCCCTCTCGCTACGCGATCGTGGTGAGGTTGGAGGTGACGGCGATGTCGGTGCCGGACGATGGGGTGTATTCGTGCCACTCGGCGATCAGCGCGCCCTTCTCACCTGGTTGCACGACCGGCACCGCCGCCGTCGTGCCCCGGTGCGCGTAGGTGAGCCCGGCCACCGTGAGGTGCGTGCCGTCGGGGATGGCGATCACGACCTGCGCCTCCTGGATCCCCCGCCCGTCCTGGACGTCGATGACGACCGGCAGCCCTTGCACGAAGCCCGCGCTGCTGGCCACCTTGAGGTTCACCGGCCTCTCGCTCGGGCCCGCGTCCATCGTGAACGTCGTGTACGCCTCGTCCTGCAGGTGCACCGCCGCCCGCCCCGGGTTGGCGGGCGGGATGCCCGGATAGTTGCGGTCGTCGTAGACGGCGATCTCCCTGGCGATCGTCAGGTAAGGTTCCGGGATCTGCGCGCCGATCGAGCCGCCTTCGGCGTACCGGATCCAGCGCTCCTCCCAGCCCTTGCGCACGGTGAGCACGATCCGCGCGCTGCCGGCCCGTAGGAACGCCTGCCGGTTGGGGTCGGGATGCCGGAGCTGACGGATGAACGGCCAGCTCTGCGGCACGTCCCAGAAGTAGGAGTAGAGGAACGTCACCACGTTCTCCCACTCGATGGCCTGGTTGATGAAGCGGATCAGGTCTTCGTGCTGACGCAGGATCGACCACTGCAGCGGGTCCAGGCCGAGGCTCGGCCCGTCGAAGCCGACGCCGTGCACGAGATCGACGCCCGCTGCCACGAACGCGTCCAGCACCTTCTTCGGCATGAAGTCGAAGTCGGTCCCGAGCACGAACCTCAGGACGCACTTCATGATCTCGTCGCTCTCCTCACGCCGCAGGGTGAGCGTGTCTACGCCGGCCAGTCTCTCCTCGATGGCCGTGATGCGGGCGGCGATCTCCTCCTGGCGCGCGAAGTACGCGGCCTGCGCGGCGTTGAACAGCGTGTTCCAGACCTCGGTGCGCCACTGCTCGATCGCCTCCGGCGTCAGCTCCCGGTTGACGGTGAGGCGGACGAACACCTCCGCGGAGTGATGGAAGAAGAAGGTGACCTTCTGGCGGCCGGTGTAGTGCTCCAGGAAGTTGCCGACACCCCCGATCGTCTTGAGCTGGTGGTCGCGGATCAGCAGCGCGCCGCCCAGCCCGCCCCACGCTCGCTCGGCTTGGGCGCCGAGGACCTCGAAGTTCATCTTGTCGCCGCCGTCGGCGTGGCCGATCTGCGCGTTCAGCAGCATGTCGCGGATCCGGGTGCCGCCGGGCACCTCGAACTCCAGGTCCATGAACCACCATCCGCCGTTGGTGCCGACGTGGTCGTTCGGCGTCAGCGGCATCGGCTCCTCTGGATAGGGCCGGACCGCCACGCCGTGACGCTCGGCCAGCCACACGTAGCGCGGCCTGCCCTTCTCGTTGGGCTTGCCGTCGGCGTCGACGAGCTCCGTGGTGACCTCGGACGGCTTGACGCCGAACACGAACGGCCCCTGCTGCGCGCGCAGCACGTCCAGCTCCGCGTACGCGCGCCGCATCGCCGCCCCGGGCTCGGGCACCACCAGGTCGTACGTCAGCCGCAACCCGTAACGGTAGAGCCGGACCCGCCACTTGCGCATGAGGCTGAAGTAGTCGATCCGGATGGGGTCCTTCTGCGTGTTCTTCAGCACCCGCGTGGAGGTCTCGGACTCGCCGGTCACCGTCGTCGTCGAGATGCTCACCTTGTGCTCGCGCCGCGAGCGCGAGGAGGCCTTCTGCGTCGTGGCGTGCGCGTGCTTGATGCTCTCGTTGGCGGATTCGGACGTCGAGCCCTGTGAGGTGAAGCCGCTGGTGCTGGAGCCGGAGATGATCGGGATGCCGCCTTGGACCGTTCCAGTGATGTTGAACTGGTTGGAGTGCTGGCTCTGCGACGCCGTCGACTGCGACAGGTCCGTGTTGTCCGTCACCCCGGTCTCGCTGACCTCCTCCAGCGCGTCGGTGACGATCGTGGTGAACTCCTTGGAGGTGACCGACCACTCCTTGTGCGTGACCGCGGTCTCCTCGCCGGGCGCCAGCGGGATGGTCGAGACCAGCTCGCCGCGCTGGACGCCGATCGGCACCATCTCGATGCGTTCGAGGTTGAGCATCCCGATGGGCGGGCTGCCGGTGTTGAGCCTCAGCCCGCGCAGGGCGACCACGGCGGTGTTGAGCGCCTGGGCGGCCCGGCCGGCGTTCTCGGAGGAGCGGGCCCGCCCGGCGCCGCGCAGCCGCTCGGACCGCATCTCGATCAGGTACCGCGCGAACAACACCAGCTCGCCGACGGGAATCCGGGCGATCGCCGGCACCTCAGGCCGCTGGGACGGCACGAGCGCCTCCTCGAACGCCCTGAGCACGTCGAGGGTCTCGGCGGACAGCTCGGCGTCGGCCGCTTCGCCCGCACTCGCCTGGGCGAGGCGGCCGAGCACCGCGTCCACGTCGCCGGGGGTGAGCGCGAGCTGGCGCAGGGCGCCGAGCTTGACGATGCCGCCACCGCCCTCCTCACTCGGCAGGGAAACCTCCACCGGCACGAGCGTGCCTTTCAGAACTTCCCTCGCGGAATTGTCGAGCACCGGGTGCGTCATTGCATTTCCCCTTTATGCCCTTGGTCGCTTTGGCGGCCGAAACTGGATGCATGGCGGTTGCCATGGTAAAGGCAAGGTCAAGGCGTTGACCAGCGGTTATTTCGGCGACACTTGCCTGAAACGCTATTTCAGGAAATACCAGGAATTTCGTCGATCGGCCCCAGATCGTCGCGGGGAAACCGCAATGTGAAAGGGGTGCGGGCACGGCGAACCAGCCGTGGCCGGCGACCACGGGCACACCGCCCGGACACCCGGCCCCTCCGCGGCCACCTGATCCAATCCGCCCCGGGGCGGCGAGCGACTTCGTCGACGCATGTTTACTTATCGCCGGAACTGACTTATGAACAGAGGGCAGAGGAAGGGACGCCTATGCCGAGACTTTCGCGCGGCGATTGGTACGACCTGTCCCGTGACACCAATTGGACTCTCCGTTACGCCACCGAGGAAGAGGTTTTCCCGGAGGATCTCTCCGGCTCCCACCGAGTGACCGGTGAGGCATGGGAGCAGTGGGACGAGCCGTATAAAATCGGTTACCGCGAGTATGTCCACAACCAGGTCACCAAGGACACCGCGACGTATTCGCTGAAGAACGCGGTGAGCCGTTCGAAGCTGTTCGACCGGCTCGATCCCGGCTGGAAGTCGGTGATCCTCGCGCACTACGGGGCCATCACCATGCCCGAATACCTGGCGGCCATCGGCGAGGCCAGGATGGCGCGGTTCGGCCGGGCCGCGGCCTGGCGCAACACGGCGACCTTCGGGGCGCTCGACGAGATGCGGCACGGCCAGATCCAGGCGTTCTTCCCGTACGGGCTGCTGGACAAGGAGCCGCGCGCCGACTGGGCGCACAAGGCGTTCCACACCGACAACTGGGTGGTGCTGGCCGCCCGCAGCCTGTTCGACGACATGTTCGTGGCCAACGACGCGGTCTCCATCGCGCTGCAGCTCACCTTCACCCTGGAGACCGGCTTCACGAACCTGCAGTTCCTCGGCATGGCGGCCGACGCGATGGACGTCGGCGACCTGGAGTTCGGCGCGCTGATCTCCAGCATCCAGACCGACGAGGCGCGGCACTCCCAGCAGGGCGAGCCGACCATAAAGATCCTCATCGACAATGGGCACAAAGAATGGGCCCAATTCCTCATCGACCACATGTTCTGGCGGAGCTGGCGGGTGTTCTCGGTGCTCACCGGGCTGTCGATGGATTACTACACGCCGCTGGAGAACCGGCGGATGTCGTTCAAGGAATTCATCGACGACTGGGTGATCAAGCAGTTCGCGGAGCAGTTCCGCGATTTCGGCCTCGACTATCCATGGTATTGGGACAAGTTCGTCCGCGAGGTGTCCTGGTATCACCACGCCATTCATCTCGGCGTCTGGACCTACCGGCCCACGGTGTGGTGGAACCCGGACGCCGGAGCCTCCGCCGCGGAACGCGTATGGCTGGAGCAGAAATATCCCGGCTGGAACGACACTTTCGGTCGTAACTGGGACGTCATTCAGGAGAACATCCGGCGCGGCGACGTCGCCGCGACCTTTCCCGAGACACTGCCGATGATGTGCAACCTGTGCCACCTCCCGATCGTCCGCCCGGCGGGCGTCGTGGTGGGCGCGCTCGACGACCCCGCCCCGCTGCGGCACACGCACAACGGCAGGACGTACCTGTTCTGCTCCGAGCCGTGCAAGTGGATCTTCACTAGGCGGCCCGAGCGGTTCGCGGGCAACCGGTCGCTGATCGACCGCTTCCTGGCCGGCGACATCAACCCGCCCGACCTGGGCGGAGCCCTCGCCTACATGGGGCTGTCCGAGCCCGAGCAGGGCCAGGACGCCACCGGCTACGCCTGGGCGACCGGCGAGTGAGGGGGACACCATGGCCCTGCTGCCCCTGAGCGCGAACTTCGACGGCGACATCGCCGCGCTCCTCGTCGCCGTGGACGACCAGGACACCGCGGAGGTCGTCGGCAGGAAGATCGCCGCCCACGTCGTCGGCCACCGGGTTCCCGACAGGGCGGCCCCGATCCGCGTACGGCACGAAGGCCGTGTGCTGCCGCCGGGGCAGCCCGTCGGCGAGGCGGGGGTGGGCCCGCTCGACCACGTGGAAGCCTTCTTCGATGAGTCATGACGAACCGGCGTGGACCAGCGTCTCGACCCTCGACGACCTCTGGGAGGGCGACATCGCCGAGGTCACCGTGGGCGGCGACCGGGTGCTGCTGGTCCACCTGCCGGGCGGCGAGCTGCGTGCCTACCAGGGGCGCTGCCCGCACTCGGAGTTCCCGCTGGCCGAGGGCGACCTCGACGGCAAGACGCTCACGTGCGCCGGGCACGGCTGGGAGTTCGACCTGGTCACCGGCCAGGGCCGTAACCCGGAAACCTGCCGCCTGTACGCCTTCCCCGTGCGCCTGCGAGGCGAGCGGATAGACGTGGCCGTCCCGGTCGACGGGCGGCCACACCACAACCGATGCCGCGGATGAGGTGCATGCTCATGGCCGACGACCTGAGACGGCTCGTGGGACCCGTGGCCAGGGGGTTCGACCCGGACATCGTGGACGCCCTGGTGACCGCCATAGAGATCGACAATCCCGATGCCAAGCTCGTCGTGGAGGATCACGGCGGTTACGTGCGCATCCACGCCCCCCATCGGCTGCGCCTCACGCGCGCCAGCCTGGAGGAGGCCGTTGGGCGGCCCTTCCCGCTGGCCGGCCTCGAACCGGCGATCGTCAGCTTCGCCGGCCGCATGCGTTACGTCGGCGACGACGAGCTCGTCTGGTACCTGAACAGGGAGGACTGACCATGGCCCGGCGTACGTGGAGTCGGTTCGAGGGCGAGCGTCGCAGGCCGAACGAGTACGACATCGTCACCCGCGGCTTCCACTACCACTTCGGCAGGCGGCCCGCCCCCTTCGACCTCGACCCGGACAGCGCGATCAACCAGTGGTACCTGCGCCACCGCGAGGGATCGCCGCTGCGGGGCGGCGACTGGGACGCCTTCAAGGACCCCGCGCAGCTCAACTACCGGCGCTACGTCGCGCTCCAGCACGAGCGCGAGATCTACGCCGAGGGCGTGGTGGACAGCTTCGAGGCCGACGACCATGACGCGCGGCTCGACCCCGAGTGGGTCGCCGTGCTCGCCCGTCTCTACCTGCCCGCCCGTTTCGCGCTGCACGTCCTGCAGATCACCGGCATGTACGTCGCCCAGCTCGGCCCCAGCACCGCCATCACCAACGCGGCCATCTTCCAGGGCGCCGACGAGCTGCGCGCCCTGCAGTGGATCGCCTACCGGGCCAAGTCGTTGTCGCTCACCCACGGCGCCGACCTCGCCGACAGCCGCACGGCCCGCCGCGTCTGGGAGGACGACCCGGCCTGGCAGCCCGCCCGCGAGATGCTGGAGCGCCTGCTGGTCGCCTACGACTGGGGCGAGGCGTTCACCGCGCTCAACCTGGTCGTCAAGCCCGCGTTCGACAGCCTGTTCAAGGAGTCCTTCGCCGATCTGGCGCTGGCCAACGGCGACGGCCTGACGGCGCGGCTGCTGCGTGAGTCCGGTCTCGACACGGCACGCAGCCAGGAGTGGAGCTCGGCCCTGGTCCGCCACGCCGTGGCCGCCCGGCCGGACAACCTCAAGGTCATCACCGAGTGGGCCCACACCTGGCGGCCTCGCGCCGCGCGCGCGGTGCAGGCCCTGGCGGAGCCGTTCGCCACGGCCCCGAGCCCGGCCGACCCCGCCACCGCGGCGGCCGCCGCCACCGCTGCCGTCGAACGGCAACCACCGACGATCAATACGTGAAAGAGTTATTGCGAAAGAGTTATTTCGCATATAGGTTGAGCGCGTGAAGATCAAGGATCCGAAGGCGATGCGCGCGCTCGCTCACCCCTTGCGCATCCAGCTCCTCGAACTGCTGGCCATCGAAGGCACCGCGACAGCCACCCGGCTGGGCGAACTCGTCGATGAGAACCCGTCCAACTGCTCCTTCCATCTGCGGGTCCTGGCGAAGTTCGGCTACATCGAGCGCGTGCCGGGCCAGACCGGGCGCGACCGGCCCTGGCGGCTCGTGGACATCGAGCAGACGTGGGACTCCGAGCAGCCGGACGAGGACAGCCGCTCGGCGGCCTCCGCGCTGAGTCAGGTCTTCCTGGACTGGGAGTATTCGCGGATGAAGGCCGCGGCCTCGGCGGTGGCGCCGGAGGAGTGGAAAGGCAAACTGTCGAACGGCGGCGCCACCCTCTGGCTGACGCCGGAGGAGGCCGAACACCTCGGGCAGGCCATCGCCCAGCTGATCAGCCCGTACACCGAACGCTGGCAGGAGCCGGACACGCGCCCGGCAGACGGGCGCCCCGTCCGGTTGTTCCACAACACCTATCTCCTGCCGAACCCGGAGCAGCGGTGAGAGGCGCGCTCGCCAGCCCGCCGTTCCGGCGGCTGCTGGGCGGCTGGACGATCGGCAACCTCGCCGACAGCGCCCTGTATCTCACGCTCGGAGTGTGGGCCAAGGACCTGTCGGGCAGCAGCAGCGCCGCCGGCCTGGTCTTCCTCGCGCTGGCCGCCCCGGTGGTGCTCTTCCCACTCATCGGCCTGCTCGCCGACAGGGTCAACCGCAAACCCCTGCTCATCTGGGCGAACCTCGCCGGCGCCGGGGTCGCCACGACGCTGCTGGCCGTACAGAGCGCCGGGCAGTTATGGCTGCTGTACGGCGTGGCGTTCGCGTACGGCGCCTTGGGCCTGGTCAACTCCGCCGCCCAGACCGGCCTGGTCCGGGACATGTTGCCGGCCCGCCACCTGGACACGGCCAACGGCCTGCTGGCCACCATCGACCAGGGGCTGCGGGTCCTGTCCCCGGTCGTGGGCAGCGCCCTGTACGCCGCCTGGGGTGGCAGCGCGCTCGCCCTCGGCGTGGCGGCCTGCCTGGCGCTCACGGCGCTCGTGCTCCTGACGCTCCGGGTGCGCGAATCCGCGCCGGAACCCCGTCCCCCTGGGCAGGGCTGGTGGCAGGAGACCGCCGCCGGCCTGACCCACCTGCGAGGCGTCCCGCTGCTGTGGCGCATGGTGATGGTGAGCGCGGCGGCCTTCGGCGTCGTCGGCGTCTTCGACACGTCCCTGTTCGAGCTCGTGGACAAGGGGCTGGGGATGGACGCCGCGTTCTTCGGGGTGCTGATGGCCATCCAGGGAGCCGGCAGCGTCCTGGGCGGTCTGACCGCCGCCCCGGTGCTGCGTCGCCTCGGGCCCGCGGCGACGGTCGCGACCGGGCTCGCCCTGCTCGGCGCCGTGGGTGTGGCGATGGCCGCCGACTTCGCCGGCGTTCCGCTGCTCCCCGTCGCGGTCACGGCGCTGTTCGCGGCCGGCGTCGCGATCCCCTGGCTGATGGTCGCGATGGTGACCACGCGGCAGCGGCTCACCCCCTCCAGGCTGCAGGGACGCGCGGCCGCCGCCGCCAACGTCGCCACCACCCTGCCGCAGATGGCCTCCATCGCGGCCGGCGCCGCACTCGTCGCCGTCGTGGACTACCGATGGCTGATGATCACGGCGGGAGCGATCCTGATCGGCTGCGCACTGACCCTGACGACGCCCTCCACGAGGAACCTCGCCGGCCCCGCGCCAGGACCACTCGAAGACGAGACCACCGACGACCCGAGCACCGTACGGTCCTGAGGCCGGCGCCCGCCCGGTCGGTAGGGATGGCCGGGCGGGCGGATGGCAGGCTCACGTGCATCTTCGGCTGGTTATCACCATCCCCTTGGTGGTCGTCGTCACTCCGGTACGTGAGCCGGCCTCAATGCCGTTCGTGTCGCCTGTGACCCGGTACTGCTGCACGAAGCTCGGGTGGGCGGCGCTGGTGACGCCCGGTCCCATCACGTCGTCCGCGTGATCGATGTCGGTGTAGGTCCTGAAATCGCTCCTGTTGAGCGTGCGATCGATGTGGTCCGTGACGGTCCGGATCCGGTAGCCCGGCGGTGCGGTGTAGAAGGGATAGGACCGGGTTCCGTTCACCTTCGTCCAGTCGCTCCGCGTCTCCGTCGCGATCATGGTGACCCAGAGGCTGAGGGCGGTCTGGCTCTGGTTGCTCCTGAGCTGAGCCCACACCTGGACACGGAGACCGTGCCCGCTGAAGTCCTTGTTGCCCTGCCTGACCCACGGCGGGACGAACTTGTCGAACACTCGCAGTGGCATCGTGGCCTGGCGGTAGGTGCAGGCGGGGGCTGATCCCTCGGCTGCGGCGGACAGTGACGTTCCCAGAGCCAGTGCCGTCATGACGGCTCCGCTTACGGCTGCCCTCTTCCATGTGCTGCGCATGAGTCTTGACCTTTCCGGTCGGAGGTGAGGTTCGCCCGCCGCTCTCGGCTGCGGACTACCTCGAGCGTGCGCCGTGCGCCCCGGCCGGAGTATTCGCCTTCCGGCGTATCTCTGAGCCACGCATCGGCGTAGCGTCGGGACTGGGCACATTCACGGCGACGACCGAAGCCGGCGGCGGCTACGAGCTGGTGATCCCGGTGGGCGACTACACGGGCACGGCCGGCGCCCACGGGTACACGGAGGCCGCGATCGGCGCCATCACGCTGGCCGAGGACCAGAGGCTCACCCTGGACGTGCCGCTCGAACCGCTGGCCTCGCAGGTCGTCTCCGGCACGGTGACCGACGGCGGCGGGCAGGGCTGGCCGCTGTACGCGCGGGTCGAGGTCGAGGGCGTGCCCGGCGCGCCGGTGTTCACCGACCCGGCCACCGGCACGTACGCGGTGAAGCTGCCGCTCGGCCACCGGTACCGGCTGACGATCAGCGCCGAGTTCCCCGGCTACCTGCCCAAGAGCGAGACCGTGGACCTGGGTGACAAGCCGGTCACGCTGAACACCGCGCTCCCGGTGGACGCCGGGAAGGCGAACGCCGCCGGCTACTCGCTGACCTACCCCGACGGCGGCGTACAGACCTTCGACGAGCGGACGGCGCCCGTCGGCTGGACGGTGCGCGACAACAACGACAAGGGCGGCTGGCGGTTCGACGACCCGCTGGGCCGCAGCAACCAGACCGGCGGCGGTGGCGGCTTCGCCATCGTGGACGACTTCGCCGAAGGCTGGGCCAAGCTGGACACCGAGTTGCTCAGCCCGGCTTACGACCTGACGAAGGTGAAGACGCCGGTCGCGGAGTTCGAGACGCACTTCCCGCCGCTGGAGCAGCTGGACGTGCCCAAGGCCACCGTGGACGTCAGCGTGGACGGCGGCACGACCTGGTCCACGGCGTGGACCTCGCCGAAGACCCTGGCCGGGCCGGCGCACGTGTCGGTCCCGCTGGCGGCGTTCGCCGGTGAGAAGGACGTTCGGCTGCGCTTCCACTACGTCGGCGGCCTGGGCAACATGTGGGAGATCGACAAGGTGGCGGTCGGCACGCGGACGTTCGCGCCGGTCAAGGGCGGGCTGGTCGTCGGCCTGGTGAGCGACGCCAACACCGGCGAGGGCGTCCTCGGCGCGACCGTGTACTCCGAGGGCCACAGCCACGGCCACGGACACGGACATCGCGACAAGCCGCAGACCGAGGGCCGCGCGATCACCGTGGCCACCCCGGACGACACCGCGCTCGGCGACGGCCTGTACGGGCTGTTCTCCCCCGAGACCGGCAGACGCGAGGTCACCGCGGACAAGGCCGCGTTCGGCTACCCGGCCACGTCGGAGGCGGCCCGGGTCACCTCCGGGACGGTACGCGCCGACATCGCGCTGGCGGCGGGCCGGATCAGCGTGACCCCGGCCGCCGTCGACTCCGCCGTCACCTGGGGCGGCGACAAGGACGTCACCGTCACCGTACGCAACACCGGAAAGGGACCGGCCACGTTCACCGTCGGCGAGCAGCCGGGCGGCGGCACCGCGCCCACCACGCTCACCGAGACCGGGACCCCGGCCGCCGGTACGCCGCCGCACCGAGTGAAGGCCGGCCCGCCCACCGGCTTCGGCTCCGGGCACAAGGGCGAGCCCGGCCAGGCCGCGCCGCGACCGGGCGACACCTGGCGTACGCTCGCCGACCTGGACATGGGCGCCACCGGCATGGTCGCGGGCACCTACGACGGCAAGCTGTACGCCGGGACCGGCGCCCGCGACGACGGCACGAACCGCTTCTCCAACGCCTTCGCCTCCTACGACCCGGAGAGCGGGAAGTGGACCACGCTGAGCAGTCCGTGGTATCGGCGCTGGTCCGGGGTGGGCGGGTTCATCAACGGCCGTTTCTATGTCACCTCGGGCCGCGACACCCGCGGCAAGACCGTCGCGGCGACGGAGTTCTACGACCCGGCGACGGACAAGTGGCAGACCGTCGCGCCGAACCCGACCCCGTACGGATCCTCGGGCTCGGCCGTGCTCGACGGCAAGCTGTATGTCGTCGGCGGCTGCTACATGGGTCCCCAGGGCGGCGACACCTGCGCCAACTCGACCGTGATGGTCTACGACCCGGCGGCCGACAAGTGGAGCAAGACGACGTCGTACCCGCTCGGCATCTCCCACCTGGCCTGCGGCGGCGTCGCGGGCAAGGTGTACTGCGCGGGTGGCGGCAGCAGGGGCGGCGCGACCTCCGACGGCTTCGCCTACGACCCGGAGACCGCGGCGTGGACGGCGATCGCGGACATGCCGGTGGACCTGATGGCGTCGGCGTACACCTCGGCCAATGGCAAGCTGCTCGTCTCCACCGGCTACAGCACCGGTCTCGGGGCGATCACCAACGAGGGCTACGCCTACGACCCGGCGGCCGGCACCTGGTCGCCGCTGCCCAACGCCAACGTGGCCACGACCTTCGCGGCGGGCGCGCCCGGCTTCTACGTGGTCGGCGGTGACTCGCCGGAGACGGGGGCGCCCCTGACCCAGCTGGAGCAGCTTCCCGGCTACGACCAGCCGCACGGACAGGTGGCATGGATGTCGGTGAAGGCGCGTGCCACGACGTTGCGCGCGGGCCAGAGCGTGAAGGTCACGCTCAAGCTGGCCGCCGACCGCCGCGCCACCTCGGTGCTCACCGCGTACACGGCCACGGTCGTCCTCGACACCGACACTCCGTACCGGGCGACGACGGTGCCGGTGACGATGCGGGTCGTCAAGCGGCACTGACCGTCGCGCCTCTCCCGAGGCCCGGGCGGGCGCCACCGGCGCCCGCCCGGGCACCTCTGGACCGGTGACGGCCTACCCGCGGCACACCTGGGCGTCGCGGATGTCGGCCGGGAGGACGGGCTTGCCGTCCACCGGAGGTGTGGGACCGTCCGGCACCGGCTGGATGCCGCCGGCGGCGATACGGTCGAGCGCGGCGAGCCCGGGGCCGTCCACCGTGCCGAAGATCGTGTAGTTGGGCGCCAGCCCGGAATCGCCGTAGACCAGGAAGAACTGGCTGCCGTTGGTGTCGGGACCGGCGTTGGCCATGGCCAGCACCCCCCGCGCGTACGTCTTGCGCACCCCGGTCGGGTCATCCGGCCACGGCGGCAGATCCGCGGGCAACTCGTCCTTGTACCGGTAACCCGGCCCGCCCTCGCCGGTGAAACCGGGGTCGCCGCACTGCAGCACCTTCAGCCGGTCATACGCGGTGAGCCGGTGGCACGACGTGGCGTCGTAGAAGCGGTGCCGGATCAGGTGCACGAAGCTCTGCACCGTGCACGGCGCCTTGGCCGGGTCGAGGGTGAGCCCGATGTCGCCGTGGTTGGTCTTGAGCACCGCGGAGACAGGACGCGTGGGAGTGCGGCGCGGGTCCGGCGGCAGCGGCACCTTGCGGACGGCCGGGTCATCGGGAGTCTCGGTGTACTGGCACGGCCCCTTGGTCGTTCTCGGCGGCCTGTCCACGGCCGCCGAGGCCGGCATCGCGCCGATCGCGATCAGCGAGCCTGTCGTGACCGCGGATAAGGCGGCGCGGGCCGCGAGTCGTACCAACGCTCTACCGGACATCAGGTCCTCCACTGCGTGATGATCGCTGGGCTCCCTGTGGGTCTAATCGATCCGACCGGCGCAGTCAAGGATGTGGCGTCGCCCTGTCCGGTCGGGATCGCCGCTCGACGTCCTCAACGGCTGCTCAGAGGGGCGAGGCGACCAGTTCGGCGAAGGCGGCGGCCGCCGGGCGGGCATGACGAGGAGGATGACGCGCTCGGCGGCGGGGTCGAGCGGGATCGCGTGGACGCCCAGGTTCGGGTCAGCCGGCGCTGGTTCGGGTCAGCCGGCGCTGGTTCGCGCCGCGACGACCGCCAGCGTGGTGTAGGGCATCGTGAAGCCGCCGCCGATCGCGTCGATGGCGGTCCCGACGCCCTCCAGCACCTCGGCCAGCTTGTCCGCCGGAAGCCGGGTGAGGCCACCGGTCGTGGGCAGCAGATCCAGCCACTCCTCGCGGGTGTAGGACTGCTCCCAGTCGAACTGCCACCGCTCCGGCTCGCCGAACCCGCTCGCCTCGCGGATCCCGTCGGCGAATCTGGTGGCCATCGCCTCGTAGATGCTCCTGGCCTGCCCCGGCTGCTGGCCCTTGAACGGCGAGTCGGGCACCACCCGCTGGTAGGCGGTGGCGAAGGCCGCCATGACGGCGGGCGGAGCATCGAACACGTGGGCGAACAGCGCCAGCCGGCCTCCAGGCCGGAGCGTCTGGGCCGCCTTGGCGGCGCCCGCGACCGGGTCCACCCAGTGCCAGGCCTGGCCCGCGATGACCGCGTCGAATGTCCGGCCGGCCGGGTCCCAGGCCTCGAACGTCGCCACCTCGACCTCGACCCCGCTGCGCCGCGCGAATTCGGCCATCCGCGCATCGGGGTCGACGCCCAGCACCGTGCAGCCGGCCGCCTGGAACTGCCGGGCCTCGATGCCGGTGCCGCAGCCGACGTCGAGGACGTCAGGCCCGGGACTGGCGTCGACGATCCGCTCCACCAGGGAGTCGGGATAGCGGGGCCGGGCGCGGTCGTAGCGTTCGGCGTCGACCCCGAACGACTCCGCCATCTGCCTGGCCCTGTGGGGCTCGTTCTCGGAAGGGCGTGATTGATCCTGCGATAGAGTGGGCATGTGCCCAACCATAGTGGGCATACGCCCACTTAACAAGCCGGTGCCGCAAGCTCAACCTCGGCGATCGCTGACGTCGCCGTCACCTGTCCAGGAGACCGGTGGGGACGACGGTTTCGTGCCGATCCCGTCCTGCGTGCATGTCCCAGAGGAGGTCGGCCAGGTCGGCGGGATCGGCGGCGGCCATCTCTGACACGGGTTCGCCCTGGGCCAGGCGCCGCTGGTAATCCGCCTCGAAGGGGGTGCCCAGGATGCGGGCGCCGATGTACAACATGCCGACGTAGACGCCCTTGCCGGCGACCTCGGCCGCGAGTGACTGCAGGTAGTTCCGCTGTGCGGCCAGGATCGTGGGCCAGCCGCTCATGTACGGCCGCCCCTGGACGGCGGCGGCCCCCTGGGCGCTGAGGATGGCGCCGTCGCCGCGCTCGACCATGGCGGGCAGGAACTCGCCGACCAGGGCCATGAGCGTGTACAACGTGATCGGCATGCGGTCCTGGAGCCGCTCCGGTGTGAGCTCGACGGCGGGAACGAACGCCAGGTCGCTGGGCACCGGGCCGTAGTAGAGGGCCGTGAGGTCCCCGGTCTTCGCGCGGATGCGCTCGGCGAGCGCCGGCACGCCGTCGCTCTGGTCGAGGTCGGCGGTGATCACGTGGGCGGTGACGCCGTCGGCGGACAGTTCCCTGGCGAGCAGCTCCAAGGGCTCCTGGCGGCGGGCGACCAGGACGACGTCGTAGCCGTCCTTCGCGTACCGCCGGGCGATGGCCTGGCCGACGCCTGGACCGGTTCCGAACACTGCGATGGATTTCGTCATGCCGTCCAGCCAACCCCACGGAGGCCGAGACGATCCATGGGAGAGGATCTGACATACCTTTGCGATCGTCTAAGGTGACGACGTGGACGTGCTGACCGACCTCCTGCACCGGGCCCGCGCGCGGAACGCCGTGGTCAGACAGCTGATCCAGCGGCCGCCGTGGGCGATGACGTACGCCGACCCGGTGCCACTCACGGTCGCGGCCACGCTCGGCGGCCGGGCCTCGATCCAGTTGCCCGGCTCCGCCCCCACCCGCCTGGCCGCGGGTGACATCGCTCTCGTCACCGGCCCCACCGGGTACACGATCGCCGACGACCCGGCGACCCCACCGCAGTACGTGATCAGGGACGGACGGAAATACCTCCCCACCGGCGAACCGGCGGGGCCCCACGCGCCGCTGGCCCCCCGCACCTACGGGGCCGGCCTGTCCGGGGCCACCGTCATGCTCCGCGGCGTGTACGAGCTGCGCGGCGATGTGGCCGCCCGCCTGCTGGACCTGCTTCCGCCGCTGGCGGTCGTGCCCGCGGGGCCGCGTACCCGGACTGCCCTCGATCTGCTGTCCGCCGAGACGGTCTCCGACGAGCCGGGCCAGGACGCGGTGCTCGCCCGGCTCCTGGATCTGGTCCTCGTGATCGCGTTGCGCGCCTGGTGCACCAGGCCGGAGGCGACGCCGCCCGCCTGGTACCGGGCGCTGGCCGACCCGGCGATCGGTGAGGCGCTGCGCCTGCTGCACGAGGATCCCGCCCACCGGTGGACGGTCGCCTCGCTGGCCACCAAGACCGGCATGTCCCGCGCCGCCTTCGCCCAGCGCTTCGCCGCCCTGGTCGGCCGGCCGCCGCTCGGCTATCTCACCGACTGGCGCATGACCCTCGCCGCCGACCTGCTCCGCGACACCCGGGAGACCGTCGCCCACGTGGCCCGGCGGGTCGGCTACGAGGACCCGTTCGCGTTCAGCGTGGCGTTCAAACGCGCCCGCGGACGTACGCCCTCGGCCTGGCGCGGCTCCACCTGATCGGGCCCGCGCCACTGACACCTCGAAGTCACAGGAGTCGCGCGAATTCGGCCATTTCCCGCGCGGGGTCGAGGACCGGATGGAGGACCAGTTCGTCGATTCCGGCGGCTTCGAGGACTGCGACGCGCTTGAGCAGACCGTCGCGGGTGCCGACGAGGCCGAGCTTGTCGACCAGGGAGGGGACGATGAGGTCGCGGTCCTGGGGCCGGATGCGGCCGAGGTAGTTCTCGTAGAGGGCAAGGTGGCGGTCGTCGGCGGTGGCGGTGATTCCGCGCCGGTCGAGGAAGCGTTGTGCCGCGTCGCGCTCCTGAGGTTCGAGTCCTTCCCTGAGGGCCGGGTTCTCGCCGGCGAAGGCGAGCAGAGCCAGGGCGAGGTGTCCCACGGAGTCACGGGCGAGGTCGCCGTAGGGGTCCTCGCCGTCGGCGAGGAGATGCATCGAGGTGATCACGTAGGAGGTGGCCGGCGTCTCGTCGCCGGCTTCGCGGGCGCCTGCCTCGCGCGCCTCGGCGAACGCCTCCCAGGCCGCCGGGTCGAGCAGGCCGAAGGAGATGGTTCCCGCACCACGACGGCCGGCGATCCGCGCCGCTCTGAGCCCGGAGGCGGCCACGACGAACTCGATCGGGTCCTCGGTGTTGACGTGGTCGCCGACGTGCAGGAAACGTACGGCGCGCGTACGGCCGCCTTCGCTGTATTCGATGGTGCGCCCCGCGGTGAGGTCCTGGAGTTGCCCGGTGAAGCGCTCCAGCGTCGCTATCGTGGTCGGCTTCATGCCGAGGGTGCGGCGGGCGGTGTTGCCGGTGCCGACGCCGCAGATGATACGGCCGGGCGCGAGCGCGTTGAGGCTGCCGAGCGCCGCCGCGGCGGCGGGGGCCGAGCGCAGGGCGGGTGAGGTGACGCCGAGGCCGAGCCGGATGCGGCTGGTTCCTTTGGCGCACAGGGCCAGGCTGACGAAGGGATCTCCGTTGACCATCGGCGTGTCGTAGACCCAGAAGCTGTCGTATCCGAGTTCCTCGGCCTTCGCCGCGAGGTCCTCGACCCCTGGCTTCGCCGTGACCACTATGCCCTTGCGCATGCCGACGCTCCTCGATAGCAAGCCTTAGCGCATGGCTACTGTGAGGGTGAACGACTGTCAAGGACGCGGCCACACCGCCCGACAGCGGATCACCCCTCGGCGGCCCGCCTCGCGGTGAAGGCGGAGATGTCGTCGCCCATGAACGACGAGAGCTGTCCGAGCAGTTCCGGTGAGGGCACGAAGGTGCGTTCCTCCGGCGTCATCAGGTTGTGGGGTCATCGCCCACCGTGGCGCGGATCAGATGTGCGATCACTCCCTGGTGTGCCGCCGCGCGCCGTCGTCAGTCTGGTAGCCGTCCGAACGTCCGGAGGAGGGCTCCCATGCCGTACGCGGTGTCCCAGGGCATTGAGATCTCTGTCGGCGGAGATGTCCGTCGTGCAGCCGCGCCTCTCCCGGGCGGAGGTGATCGAGGCGAGCGCGACCGTTCAGCGGCACTACTACGCGGATGGTCGTCCGTGGGAGGAGGCGTGGGTGCGCGAAGCGGCCGGCGTCGCCTACGACCGGGGGTACGCACCCGACGGGCTCCCGCGCCAGTGGGCCGCGCTGCTCCGCGCACCGGACCGCCTGGAACGCCTACGGGGCCTGGCCCTCCCCACCGTGATCATGCATGGGCGCGAGGACACGTCGCTGCACTGGCGGGCCGCCGTCGAGATGGCGACGGCGATCGAGGGGGCGGAGCTGCGCGTCTACGCCGGGATGGGCCACATGCTCCCGGAAGAGCTCTGGCCGGACGTCGTCACGGCCGTCACCCGCAACGCCCGCGCCTAACGAGCCGTTCAGCGCGGTGCGAAGCGAACATCGGCGGTGACGAGGACGCCGTCCGACGTTGGCGAACCGTTCAGCGCGGTGCGAAGCGAACGTCGGCGGTGACGAGGACGCCGTCCGACGCGTCGAGGACCCACAGGCTCGCCCCGTCCTGCTCCGGCCGCCCGGCGAGCCGCACCGGCGCTCCGAGGTGGACGGGCGCGACCGCGCGCATGGAGTACGCCGCCGGCGTCCTGCCGGGGCTCCTGCGCAGCGCGAAGTCGAGAAGGAGCATGCTGGTGAGCGGCCCGTGCACGAGCAGGCCGGGCTGATGCTCGACGTCGCGCGTCCACGAGTCGTTGTAGTGGATGAGATGGCTGTTGTAGGTCAGCGCCGAGTATCGGAACAGGTGAACGGGGCCGAGGTCGAGCGGCTCCTCCCAGGCGATGTCCGCCCGCCCGGGACCGGGCTGGGGGCGGGCGGGGGCGGTGGGGCCGAGGAAGACGTCGTGCTGCCGCACAGTCACCGCGGGGTCGTCGCCTGATCCGATCGTCTTGGCGATCGTGACGAACACGAGCCTGCCGCTGCGGCCCTGCTTGTCCCGCAGGTTGTCGAGGGTGATCGCGAGGTCGAGCGTCTCGCCGAAGCGGATCGCGCGGTGGAAGGTCATCTCCTCGCCGGCGAACAGCCGGCGGGGAAGGTCGATGTCGGGGACGACGCCGTCGCGGGCCGGAGTGCCGTCGGGGCGCAGCGCGTCGAGACCGAGGTCGGGCAGGAAGTAGAGCCCGTGCCACCCGGGCGGCAGCTCCGCTCCTTCGGCGGGATCCGGGACGTCGGGGGCGAACGTGTCGCGATACGCCCGCGCGGGCCACGGGCGGATGGTGTCGGTCCGGGTTGTGCTGTTCACAGGGCCTTCCAGGTCCAGGTTGTGCTGTTCACAGGGCCTTCCAGGTCCGCGTTGTGCTGTTCACAGGGCCTTCCAGGTCCAGGTTGTGCTGTTCACAGGGCCTTCCAGGTCCAGGTTGTGCCGTTCACAGGGCCTTCCAGGTCCAGCGGCCGCCGAGCAGGGTGCCGGCGACGGGCGTCGCGCGCAGGTCGTCACGGTCGGCGGTGGTGGGGTCGTGGTCGAGGATCACCAGGTCGGCGGGGTCGCCGGGGGCGACGGCGGTGCGCCCTCGGGAGGCGGCGGCCAGCGCCACGTCCCGGGGCAGGCGCTGCGCGGGATGCCAGGCAGGGCGGTCGTCGCGGCTGCGGGCGACCGCGGAGGCGATCGCCTGCCACGGGTCGAGCGGCGCGACCGGCGCGTCGGAGCCGAGCCGCAGGACGGCGCCCGCCGCGTGCAGTGAGGCGAAGGCGAAGGCACGCTCCGTGCGCCCGGCCCAGAGCCGGTCGGCCACGTCGCGGTCGTCCATGGCGTGCTCGGGCTGAACGCTGGCCACGAGCCCGAGCCGGCCGAAGCGGGGGAAGTCCTCGGCGCACACGAGCTGCGCGTGCTCGATGACGCCCGAGATGCCGAGCCGCTCGAACTCGTCGATGACCTGGGTGTTCGCGCGGTCGCCGATCGCGTGCACGGCCGCGCCGATCCCGCCCCGGTGGGCCCGGCCGAGCAGTTCGCGCAGTTCCTGTGGCGTGACGTTGGTGACTCCACAGGCGTGCGGGGCATGAGGGTCGAAGCCGTGGTACGGCTCCCAGCACAGAGCGGTGCGGGTGTTCAGTGAGCCGTCCACGACGACCTTCAACCGGCCGACCGTCACGAGCCCGTCCGGCTCCAGCGGCGCGCCGGTGCGCAGGCCACGCGCGAGGGCGTCGTCCAGCCGGTCGGGCCAGATCGACGCCTCGACGCGCAGGCCCGTCACCCCGGCGGCCACCCGGTCGGGCCAGTCGCGCACGTTGTCGGCGTTCTCGAAGTCCACGATGCCGACGACCCCGCGGCCGGCCGCCGCGTCGGCGGCTTCGCGGTAGTCGGCCATCGACAGGGAGCCGTTCCCGACCAGGGCGGGCGAGCCGATCCAGTCGTTCTCGCGCAGCACGCCGGACGCGTCCACCGCCACCCCGAACCGGTCGGCGGCGCGTGAGTTGATCCATCCGCAGTGCAGGTCCGCGCTGACGAGCACGACCGGGACGTCCGGGGCGGCTTCGTCGAGGGCGCGCAGCGTGGGCTCGTCGGGCCAGAGCGCGTCGCGGAACCCGAAGCCGGACAGGACGCCTCCGGCGGGCACGGGGTCGCGGGCGAGCGCCGCGCGTACGAGATCGAGGGTCCCGGCCGCGCTGGCCGCGCCCGAGAGGTCGATCCGCCTGCGCCGGATCACCCACTGAGTGAAGTGCACATGTTCGTCCCACAGGCCGGGGCCGGCGTACCGTCCGTCGAGGTCTACCGGCTCCGCGCCGGACGCGGGGAGCGTGCCGGCGGGCACGACCCGGACGACGCGTCCGTGGCGCAGGTGGAGGTCGTAGCGGCGGTCGTCGCCGTAGAGACGGGCGTCGCGCAGCAGGAGTGCGTTCTCGGTCATGGCCGGCCTCAGATCGCGCCGGCGGCCCGGAGGCCGGCGATCTTGTCAGGGTCGTAGCCGGCGAGAGCCTGGAGCACCACGTCGGTGTGCTCGCCCACCGCCCCGGCCGGCCGGCCGGCGTCGGCGGGGGTCTCGCTCAGCTTGATGGGCTGGCCGAACATCCGTACGGCCCCGAAGCCGGGATGCTCCACGCTCACCACCATGTCCCGCTCCGCGGTGGCGGGGTCGTCGACCACATCCTTGATCGACTTGACGACGGTGAGGGGCAGCACGTCGCCGGCCATCCGCTCCAGCTCCGCGGCCGTGCGGCCGGCCAGCCACCGGGCGATGACGGGACGCACGCGCCGCTCGTAGACGCCCTCGTCGAACCGCTTGCGCATCGTGTCGATCTCGGGGTCGGCGGCCAGCTCCGCGTCGCCGAACAGCTCGCACGCCAGACGCCAGAACTTGTCGGTGTAGGCGCCGAAGAACACGTGCCCGTCCTTGCACGGGAACAGCTCGTAGGGCCGTACCCAGGGATGGCGGTTGCCGGTGTGCCGTGCGACCTCGCCGTCCACCGTGTAGTTGACCACCGCGTTCTCGGTGAGCGCGATGACGCTGTCGACCTGGGCGACGTCCACGAGCCGGCCCAGCAGCAGCGCCCCGAAGTCCTGGTCGCCCGCCCGCATCGAGGCGACCGCGCCCACCGCCTCGCCGTGGTCGCCACCGGGCCCCTGGCGGTCGAGCACCTGGCAGTGCCCCGACACCGAGCCGGCCGCGATGGCGGCGCGGATCTCCGGCGAGATCACCGCCCGGGTGCCCGGCGCGGTCCGCGCCGACGAGGCGATGACCCGGTCCTCCCCGTCGACGACGGTGACCGCACGGCCCAGAGCCGACGAAAGCGTCCGCACGAGCCGGCCGAACCCGCCGCCGCCCAGCACGACCCGCAGGAGCTTCTGGTGGACGAGGTTGGAGCGGTCGCGTTCGGCCAGGTGCCCGGTGAGCCGTTCGAGCGCGCCGCGCGCCTCGTCCTCGGAACGCTGGAGGTTGCGGAGCATGTGCGCGGTCTGGAGGACGACGGAGGCGTGGTCGGCCAGCGCCGACAGCAGCGCGATCTGCTCCGGCGTGAACGAGCGCTCCTCGCGCGTCGCCACGAAGAGCACGCCGAGGACGTCGTCGCCCGACCGCATCGGCACGCCCAGGATGGAGACGATGCCCTCCAGCTCGACGGCCCTGTCGACGTCCGCGGCCCGCCGGTCCTCCAGATACTCGCTGTAGCGGGGCGCCCAGTGCGCCATCCGCGTCTCCGCGATCTGGCCGGCCAGCCCGCAGCCCGCGGGCACCAGCAGGTGGCGGAACTCGGTGCTGTAGGCGCCGATGGTCGTGCGGACGCGCAGCTCGCGGGTCTCGCGGTCGAACTCCGACAGGTACGTCACGTCGCAGCCGAGAATCTCGTGCGTCCGGCGCACGAGCCGTTCGAGCAGCAGTTCCCCGTCACGCACCTCGGCCAGCTCGCGCGCGCTGGAGAACAGCGCGGCCAGTTCGTGCTCGCGGCGCCGCAGCCGCGCGTGCTCGCTGTGGGCCCGGTGGACGTGCTCGCGCACGCACTCCTGGCTCGAACCCCTGATCCCCAGCGTCTCCAGCGCCGCGCTCAGCTCTCGGGGGCTGACGTTGATGTCGTCGATCACGGCGTCGACGACGACACGCAGCGCCGCCGACCGCGTGGGGGCCAGGGCCTCGGGCACTCTCTCAGCTCCTCTGTCGAACGGCGGGCTGGTGACGGTGAGCGTATAACACATGAAAGCGCCCAATCGGTGAGTGTTCCTCCCATACGTCTACGCCGTGGGGGCTGCATAACCTGTCGCGCAACCCGTGGTGCACCTTCGTGAGCTCGGTGCCCGGGCGAGGCCTACGCCGGACGCATCGTCCACGGCACCGTCGGGTTCCGGCCGGCTAACTGACCTCCCCCCAGTCGAACCGCTCCCCCATCACCGGCACGGCGGCGACGAGCTCGCGGGTGTACGGGTCGCGCGGCGCCGACAACACGCTGCCGGTGTCGCCGGACTCGACGATCCGGCCGTGGCGCATCACGCTCACCGTGTCGCACACGTAACGCACCACGGCGAGGTTGTGCGAGATGAACAGGATGGTCAGGTTCAGCTCGGCCCGCAGTTCGCGCAGCAGGTTGAGCACGACCCCCTGGACCGAGACGTCGAGGGCGGAGGTGATCTCGTCGGCGATGATGACGTCGGGGTCGGCGGCGAGCGCCCTGGCGATCGTGACGCGCTGGCGCTGCCCGCCGGAGAAGGCCGCGGGCAGGTCCTCCGCCCGCGCCGGGTCGATGTGCACGAGCCCCAGCAGCTCCTCGACCCTCCTGGTCTTCTCCGCCCTCGTCCTGCGCCGCCCGGCGGCGCGCATGGCCTCCGCGATCGACGCTCCGACCGGCATTCTCGGGTCGAGCGCCGAGAAGGGATCCTGGAAGATCAGTTGCACGCGCCGCCGCGCGGTACGGGCGGACGCCGAGTGGCCGACGATGTCGGTGCCGTCCAGCCGGATCGAGCCCGCGGCGGGCCGTACGAGCCCGACCGCGGCGGCGGCGAGGGTCGATTTGCCCGAGCCCGACTCCCCGACGAGCCCGTGGACCCCGCCCGAGGCCACGGTGAGATCCACCCCTTGGACGGCCACGTGGGCGCCGGCGCCGTGCCCGTAGCGCACGGTCATGCCGGAGTATTCGAGTGTGCTCACGTCCGGGCCTCCTCGGCGATCTCGCCCTCGTCGATGACGGGGAGCGGGCGGGAACGATCGGTCGCCATGTGCGGCACGCACGCCACCAGGGCCCGCGTGTACGGATGCCCGGCCTCTTCCAGGCGCGCCGCGGCGACCTCCTCGACGATCTCCCCGTCCTTCATGACCAGGACCCGGTCGCAGAAGCCGCTCACGAGGGCGATGTCGTGGGAGATGAACAGGATGGCGCTCCCGGTCCGCCGCCGCGCCTCGTGGAGCACGCGCAGCACCTGACGCTGGACGGTCACGTCGAGCGCGGTCGTCGGCTCGTCGGCGATGATCAGGCGCGGGCGGCCCATGAGCCCCATCCCGAGCATGGCCCGCTGCCGCATCCCGCCGGACAACTCGTGCGGGTACTGGCGGGCGCGCCGGTCCGGCTCCGCGATCCCGACCGACTCGAGCACCTCCCTGGCCCGGCGTCTCGACTCCTTGCGCGGGACGCGGTCGTGGACCTCGCTCACCTCGGTGAGCTGCCTTTCGATCGTGAGGGACGGGTTGAGTGAGGTCAGCGGGTCCTGGAAGACCACGGCCACCTCGAGGCCGAGCCTGCCGCTCTCCGCGGGCGTGGGCGGCGAGGTCATGTCGATGTCCTGGAAACGCAGGGCTCCGGCGCTGATCCGCGCCTCGGCGCCGAGGAGGCCGGCGATCGCCATCGCCGTGACGGACTTGCCGGATCCCGAGGCTCCGACGATGCCGACGGTCTCACCGGGCAGGATGGAGAACCTCACGCCGCGTACCCGTTCGACGAGCCCTCCGTCCGGGCCGGGGAAGCTCACGCGCAGGTCCTCGACCTCGACGACCGCCGCGGACTCCGGCCGCTCCGGCGCCCGCCGGATGGCGCGAGCTCGCCGTGCCTTGGGGCCGGGCGACGTCCTGGAGGCCGTCTCGCCCGTCAACGATCCGAGGGAGTTCAGGATCAGGCCGGTGAGGATGATGGCGATGCCCGGGCCGAGCGCCGCCATCGGGTTGACGTAGATACGCGCGATGCCCTCGCGCAGCAGGCGTCCCCAGTCGTAGCCGGGGGCCTGGACGCCCAGCCCCAGGAACGACAGCCCGGCGAACGACAGCAGCGCCGCGGAGGCGTGCGCGGCCGTGTTGACGAGCAGGGGAGGCAGGATGTTCGGGATCACGTGCCGGACGATGACGCCCGCGTGTCCCACGCCGACGATCCTGGCCGCCCGCACGTAGTCCCGCCCGGACACGGAGGACGACAGCGTGTACGTCAGCCGCGCGACCGTGGGCACACCGGCGAAGCCGACCGCGAGCATGGCGCCGCTCGCGCTCGCGCCCCAGATCACGGAGAAGAACAGGGTGAGCAGCAACCACGGGAACGACAGCAGGATGTCGATGAGCGCGGTCACCAGGCGGCGCACGGGCCGCGGGAGCACGGTCGCGACGACGCCGAGCACGGTCCCGCCCAGGACCGCGATCGTCGTCGATCCGAGCGCCAGCAGCACCGACAGCCGGGTCGCGACGAGAACGCGGGCGAGGACGTCGCGGCCCAGGTCGTCCGTGCCGAACGGATGGTCGCCGCCCGGGCCTCGGACCCGGTCGGCCACCGCCGTGGCGGTGGCGTCGTGCCCCCACACGAGCGGCGCGAGCACGACGGCGAGCAGGAGCACGCCTGCCGCGAGGACGGTCACGACGCCTTGCGGGCTGAGCAGCCTCTGCCGGAAACCGGAGCGCACGATGTCAGCCCTCCATGATCGACGAACGGGGGTCCAGGGTGGCGAGGACCAGATCGATGAGCAGATTGAGGACGAGGACCAGGATCGCGTAGACGAGGACCACCCCCTGGATCATCGGGTAGTCCTTCGCCGTGATCGAGGAGACGATCGTCGACCCGAGCCCGGGGATCACGAAGACGGCCTCGATGAGGACGGTGCCGGCCACGAGCCCGGTGAGGATGAGCCCTCCGGTCGCGAGCGCGGCGGTGATCATGTTCGGCAGTGCGTGGCGCAGGTAGAGCAGGCGTGCGGGAAGCCGTTTGCTCCGGGCTGTCGTCATGTACGGCGTGCCGAGAACCGCGAGCATCTCGACGTGCACGATCCGTGCGAGGTAGGCCATGGGCCCGATGGCCAGGGCCGCGACCGGGAGCGGGGCCTCGGCGGCGCCGCCCCACCCGGCCACGGGAAGCGCGTTCAATGTGATGCCGAACAGGGCGATGAGCCCGACCGCGAGCAGGAAGTTCGGGACCGCGATCAGTGCGCCGAGCAGCCACGACACACCGGCGTGGAGCGTACGGCGACGCCCGTTCCACGCCGACACCGCCGTCGCGACGCCGATGGGCACGGCGCCGAGCGCCGCGACCAGGAAGGCGAGGCAGGCGAGCGTGAGCGTCGTGGGGAACCGTTCGGCGAGCGTGGCCGACACCGGGCGGTGGGAGCGCAGCGAGACGCCGAGGTCGCCGCGGAGCAGGCCGGACAGGTAGTCGGCGAACTGCTGGAGGGCCGGCTTGTCCAGGCCCAGCTCCATGCGCGTGCGCTGGACGAGCTCCGGGGTCGCGCTCGGCCCGAGCGCGGCGCGGACCGGGTCGCCCGGCACGAGGTGCACCACCAGGAACGTGGCGGCGACGACGACACCGAGCGAGACCAGCGCCCGCCCGCTTCTGCGCAGCAGGAAGGTCGTACGCGGGGACAGCCGCCGCGCCGGCGTCGGGTCAGCCGGCCCAGAGGCCAGGCCGGGGGCCGAGCCGGGAACGGGGCCGGGGCCGGGGCCGGGAGTGGCGGTCGGCGGGATCGCCATGGTTCACCCCAGCATCCGGATGGTGGTGGGCGCGACGAAGTTCGGCTGCTGTAGCTCCACGCCGGACAGGAAGGTGCGCATCTCGTTGTCGGCGAGAGGGAACACGTCGGTGCGCTCGATCAGCTCGGCCTCGGCCTGCTGCCACAGGGCGCACGTCTCGTCGGCGGAGGCGCTGGAAGCCTGCTTCACCAGGGCCTTGTAGCCGGGGTTGTCGACGAACATGAAGTTGTTGCCCCCCTTGTCCGGGGTCGCTCCGTCGAAGAAGCTGCTCACCGTCACCGGGCCGCCCGGGGCGATCTGCACGAAGCCGGTGTCCCAGTCGAAGGTCTGGAACAACTGCTCCGACCACGCGTTGGCGTCGTTGGCCGAGAGCTGGGTCGTGACGCCGAGCTTGTCCCACGTCTGCTGCACGAGCTCGGCGGCGGAGGCGTGCGCCGGCGTGGCGGCGTCGTAGATGAACTTGATCGTCAGCGGTTTGCCGTCCTTGGCGCGTTTCCCGCCGGGGCCGAGCTTCCATCCGGCCTGGTCGAGCAGGGCCGCGGCCTTGGCGGGGTCGGTGGCGGGGAGCGTCCACTTCGGGCCGCCGGCGACGCAGAGCAGCGGGTTCTTCACGACGAGGGATTTCGACTCCGTCGCGGATCCGTCGCTCACCACGTCGCCGATCTCCTTGCGGTCGAGCGCCGTGACAAGGGCCTTGCGCACGAGCGGGTCGGAGGTCGGGCGTTCCCGGCGTTCGTTGAACAACATCTCGCCGACCGGGTTGCGCACGCCTACCGTCTTGAGCTGGGCCGCGCTGAGCCTGGTGCGGTCGGTCCCGGTGATGACGGCCGCGTTGACCTCGCCGGAGAGCAGCAGGTTGGCCGCGGTGCTCTCGTCGGTGACGACACGGATCTCCAGGGTGTCCGGCAGCCCAGGGGTCTCGCTCGTGACGCCCTCCGGCCCCCAGGCGTACCCCTTCCGCTTGGTGTAGGTGTACACCGAGCCTGGGGTGGAGGCCGTCAGGGCGAACAGGCCCGTGCCGTCGGTGGTGGTCTTCAGGGCGTCGGGGTCGTCGAGGCCCGCCTGGCACACCATCTCGACCGTTCCCGTGTTGGCGAGCAGGAACGGGTCGTTGACCTTGCTCGTGACGGTGAGCGTGTTCCCCTCGGCCTTGGCGGAGAGCCCTTTGTGGATCTGGGGGCCGTAGTAGAAGGTCGCGTGGTCGGGGTCGGCGTGGTAGTTGATGTTGTCGGCCGCGCTCTGCGCGGTGAACGGCTTGCCGTCGGAGCAGGTGATGCCGTCGTGCAGGGTGTAGGTGATCTTCTTCTCGCCCGCCTTCCACTCCGTGGCCAGCCACGGCACGAACGTGCCGTCCGGGGTGGAGTACACGAGCGACTCGTAGGCGTAGCCGACCATCTCGCGGGCCGCGAGGGAGACGCCCGTCATCGGGTTGAGATGGCCGGGGTCGGAGGAGATCGCCTTGACGAAGACGCCCCCGGAGACGGCTCCCTTCGCCGTGCCGCCGCCGCCCTGTGAGGAGTTGCACGCCGTGAGACCTGTCGCGGCCAGGACGACCGCGGCGGCGGCCGCGGACGTCCTGATGTGTCTGTTGTTCATGTGCGCTCTTCCATTTCCCGGGCGGGCCGGCGTGGGGTGTGTCCGATCTGAGCGAGAGGTCCCGCCGCCTTGACGGCCACCTTGAGGGTGGGCTGCGCGGTGTAGGACACCGGTGTCTCCAGCACGTCGGTGATCTCGACGCGGGCGGGGTCCGCCCCCGCCTGGATGGCCTTCTCGATCGCCGCGCGGCTCGTCTCCTCGATGGTGGCCGCGCGGTCCGCGAGCTCGCACAACCGGTCCGCCCGGCCTCCCGCCAGCGCGATCGCCGCGCCGACCGCGTTCGCCACGGCGCCGAGATCGGGCCGTACGACCTCGCTGGCGCCGAGGACCTGGTCGGGGACGAGGAATCCGCCGCCGCCGACCACGACGAGGGGCAGCCCCGTACGGCCGAGCGACATGCGCTCGACGGCCGACTCGATCCGGTCGTGGGCGACGGCCAGCGCGCCGGCGAGTGCCGTGCGCACGGAGCGGTCCAGCGCCGGGAGCTCCCGCCCTGCCATGACGGTGGCGCGCGTGGCCGCCGCGTCGGTGAGGGTGGGAGTGGAGCCGCCGAACAGCAGCGCCTCCTGCGAGATGCGGTAGCCGACCGAGTCGTTGCCCGGCGCTCCCGAGGCCACGTCGACGATCGTGCCGCCGCCGATGCCCAGGCTCAGGATGTCCGGCATGCGGAAGTTCGTACGCACGCCGCCGACCTCGCGGGGCATCGTCGACTCCCGGGGGAAGCGGCCGACGAGCACACCGAGGTCGCTCGTGGTGCCTCCGACGTCGATGACGATGGCGTCGGCGGCGCCGGAGAGCGCGGCGGCCCCGCGGATCGAGTTCGCGGGGCCGGAGCCGATCGTGAGCACGGGGTAGCGGGCCGCGTACTCGACGGCCATGAACGTGCCGTCGTTCTGGGCGAAGAACGTCGCGGCGTCGAGCCCGTGCTCGGCGACCACGGTCGTGAGCGCGGTCGTGATGTCGCGCGCGACCCCGTAGAGCGCGGCGTTGAGCACGGTCGCGTTCTCGCGCTCCAGCAGGCCCAGCTCCCCGATCTCGCTGCTGAGCGAGATCGGCACGTCGATGCCTGCGTGATCCTGGATGAGCGCCTCCACCTCCAGCTCCTGGCCCGGGAAGGAGGGGCTGAAGATGCCGCACACCGCGACCGCGTCGAAGCGGCCCTCAAGGCCGTCGAGCGCGCGGCGGATGCCGTCCCGGTCCAGCTCGGCGATGGGGTAGCCGTCCACGAGGTGCCCGCCGCCGGCGAGCACGGAGCCGACCAGGACGGTGTCGCGCAGGTCCTCGGGCCAGCCGGTGAGCGGAGGATAGACGGTGGCGGCCGGCGCGCCGAGGCGGATCACGGCGACGCGCCCGAGGTCGCGGCGGCGCACGATCGCGTTGGTGGCGTGCGTCGTGCCCAGCATCACGCGCGAGACCGAGTCCCGGTCCGGGCCCAGGGCGTCGAGCACGGTGGCCAGGCTCGACCGGATGCCGCCGGTGACGTCCTGCGTGGTGGCGCTCTTCGTCCAGGCGATGACCTCGCCCGACGGGGAGATCGCCACGGCGTCGGTGTTGGTGCCGCCGACGTCGATGCCGATGGACAGGTCGCGGTAGTCGTTCATCGGTGTGCTCCGGCGGCGAACGGGGAGTAGTCGAGGTCGTATCCGAAGGCGCGCGGGCCCGTGAGCTCCAGGCCGCGTTCCGTCCGCCACAGGGGATCGCACGCCCAGGCCAGCACGCTGACCCGCTGGCCGAAGCGGAGGAGCTCGGTGGAGATGGCCTCGCCGGTCTCGGAGTCGACGATGGTGATGAGGTCGGGGACGGTCGCGATGACGAGGCCGTCCTCCATGATCACCAGGTTCTCGTTCTGGATCTCCACCCGGATGAGGCGGCCGCGGTCGGGACCGACGCCTTCGACCGTCACCGACCCGCGCGTGAAACCGCCCTCGGTGTTGCGGTCGACGTCGATGATCTTGCCGTGGACGACGGCCTCGGCTCCGAGCTCGTCGGCGAGCGCGGCGATGGGCTCGGCCGCGGCGAGCAGGCGGCGGCCGACCTGGACCGCCCGGCTCACCGTCCCCTCGATGACCGCGCCGGGAGCGGTCCTGGAGGTGAGCACGTAGTGGGCGCCGAGCGAGATCCCGCCGCTGGCCACGGTGAGCGCGCGGGCGTGGCGTTCCAGCCAGGCGAGATTGACCGTACGCAGCAGGGAGACGTTGCCGATCGCGTCGCTCATGACGGCGAACTCGCTGGGGAGCCCGGCGACGTTCATCGAGATCATCGTGCCCTGGGGGAAGGCGCGGCCCATCCCGTCCGCGTCGAGGACCTTCAGCCCCAGCCGCGCCGCCCAGCCCACGGGCGCTACCCCGTTGCTGCCGCCGATCTCCGCCGCCATCACGGCCGTCATGCGCCGGCCGGTGTACCGCTCGACCTCGCGGACGATCGTGTCGGTCTGGCCTTCGGCGACGAGCATCTCGATGCCGACGGACGGCGCTCCAATGGCCGAGATCACGATCACGGCGTCGTCGTCGGTGAGCTCCTCCACCGGTATGACGCTCACCGGGCCGTACCTGTCGATGGCCGTCTCCACGGCCAGCTGCTCGGTCTGCACGGCGCCTCCGCCGCCGGTGCCGAATATGGCGGCGCCGGCCGCGAGAGCGGCGACGTCGGATCGGGCGATCGTGCGCACGGGTGCGCCATCGCCCCGGGAATGCAGGTCCTGGTCGGGCATGTACCGAGGCTAGGGAGCACGGTTGGGCACAACAATGTGCCGGCAACCCAGAGAAACGCGCCAGACTGTGCCCATGAAACAGGTCGGCGTCGCGGACATGGTCACGCAGGGAGAGCGGCTGGGCATCCGCTGCGTCGCGGGCGACCCCGAGGGGGTGGCGGTGTCCGGCGTGGAGATCGTCGCCATGGACGAGCTCGGGCCGGCCTCCCCCGGCCGCCTCGTCATCGTGACCACGACCCATGACGCGGTGCCGCGTCCCTACCAGGTCGACATCGCCATCAGGCGCGCCATCGCCGCGGAGTGCGCGGGGCTGGTCTTCCTCGGAGACTTCCCGCTCGCCGAGACCTCCCGCGCGCTGGCCGAGCGCGGCGGGCTGCCGGTGCTGATGAGCACCGCGACGCCGTCCGAGCTCGCGGTGCTGATGGACCGGACGATCCGCGGCGGCGCCGAGGAGGTGCTGTCACGCGCCGAGTACGCGATCGCCCGCGCCACGCGGGCCGCGGCCACGGCGCAGGGCCGGCCGACGGAGGCCATCCTGGAGGACGTCGGCGCGGCCCTCGGCGTGCGGCTCTCCCTCGTCCAGGACACCGGCGTGACATGGTCGGAACCCGACGCGGTCTGCGTGGGCGAGGTGCCGATCGGGCGGCTGACGGCCGACCGTGACGACGCGTCCGTCACGGTCGCCCTCCCGGCGATCGCCGCGATGCTCTCGCGTACCCTCCAGCACGACATGCAGGCGCGCTTCGGGCCGGTCCGCTCACGTGCCGACCTCATCATCGAGCTCATCTCCGCCGAGTCGTCGCGGATCGACAAGCTCGCCGTCGAGGCGACCCGCGCGGGGCTGCCGGTGTCGCTCTCCCACGTGGTCGCGTGGCTGACCCCCACCCATCGCGGCGATCCGGAGCGCCGGCCGGCCGCCGTGCTCGCCTCCTCCGTCGAACTGCACGCGCTCCAGCTCGTCGAGAGCCGCGAGGAGGTGTGGCACCTGGCCACCTTCCACAACGACATCGTGATGGTCGCCTCCGAGGAGGCCGGCGCCCCTGACCACCAGCGGCGCCTGCGCGACGTCATGGAGGCCGTCATGGCCCACGCGAGTTCGGCCGTGGGCGGTGAGTGGAGCTTCACCGTCGGGCTCGGGACGCCGCAGAGCGGCGCGGCCGGCCTGCGGCAGTCCGCGACGGAGGCGCGGGTCGCGGCCGAGGCGGCCGTGGCCGGCGGCCGGGCGGGGCACGTCGAGGTCACCGACGTCACGGGGCTGCGCCGCGTGCTGCTGGACTTCTACGCCTCTCCGCTGAGCCGGTCGCTGCTCGACGACATCCTGGCGCCGCTCAACGCGCTCGGGCCCGAGCGCGCGCTGATCGCCATGAGAACCCTGGTGGCGTATCTCGGGCACCGCAACTCCCTGTCCCGTGCGGGAGAGGAGCTGAACCTGCACCCCAACGCGGTCAACTACCGCGTCCGGCGCATCGAGCAGACGCTCGGGCTCGACCTCACCGAGCCGAACGCGCGGTTCGCGGTCGAGCTCGCCTGCCGCGTACGGCTCATCGCCTCGCGCCCCTGACCGGCCGCCGCGCGGGACCCGACGGCCCGCCTGGTGAGCAGGGCCGGGTTCAGCGTCAGGCCCTGTTCGACATGGTTCTGGTGAGGAGGAGCACCAGGATCAGCACGGCCACGCCGACGAGGCCGACGACGTTGAAGGCGTCGGTGAACGCCGCCCGGACGTCCTGGAGGAGAAGCGGGTCGCCGCTCGCGGCGGCGTCGCGGATGCCGTCGACGATGCTGACGGCGGCCGGGGAGTCCGGCAGGTCAAGGCGGCCGCGGTAGACCACGGTGCCCAGGGATCCCAGGACCGTCAGGCCGGCCGCGATGCCCAGCTCGTTGCTCACCTGGGCCAGCGCCGCCCCCGCTCCGGCTCGCTCGGGCGGTGTGGCGCTGATGACGCGGTCCATGAGCAGCGGGAACGCCGCTCCGATGCCGAACGCGGCCAGGGCGGCGCCGGCTGCCGCCAGAGGACGGCCGATCCAGGTGACGGGCAGGACGGCGTACAGGATGAATCCGAGCGACGTGATCAGCAGCATCGACATCACGATCGTGCGGTGGGCGAGCCGGCGGTTGAGCCAGGGGCCGAGGTTGGAGGCGGCGATCATGAGGACGATCTGCGGCAACGTCCACCAGGCGGCGCCGAGCGGCGTCAGGCCCTGCACGTCCTGAAGGTAGAGGTTGAAGAACAGGGAGCTGCCGCCCATGATCAGCGAGGTGAGGAACAGGGCGGCCAGAGTTCTGGCCGCTCCTGGGTTGCGGACCAGGGCCAGGTCGAGCAGCGGGTGCTCCAGCCGCCGCTGCCGCCGGACGAACAGGACACCGAGGATGATTCCGCCCGCCAGGGTGAGCCAGGCTGAGGCGTCCGCGCCGTCGTTGACCCAGGCCTTGAGCGCGTAGACGAGCCCGAGGACCGCCCCCAGGCTCTGCAGGGTGCTCACGAGGTCGACGCGGGGCGCGCGGTCGGAGCGTGACTCGGGCAGCAGCCGTGGCACGATGGCCATGGTGACGGCCATGACCGGCACGCTGACCAGGAACACCGAGCCCCACCAGAAGTGCGCGAGCAGCAACCCGCCGACGAACGGGGCCACGGCCATACCGGCGAGGAACACCGTCATGTACGCGCCCATCGCCTGCACCCGGGACTTGTCCTCGGTGAACAGCACCCCGATGAGGGACATCGAGGCGGGCATGATGGCCGACCCGGCCACGCCCATGACGGCGCGGGCGAGGATCACGAGCAGCGGGGTGGTGGCGAAGGCGCCGACGGCGGAGGCCAGGGCGAAGATCGCCGCGCAGATGAGGATCATCCGCCGGCGGCCGATCCGGTCGCCGGCGGCTCCCGTCGCGAGCATGGATCCGGCGACGAGGAAGTTGTAGCTGTCGGTGATCCACAGCAGCTCGGCGGCGCTGGGCCGCAGGTCGCGGGCGATGGACGGCAGCGCGGCGTTCATGACGGAGATGTCGATGGCGACCAGCAGGGTAGGCAGCGCCAGCGCGGCGAGCGCGATCAGCCGGCGCCGGTCGCTCACGGGTGTGATCATGTTCAGGGTCATCTCGGCTCCATGGAGGGCAGGGCTGTGCGGGCGCGGGGAACGAGGGTGACGGCGACCGCCATCAGGGCCGCGGCGATCAGCAGCGCCGGCGGATAGCCGGTCATGGGGGCCAGAAGGCCGACCGCGAACGCCCCGGCGGCCATGCCGCTGTCGTAGGCGGCGTTCCACAGGGCGCTGACCGTGCTGAACATGGCCGGGCGGACGCGCCCGTACATGATGGTCATGGTCGCGTTCTGCAGGACGCCGAATCCGGCCCCGAAGACGGCGGCGCCGATGACGACGCCCGCGCTCCAGTGCGTCATGGAGACGACGGCCATCCCGGCGGCGGACAGGACGAGGCCGGGGAGCATGAGCCCTTCGTGCCCCCGCCGGTCGCCGGCGCGGCCGGCGACCCATTTGGCGAGCGTCGCCGTGGCCGACTGGGCCAGCAGCGCGGCCGGGGCGACCCAGACGGGTCCGCCGCGCACGGCCAGCGGCACGAAGGTGCACAGGATGCCGGTGCCGGCGGCCGACGCGGCGAACACCGCGGCCGGCCACATCAGCATCGGCGAACGCAGCCCGGCCAGAACCCCCACAGCGCCGTCCCCGGCCCGGCCCGCCGCGTCTTCCGCAGCATCTTCCGCAGCGCCTCCCGCAGCGCCTTCCGCGGTTCCTTCCACGACGCGCCCGATCGTGGGCCCGGTTGTGCGTGCGGTGGCTGTCGGGCGGGCCGGCAGGAATGGGACGGCGAGGACGGACAGGATGGGGACGGCGGCGGTCGCGGCGAAGACCGCGTCATAGCCCACGGTTTGCGCCAGCCAGGTGCCGGCGGGCAGCGCCAGCAGCGCGCTGACCCCGCTGACCAGGCCCACCAGCGCGAGCCCTTCACCGCGTCGCGAGGCCGGCAGGAGTTCGGCGGTGAGCGCGCCCCCGGCCACGACCGTGACCGCGAAACCGATGCCGCGCAGGACGCTGACGGCGATGATGACCGCGGTGTCCGAGGACGTCATCAGCGCGAGGGTGGGCGCGCCCAGGGCGAGCAGGCCCAGCCCCAGCGCCCACCGGTAGCCGAGCCTGGCCACCAGGGCCGGCGCGGCCAGTTCGACGGCCACGGTGGTCACCAGCAGGGCGGCGTTCGCGGCGCCGGCGACGGTGGCGCCCGCCGACCGCTCGGCGTACTCGGGAACGACGGCGAACGGCAGGAAGAACCCGATCGACGAGGCCACGACGGTGGTCATCCGCAGCAGCAGCGCCCCGGTGACGATCGGAGGCCGCCCCGCGTGAATGGCGGCGGTCATGGCCGCGCGGATCCGCTGACCGGGCGGGAGTCCGGCATCCCGTCGTCGAAGGCGGCGGCCTGGTCGCGCTGGGGCGCCGGCAGTCCTTCGTCGAACGCCGCAGTCCGGCCGCGCTGGAGCGTCGGCAGTCCTTCGTCGAACTCCGCGGTCCGGCCGCGCTGGGAGGCCGGCGTGCCGTCGAAGGCGGCGGTCTGGCCGCGCAGTTCCGTGGCCAGGGACTCCAGTGCGTATGTCATGTGCCGCTCGAACGGCGAGGTGTCCCCGGCGGTGAAGAAGGCGACCTGCTCGGTGTGGATGAGCCTGGTGCCCGCCCCGTCCCGGGCGAACTCGATCGTGGCCAGTGAGACCAGGATGCGCACCTGGTCGAGCAGGACGTCATAGCTGTAGACGATGCGTTTGCTCGGCACGATGTCGAGGTAGCGCGCCTGCACCGTGTGCGCGGGGCCGCCCACCTCGGTGCCGTGGTACCGCTCCAGTCCGCCGACCCGGAAATCCAGGTCGAGCCGCGGATTCCATTCGGCGGGACCACTGGACCATCGGGCCTTGACGGCCGGGTCGGCCCAGGCGGAGAACACCTCGACCGGTGGGACGCCGTAGACGTGCTGGGCCACGAACGTGGCGTGTTCGATCATGTGAACCTCTCAGTGGATGTCACCGGCGACTGTGGCCCGCCAGGCCACGCGGGGACATCCGTGCAGATCACTCGACCACCACGGAGTCAGCACCGATTCGCTACTGAAGAAACACGAAGGCCACAATGGGCACATGGTTCGCAGCGAGCCGCGGGAGGTGTCGCCCCGCGAGGCCGAGGTGCTGGCGGGGGTGGCGGAGCAGCTGACGAACGCGCAGATCGCCCGCCGGTTACAGGTCTCGGTCCGTACCGTGGAAAGTCACGTCTCCTCGCTGCTGCGCAAGTACGGCGTCGCCGACCGCGCGGCCCTGGCGGCCATGAACCGGCACCGGTCATCCCCGTCAGCCAGGCCGGGGCACATCGAGGCGATCCCGGTCAGCCACACCTCCTTCATCGGGCGCCGGCACGAACGGCAGGAGGCGCTGGCGGCGCTGGCACAGTCCGCGCCGGTCTGCCTGGTGGGGCCGGGCGGCGTCGGCAAGACCCGGCTGGGCGCCGTGGTGGCGCAGACGGCCTCGACGTCGTTCCCCGCCGGCGGGGCTTTCGTCGATCTCGCCCCGATCGGCGAGGGTTTCGTCCTGCGAGCCGTGGCCGACGCGCTCGGCCTGGCGGAACGTCCGCCCCAGCCGCTGGAACAGGTCGTCACCGAGCGGCTCGCGCTCGGTCGGTCGCTGCTGGTCCTGGACAACTGCGAGCATCTGCTGGACGAGGTCGGCGATCTGGTGGAGAGCATGCGCTCGGCCTGCCCCCAGGCCGGCATCCTGATCGCCAGCAGGGAGCGGCCGGGTCTCGCCGGTGAGCGGGTCATCACGGTGCCGCCCCTGGCGGAGGAGGCGGAGCAGCTGTTCCTGGAACGGGCGCGCGCGATCGATCCGGCGTTCGACGCCGAGCCCGCGGCGATCGCCGAGGTGTGCGCCCGGCTCGACGGGCTGCCGCTGGCGATCGAGCTGGCCGCCTCACGCGTCGCCGCGCTCGGGATCGACGCCCTGCGCGTGGGGCTGCAGGATCGGCTGCGGCTGCTGTCGGGCGCCCGGGGCAGGCCGTCACGGCACCGCTCGCTGGGTGCGGTCATCGGCTGGAGCTACGACCTGCTGGATGAGGAGGAACGCGCGTTGCTGCGCCGCCTGGCGGTGTTCGCGGGCGGGTTCGACCTGGCGGCGGCCACGGCGCTCATGCCGGACGCGCCGCCGAGCGCGGTGGCCGACGTCATCGGCCGGCTGGTCGACAAGAGCCTGGCCGGAGTGGTGGGCGGCGGCCGGTGGCGGCTGCTGGAGACCATCAGGGCCTTCGCCGCCGACCGGCTCGCGGACGGCGGCGAGACCGAGGAGAGCCTCCGGCTGCGTCTGCGGTGGGCGGCGGGCACGGCGGCCGCACTGGAATCACGGCTCGACGGCGCCTGGCAGCCGCAGTTCGACCTGGTGGCCGATGATCTCCGGGCCACACTCGCCGACACCCCCGCCGTCCCGGACCCGCGGGCGCACGGCCTGGCCAGGTCGCTGGCGCACCTGACCTTCGCGCGGCGCTTCCATCGCGAGGCGATCGGCCATTACCTGGCCGCCGCCGACCGGGCCTGCGAGGCCGCGGCAGGTCACCAGGACCTCCTGCGCGCGGCCGACACGGCCGTCGCGATCGCCGACGGACCCCTGGCCTTCCGCCTGCTGATGCGGGCCGCGGAACAGGCCGGACAGGCAGAACAGGCCGGACAGGCCGGACAGGCCGGTCCGCGCGCCGCCACGCTCGCCTCCGCCCTCGTGGTCGCCCACCGTTACAAAGGCGACAGCGGCCCGGCCTCCGAACGCCTCTCGGCGCTGCTCGACCAGGAGGCCGCCGCTGCCGAGCCGCGCACCGCGGCGCTCCTGACGATCGCCCGGGCCTGGGAACACGGCGGCCTGGAACTGGCCCGCTCCGCCGCGGCCAGCGCCCGCGAGTGCGGCGACCCCATCGTCCTGCTGGGCGCGCTGGACGTGCTCACCCGCGCGAACGCGCGAGCCGGCCGGATGCGTGCCGTCCAGCGGATCTGCCAGGAGCGGCTCACGCTCATCGAACACCTGCCGGCACACGAGCCGTCCGCTGCGGCCGAGATCGTCGACACCTTCCACTCCGCGGCACGCGCCGAGCTGTGTGTCGGCGACCTGCCTGCCGCGCTCGCCGTCGCCCGCCGGGCGCACCGCGAGGACCCCATCGGCGAGCATCCCTACCTGTCCCTCCCCAAGACCATCAGGCCGCTCGCGCTGAGCGGCCGGTTCCCGGAGGTCTTCCGGCAGGCTCCCGCCATGTGGGAGGCCTGGCATCAGGCCGGCAGCCCGCGCAGCTCGTGGATGTCGACCGCGGTCTCCGCCGTGGCGCTGGCGCATGGGCTGGCGGGCAGCGGGGAGTTCGGCCTGTGGCGCTCGCGCGCTCTGGAGATGGCCAGGACGGACGATGCGGCCTCCACACCGGTGCTGGCCGCCTTCGCCGCGTTCGTCGACGCCCGGGTCGCCCTCCACACCCGCGCCTACGACCAGGCCGCCGCGCTCGTCGAGCGGGCGTTCGCCCCCTTCTCCATCCGCTGGTACGAGGCCTACGCGCGCGCCGCGGGCGCGGAGCTGGCCGTCGTCGCGGGCCTGCCCGACGCCGCCGACCGGTTCGCCGCCTGCCTGCCGTACGCGGAGCAGAACGCCTGGGCGGCGGCCGGTTTGGCCCGTACCCGCGCGATCCTGCACGGCGACCCCGACACGCTGGCGGAGGCGGTCGAACGGTGGACGTCGATCGACGCCCGGTTCGAGCGCGCCTGCACGCTGCGCCTGCTGCCCGGCCGGGAGCAGGAGGCGATCGAGGAACTCCGCGCCATCGGCTGCCACTCCTCGACGGAAGATCAGCGGGAGCACGAGAGCGGCTAGGCCGGACCTAGGCTCCAGACCCGCACCGTGCCGGCGCCGTCAGCGGAGACCACCACCGGGCGGTCGCCGAGCTGTGCCACCGCCAGCGCGTCGATCCAGCGGTCGCCGGCGGAGAACGGCTCATCGACCAACGTGCCGAAGGGTTCGGCAGCGGGTGACGGGATGAACGATGGCCAGGTTTCGGGCGGGCCCCACAACCACACCGATAAGGAGACGGCCACGGCCACCACACCTGCGACCGCGGCCGGTCTCCGGCGCCGTGACGTACGGCGGCGAGGAGAACCGGCAGGCGCCGGTAGCTGTTCGGGATCCTCCTCGCCGTGCGTGGTCTCGGGTGCGGGAGGCGGGGCCGGCCGGTCGTGGCGGCTGCCGGGCTGGGCACGGACCCGCGTGAAGCCGGCCGGCATGCCGTGGATGGCGGGGCGATCAGCGGGATCCTTGGCCAGGCACGCGCTCAGCAGCGAGCCAAGAGCGTCCGGTACGCCGGACAGGTCCGGTTCGCGGGTCACGATGGCGCCGACCACCGCCGCGGTGGTGGAGCCGGGAAAGGCAGGATGCCCGGTGGCGGCGTAGACCATGGTCGCGGCCCAGCTGAACACGTCCGACGTCGTGCCGGCCGCCTGACCGTTGAACTGTTCCGGCGCCATGTAGGCGAGGGTTCCCACAGGGCCGGAATGGGAGGTCGTCTGTTCCAGCACGCGGGCGATGCCGAAGTCGATGACCACCGGCCCCTCCGGGCTCATGATCACGTTGCTGGGCTTGAAGTCGCGGTGGATGACTCCGGCCTGATGGATCACCTCCAGCGCGCTCAGCGTGGTGATGGCCAGCCGCTCCAGGCGGCTGCCGGACCAGATCGGCCTCACGCCTGAAGCGTTCCCGGCTCCGGGGGTCGGCCGCCAGCCGATCGTGCAGCACCTTGACGGCCACTTCACGCTTCGAGGAGGCCTGGGCGAGGTAGACCACACCCTGGCCGCCTTCACCCAGCACTCCGAGCAGCCGGTAGGGTCCGATCCGTTCGGGGCCATGGGCGGCCGACGGGTCTGGTCCGGACACTCCGCCCTCCCTCCGACCGCTCGCCACCGGGCCGGTCCCGCCGATGGCGGTGTCCGGAACCCGATGACGTGTCCACGGCGGATCTGGGCGAGCAGGCGCGACATCTCGCTCGATGGCTCGTGGACCACGACGGAATCGTCGTTCGCGGTCCGAAGGTCATGATAAGCCGCTGGTCTTCGATCAAGTCGTGACGATGTCGAACTGTTCCCAGAGGCCGATGGCGGCCCGGTTGGCGATCAACGGTTGGGCGCCGGCCGCCTCCGCGCAGACGTACTGGTTGTTGGCCTGGGCGCGCAGGCTGATCGACCCGTTCGCGTTGGTGACCAGCGTGAACGTCTCCCACGGGCCGATGGCGGCCCGGTTGGCGATCAGCGGCTGGGCGCCGGCCGCCTCCGCGCAGACGTACTGGTTGCCGGTCCGGGACCGCAGCGCTATGGCGTTGTTCCCCAGGTTGACCCGCTCGAACTGCTGCGCGGTTCCGGCGGAGGCGCCGTCGGCGATCAGCGGCGCGCCGGCGGCGGCCGTCACGAACCGGTTGTTGGCCCGGGAGCGCAGGGCGATGAACCCGGTTGTGCCGCCGCCGCCCACGGGAGGGGTGGGGCGGGTCGCGGTGAGGGCGAGCTGGCCTTTCAGCATGCGCCCGCCGTCGCCGGTGAGACGGAGGTAGTAGTCAGAGGAGCAGAAGGTGCCGTCCTCGTCCAACGCCAGCATCCCGGAGTTCGTGGGTAACCAGGCGGCGGTCTCGGCGGTCTTGGCGATCTGGTTGCCCTCGTTGAACTCGTCGAACATCGAGATGTAGATGCCCTGGCAACCTGCCCGGATGACGTTGTAGAACTGCCGCCACATGAAGTCGCCGTGCCGCCGGTGCCGCAGCGTGACGTCGCCGGGCATCACGCACGGCTGGTAGTCGATGCCACGGGCGTTGCATTCGGCCTGGTCGGGAACGGTCAGGTTGGTGTAGAAGTTGTCCGCGTCCGCGATCGTGCTGATCCGGCCGACCATCCACGGCGAGATCATGTGGAAGGCCCGGTAGACGTCGATGAATCCCGGCCGGGAGTCGTTGATCCCCTGCCGCCAGTAGGTCGGCACCCCACCCATCACGTACACGCCCTGGTCCTTGAACCAGTTCACCACCTCCAGGCAGGGTGCGGGGGCCCAGGGGCGTCCGGGATCGTTGAAGCCGAATCCCCAGATTCCGACCACGGGTTTGCCGTTCTGGCGGGCGTACATGGGAGAGGCCGTGTGGGCGGACATCTTGTTCAGCCAGTCGGTTTTGATCTCCGGCTGCATGTTGGTCCAGCTCGTGACGTCGTACATGATGTAGAACTTGCGCCCGTTGGCCTCCGCGGCGGTGCGGACCTTCTGCGCCATCGCGTCGCGGGTGGCGCCTTCGCCGCCGTTCGGGTTGAACCGCTGCAGGGCGGCGGTGTCGATGTTGTTCTCCCGCATCCACCGGAAGTGGGTGTCCACGGTCTGCTGGTCGTAGGAGGAGAACAGGGTGGCCGGCTGGCCGTTGCCGAGAGCGGCGTAGGCGGTCGGGTATGCCTGGGTGAACTCCCGCATGTCCGGCCAGGCCACGATCGTGGTGTTGCCCGGCGACGGCGGCTGCTGGTTGTTCGCGCTCCAGTGCCACCACGCGTTGATCGGGGCCGCGTCGCCCTTGCAGGCGAACCACCCCTGATAGCCGACCGTGATCTTCCCCACCACGTCACCGGGCGGGCTGGCCGCGTTCGCCGCGCTGGTCAGCGCCGAAAGGAGCTGCGAGGAAGACACCGCGGCCACAATCGATCCGGTCGCTGCTGAGGCCAGGAATCCCCGGCGGGAGACGGTCACGTGCACTCCTTGTGTCGAGGGGTCGTTCGGGAAGGTAGAGCGGTCAGCCGGTGACGAGGTCGAACGACTCCCACGGGCCGACGGCCGTGCGGTTGGCGATCAGCGGTTGCGCGCCGCCGCCTTCCGCGCACACGTACTTGCCGTTGACCTGGGCCTTGATGCTGACCGTGCCGTCCGGGTTGTTGACGAGCTGGAAGGTCTCCCAGGCGCCGGCCGAGGGGCGGTTGGCGATCAGGGCCGCGGCGCCGGCGTTCTCCGCGCTCACGAACTGGTTGTTGCTCCTGGCCCGCAGCGCGATGTTGCCGTTGCCCAGGTCGACGCGGTCGAACTGTTCGCCCGTCCCGGCGCTGGTCCTGCTCGCGATCAGGGGCGCGCCGGCGGCGGCGGTGACGTACAGGTTGTTGGCTCTGGAGCGCAGGCTGATCGCCTGCTGAGTGGTGGTGAGGATCCGCAGGGCGTCGACCATGCCGACGGCGGTGCTCTTGTTGACGATCCTGATCGTGTGCCGGCCGCTGGGCAGCCCGCTCTTGCGGAAGACCACCTGCTGCGCCTGCCGGGCGCCGGAGACGTACAGGTTCGCGTTCGCCTGGAAGACGTCGTCGAGGTAGACGTCCACGTTGCCCATGTCGCCGTTGCGCTCGGAGAGGTACTCGACGCCGGTCCCGGTGAAGGTGTATTGGGCGGTGGCGCCGACGGTGTTGCTGTGGTGGGTGTCGTCGTTGTGGTCACCGTAGCCCCGGCCGGTCGTGTGGTACCAGTTGGCGTCGTAGGTCAGCTCGGTGTCGTTCACCATCGGGTTCGCCGTCGACCCGGTGCCCAGGGCCGAGCTGGTGCCGCTCAGCGTCTTGACGCTCTGGTTCGCCGAGCCGGTCAGGCGCGCCGGCGAGTAGGAGCTGAGCGGCTTGGCCGTGCGCTCCACGACGTAAACGGTGTTCGCCGCGGTGGCGAAGGAGATCTCCGCGCTGGAACCGGTGGTCAGGATGGCGTTGTCGGAGGTCCGGCGCACGCGCACCTGCTGGGTGCCCCAGGGGTTGACCACCGTGGCCTGCTTGCCGTACAGGCTCTTGAGTCCGACGTACTTGATCTCACCGGCCTCGCGTTCCGAGCTGACCTGGAAGCCGTCCTTGGCCAGCAGGGTGAATTTCCCGACGAAGGACGAGTCGCCCGGCACCGCGGGGAAGACCCTGATCTTGTCGTTGTAGCTCTGCATGAGCGCTTCGTTCATCGCGGACAGGTGCACGCCGAGGTACTCGAAGACGCCGTTGGTGTTGTTCGTCATGCCGTTGGGGTAGTTCTGGTATTTCTGCAGCATGGTCTTCATGCCCTGGTAGGCCTGGTCGCCGAGGCCCAGGCGGGCCGCCTGCACCGCGTCGTTGGACCAGACGTTGCCGTAGGGGAAGGGCCGCTGGTTCCACGTGTTGACCGCGGTCTGGTAGTCGGCGTAGCCGATGCCGGTGATGTCGTAGGGCCAGATCAGCTCGGCCGAGACGTTCTCGTTGTTCCTGGTCTGCGCGATCGGCGGCTGGTGCGGCTGGTAGGCGCCGTTGGCGATCGAGTAGGGCACCAGGTGGTCCAGCACGTTCTGCCAGCCGGACCGCAGGCCGGCGTCCAGCCCGAGCTGCTGACTGACCTGGATGGTCAGCGGGAAGATGGCGCGCACGGCGGCCAGGTCGGTGATGGCGTTGCGGACGTTCCAGTAGGTCTCGTGGGAGTTGGAGTTGGCCATGTAGTAGGTGTTGGTGGCGCTGTCGTGCGACAACATGGCCGAGTAGAACTTCGCCGTCTCCCGCATGTACGGGTAGGCGACGTCGCGCAGGTAGTTCACGTCGTTCGTGTACCGGTAGCGCAGGTACATGTTGTACGCGGCCTCGTAGCCGGTCGACAGGATGTTCTTGGTGTAGTCGCTGCCCACCGTGCCGCGCGCGTTGCCGTCCCAGCCCATCGTCTCCGGCACCCACAACCCGTCCACGCCGTACCTGGTCTGCGTGTACGACTTCAGCGCGGCGTAGTTGCGGCTGTAGAGCCTGTTGAAGCCGTCCATCAGGTCGGTGTGGTTGGAGGCCAGGAAGGAGTTGTAGACGTCGCGCTGGTTCCAGTACCAGTAGGCGTTGCTCCACTTGGTGGCGTCCTGGGTCGCGCGGAAGACCCCGTTGATGAAGTGCAGCGGGTAGCTGCCGTAGCCGCCGGCCGCGATCATGTACGTGCTGAGGTAGTAGACGTTCTCCATGTAGTCCGCGTCGCCGGAGCCGTTGGCGTACTGGACGAACGACCTGCCCCAGAAGGAGTGCCACCAGTTGCGGTAGTTGGTGTACGTGGTGGCGTACCCGGTGCTCTTGACCGAGGCGAGCTGGTTGCGGGCCTGCGCCACCGAGTCGCGGTTGGGCGCGTTGAGCCTGCTGGAGGCGGTGATCCAGATCGTGTAGCCGGAGGTGGGGGTGATGTTCAGCCGCACCTTCCTGCCGTCGACGACCTGGGTGGTGAACCCCGCGCCCTCCACGGTGGCGGCCAGGGTGTAGCCGAAGCCGTTGGCGTCGCTCTGCCCCCGGCTCAGGCCGGCGCCCGCGGAGTCGGCGAAGGTGGAAATCGTCTTCCACGTGGTGAGGTCCGGCACGTCGCCGCTGTTGGTGACGGTCGCCGGATCCCACATGCTGAGATCCAGGGCCACGCCGGAGACCCCGGCACGGGTGTCCTCGACGTGGATGCCCATCACCTCGGAGTTGGGCGAGCCGAGGACGGTGACGGTCCTGTTGGAGTCGTACCTGGTGGTCAGCGTCCCGTCGTAGAGCGACAGACGCTGCTGGTAGGTGGAGTAACCGGTGTCCATTCCGGGGGTGGAGGACAGGTTCACCAGACCCGCCGCGAACGCGGACTGCTGTGCCAGGTCGACGCCCGACACCTGCATCGTCAGCCCGTTCTGGTTCCAGACCATGGCGCCCGTGCGGCCGTTGCCCACGGTCAGGCCGTGGAGCGGGTTGGTGTTGGGCCGGTTGTACACGACGTCGTGCTTGGACAGGTATCCCTGGTAGTCCACGTTGAGCGCGCCGGCCGCCTGGTCGAAGGCGGCGTCGGTCGTCGAGGCGAGGGTGGGCGAAGCCATGCCCGCGCTCAGCAGGCCGGCGACGAGTGTCAACGCGGGCAGGGAGCGTAACAACCTCTTCACCATGCACATCTCCCGAGTTCGGACTGTCAGGCGCAGTTAACATTGGATGTATTCATTGGTCAATAGGGGCGCCGACTCCCCCGGCAGCACAGAACCCCACAAATTTGCCCAAACTCGCTAGCTATTTGCACAGATTTGTCGGTTAACCTGCAAGAGAGCCTCGATACCTCCGATGTTTGGCCCCAGGTGTGCTAGCTGCACTATTTTCGCGATCACTGTCAGATCCTTGCGCTGACCTGCACTGACTCTCGTACATCAACTGTAAAAATCACCCGTCTTGACAGCGCATCTGGCCGGTGTCACGATCGCAACCACTTCGAAACACTGGCGAAATAGCTCCATCCGCCGTACAAAACGTTAAGCGCAAGGAGCTGCGCGCGCCTTGCCTGACTCAACCCCCCAGGTCAGGAAAGAAACCACAGACCATGGCAGCAGCACACCTGTTCACGGCCTTACTCCTGGTGCTCCCCGGCGCCGCCGCCACGACCGCCACGACCGCCGCCGCGACGGCGCTGGTCATCCCGCCGGCCGACTATCAGCAGGTCCAGCTCGCGACCGGCGCGGCCGAGCTCGGCGAGGCGATGTCGCTGGCCGTCCTCCCCGGCAGAGGAATCCTGCACACGGCCCGCGACGGCACGCTCAGGTACACCGACCCGGCCGGCAACACCAAGGTCGCCGGCAAGCTGGAGGTCTACTCCCACGACGAGGAGGGCCTGCAGGGGATCGCCGCCGACCCCGCCTTCGCCACCAACCGCTTCGTCTACCTCTACTACTCCCCCAAGCTCACCACCCCGGCGGGCGACGCCCCCGTGACGGGCACGGCCGCCGACTTCGAGTCGTGGAAAGGCCACCTCAACCTCTCCAGGTTCACCCTGAAAGCGGACAACACCCTCGACCTGACGACCGAGAAGGTCGTCCTCCAGGTGCCGAACGATCGCGGCCAGTGCTGCCACGTCGGCGGCGACATCGACTTCGACAACGCCGGCAACCTGTACCTGACGACGGGCGACGACAGCAACCCGTTCGAGTCCAGCGGCTACTCGCCGATCGACGAGCGCACGGACCGCAATCCGCAGTTCGACGCCCAGCGCTCCAGCGGGAACACCAACGACCTGCGCGGCAAGCTGCTGCGGATCAAGCCGCAGGCCGACGGCACGTACACGATCCCGACGGGGAACCTGTTCGCGCCGGGCACGGCCAGGACCAGGCCGGAGATCTACGCGATGGGCTTCCGCAACCCGTTCAGGATGTCGGTCGACCGTCCCACCGGCATCGTCTACCTGGGCGACTACGGCCCCGACGCGGGTGTCACCGACGCGAACCGAGGCCCGAGCGGCCAGGTCGAGTTCGACCGGATCACCGCCCCCGGCAACTACGGCTGGCCCTACTGCACCGGGACCAACACCACCACCGAGACCTACAACGAGTACACCTTCCCCAGCGGCCCCTCAGCCGCGAAGTACGCCTGCGCGAGCGGCCCGGCGAACAACTCCTTCCGCAACACGGGCCTGCCCACGCTGCCGCCCGTCAAGCCGAGCTGGATCCGGTACGCGGGCGACGCGGGCTCGCCACCCGAGTTCGGCGGCGGCTCCGAGTCGCCGATGGGCGGCGAGGTCTACCGGTACGACGCGGCCCTCAACTCCGCCGTCAAGTTCCCCGCCGCGCTGGACGGCCGCTACTTCGCCGCCGAGTTCGGGCGACAGTGGATCAAGGCCGTCGAGGTCAAGGCCGACGGCTCGTACGGGACGATCGAGGCGTTCCCGTGGACGGGCACGCAGATCATCGACACCGACTTCGGCCCCGACGGCGCGCTCTACGTGCTGGACTACGGCACGGGCGGGGGCAACCAGGCGCTGTACAGGATCGAGTACATCGGCGGCACCAACCGCAACCCGATCGCCAAGGCCGCCGCCGACAAGACCTCCGGCCAGGCGCCGCTGAGCGTGGCGTTCTCCTCGGCGGGCAGCTCCGATCCCGAGGGCGGCGCGCTGACGTACGCGTGGACCTTCGGCGACGGCGCCACCTCCACCCAGGCCAACCCGTCGCACACCTACACCGCCAACGGCACCTACTCACCCACGCTCACCGTCAGGGACCCGCAGGGGCTGACGGGCACGGCGAGCCTGGTGGTCACGGTCGGCAACACCGCGCCCGCCGTCACGCTCACCCAGCCGGCGCAGGGCCAGTTGTTCTCCTTCGGCGACACCGTGCCGTTCGCGGTCACGGTCACCGATCCGGAGGACGGGACGATCGACTGCACGAAGGTCAAGGTGACGTACCTGCTCGGGCATGACAGCCACAACCACGCGATCACCTCAGGCACCGGCTGCACGGGCTCGATCGCGGTGCCGGTGGACGGCGAGCACGACAGCGCCGCCAACATCTACGGCGTCTTCGACGCCGAGTACACCGACAAGGGCGGCCTGACCACGCACCAGGCCAGAACGTTGCAGCCCAGGCACCGGCAGGCCGAGCACTTCGGCGCCCAGTCCGGCATCCAGAGCGCCGACCACGGCACGGCGGAGGGCGGCAAGACGGTTGGATTCACCGACAACGGCGACTGGATCTCCTTCCAGCCGTACGCGCTCGGCAACGCCACCAGGGTCACCACACGCGTGTCGTCGGGCGGGCCCGGCGGCACGATCGAGGTGCGCGCGGGCTCGGCCACCGGCGCCCTGCTCGGCACCGTGACCGTGGCGAACACCGGCGGCTGGGACACCTTCGTGAACGCCTCGGCGAACCTGTCCAACGCCCCTTCCGGCACCACGACCCTCTTCTTCGTGTTCAAGGGCGTGACCGGACAGGGGAACCTGCTCGACCTGGACGCGTTCACGTTCGAGACCGGTACGACCCCGACCACGGTGGAGGCGGAGGCGTACACGTCCACCTCGGGCGTGCAGGTGGCCGACCACGCGCCCGCCAGCGGCGGCAAGACGGCGGGCTTCGTCAACAACGCCGACTGGGTGGGATACTCGCAGGTCAGCACGGCCAACGCCAAGGGCTTCAGCGCCCGGGTCTCCTCCGCGGGCGCGGGCGGCGCCATCCAGGTCCGCTCAGGCTCGGCCACCGGCGCCCTGCTCGGCACGGTCGCCGTCCCGGTGACCGGCGGCTGGGAGACCTTCCAGAGCGTCACCACCACCTTGACGGGCACCGCGACGGGCCCGCTGTTCCTGGTGTTCACCGGCAGCGGCACCGGCTACCTGTTCGACGTCGACTCCTTCACCCTCACGAGGTAGGCACAGGGATGCGTTACTTCCTAGGAATCGTCCTCGCTCTGCTCATGTGCGTGATCACTCCCGCGGCCGTCACCGCCGAAGCCGCCGCCTACCAGGTGCTGGTCTTCTCCAAGACGGCCGGCTTCCGGCACGATTCCATCCCGGCCGGCGTCGAGGCGGTCAGGAGCCTCGGCGCGGCCAACGGCTTCACCGTCACCGCGACCGAGGACGCGGGCGCCTTCACCACGGCCAACCTGGCGAACTACCGGGCCGTGGTGTTCCTCAGCACCACCGGCGACGTGCTGAACGACGGCCAGCAGGCGGCGTTGCAGTCGTACGTGGACGGTGGCGGCGGGTTCGCCGGCGTGCACGCGGCGGCCGACACCGAGTACGGCTGGCCCTACTACGGGCAGCTCGTCGGCGCCTGGTTCAAGAGCCACCCGGCCATCCAGCAGGCCGTGGTCAGGAACGAGGACAGGTCGCACCCGGCCACCGCGCATCTGGGCCCGACGTGGACGCGCACGGACGAGTGGTACGACTACCGCACCAATCCGCGGCCCAACGTGAAGGTGCTGCAGACCCTCGACGAGAGCACCTACTCCGGCGGCACCATGGGGGCCGACCACCCCATCACGTGGTACCACAGCCAGGGCAGCGGCAGGTCGTTCTACACCGGCCTCGGCCACACCATCGAGTCATACAGTGACGGAAATTTCCGGCAGCTCCTGCTCGGCGGCATCCAGTACGCGGCCGGCGTGACCGCCACACCGTCCGCGATCGAGGGTGAGGCGTACACCTCCGGGCAGGGCGTGCAGATCGCCAACCACACGCCCGCCAGCGGCGGCAGGACGCTCGGCCACATCGACAACGGCGACTGGGCGGGATACTCGCAGGTCAACACGGCCAACGCCAAGGGCTTCAGCGCCCGGGTCTCCTCCGGAGGCGCGGGCGGCACCGTACAGATCCGCTCGGGCTCGGCCACCGGCGCCCTGCTCGGCACGGTCGCCGTCCCGGTCACGGGTGGCTGGGAGAGCTTCCAGACCGTCACCACCACGCTGACCGGCAGCGCTTCCGGCCCGTTGTTCCTCGTCTTCACCGGCGGCGCCGGCGCCCTGTTCGACATCGACACCTTCACCCTGAGCACCGCCGCCGCGCCGGTCTCACCGAACGTGCACGTCTTCTACTACCCCTGGTACGGCAGCCCGTCCGTGAACGGCGCCTGGCGGCACTGGGAGCAGGGCGGCCGCACCCCGCCCGCGGACATCGGCGCCGATCTCTACCCCAAGCTCGGCCCCTACGACTCCGGCGACACGGCCGCGATCGACCAGCACATGCGCTGGATCAGGCAGTCGGGGGCGGGCGTGCTCGTCTACAGCTGGTGGGGCCGCGGCGGCTACGAGGACAACCTGGCCCGCCGGGTCATGGACGCCGCCCAGCGCGAGGGCATCAAGGTCGCCTGGCACATCGAGCCGTACGCGAACCGCACCGCCGCGTCGGTCGTGTCCGACGTCCAGTACCTCAACCAGACCTACGGCACGCACCCGGCCTTCCGCAACGCGTTCTACGTCTTCGAAAGCCTGAAGATCACCGACTGGACGGCGCTCGACCAGGTCACCGGCGCCAACGTCGTGCTCGCCCAGACCACCGACACCTCAAAGATCGCGCACTTCTCCGGCCTGTACACCTACGACGCGATCGCCGGCGCCACCGCGCCCGGCTGGCAGCAGGCCGCCGCCTACGCCAAGCAGCACAACCTGATCTGGGCGCCGTCGATCGGGCCCGGCTACATCGACGACCGAGCCGTCCCCGGCAACACGACCCCGACCCTGGCCCGCGAGAACGGCGCCGCCTACGACAGGCAGTGGACCAACGCCATCAACACCGCCCCGAACTGGGTCTCGATCACCTCGTTCAACGAATGGCACGAGGGCAGCGTGATCGAGCCCGCCGTCGCCAGGTCCGGCTATCAGAGCTTCGAGGGCGCGTACGGCAAGACCGGCGCCGCCGCCGAGACCGCGTACCTGGACCGCACGCGCTACTGGGTGGAGCGGTTTCAGCCTTCGATCGCATCGGCCGTAGCGTCGAACTGATCACCGTCCGGCGAGGTGAGTCTTCACCTCGCCGGACGCCACGACGTGGCGGCGGCGGCTCGGCAGCATCAAGGTCGGGTGGGAGGCGCCCCAGGCCGCGCTCGCGCAGATGAACTCCTTGATGCGGGCGGCGGTCCGGCCCTTGACGACGGTGGACGTGGGCTGATCGTCGGGGGTCACCCGCTGGACGATGCCATCGCGGCGTCCGAGGCTGATGCACTGGATGGTGTAGCCGATCGTGGTCTCGGGAACCTTGCGGCCGGTCAGGCGCGCGGCGATGGCGTCGCCGGCCAGCCACGCCATCGGGTGTGCCGAGGCGCAGGACATCCGCAGCGGTTTGCCGCCCGCTCCTTCGGCGATCGCGGCGTCGCCGACGGCGTACACATCGGGGTGCGAGACCGAGCGCATGGTGCGGTCGACGACGATCCGCCCGGTGCCGGACACCTCCAGGGTGGTGGCGGCCGCGATCGGGTGCACGGTGAAACCCGCGGTCCACACGGTCACCTGGGCCGGAATCTCCCCGGCCGCGCCCGTGACCACGCCGTTCGCTTCGACGCGCGTGATGTCGGCATGCTCGTGGACCGTGATGCCGAGCCGGTCGAAGACGCCGCGCAGGTGACGCCGGGCCTTGTCGCTGAGCCAGTCGCCGACACCGGCGCGGGTGGCGATGGCGACCTTGAGGCCCGGGTGCGCCTCGGCGATCTCGGTGGCCGCTTCGATGCTGGTCAGACCGCCGCCCACGACCAGCACGGTCCCGCCCGGCTTCAGCTCGTTCAGGCGTGCCCGCAGTCGCAGGGCGGCCTGCTTCCCGGCGACGTCGCAGGCGTACTCGGCGACACCGGGGACGCCGTGGTCGGCGATGGTGCTGCCGAGGGCGTACACGAGGGTGTCATAGCCGAGGGTCTCGCCGGCCAGATCGACGGTCTTGCGGTCCACGTCGACCGCGGTGACCCGCGCCGTCCGGACCCGCACGCCGGTGCCCGCGCAGACCTCGCGCAGCGGGCGGTGCCGCAACTCCTGCCCGCTCGCGAGCTGGTGCATACGCACCCGCTCGACGAACTCGGGGTCGCCGTTGACCAGAGTGATCTCGACGTCGTCGCGGTGCAGCCGCCTGGCGAGGCGACCGGCGGCGGTGGCTCCCGCGTACCCGGCTCCGAGAACGACGATGCGGTGCTTCATGGCTTCGCTCCTGTCTGGTTGCGCTCACCTCCTGAACCGGACAGCCGCACGATCCCTGACAGGAAACGAGTGTGAAGTGGGTCACCACTTCTCCACGAGCGGGATATGGGGTCCGGTGGCCGCCCACTGGCGCGTGACGCGTTCCAGCTTGTCGGGGTTGACCTGGAGGTGGAGCGCCGCGACGCCGTCGGGGGTCGCGTCGAGGCAGAAGACGCCGAAGACCTGCCCGCCGGCCTCGACCAGCACGGCAGGACCGCCGTTGACGACGACGGCGTGAATGGCGGGGACGCCGACGAAGACCCGCTTGGCGTCGGTCGGCTGGAACAGGCCACGCAGGAAGCGCGCGATACCGAGCGCGCCGATGATCGGGCCCTTGCGGGCCGGAATCCGGCCACCGCCGTCGGCCACGCTGACCGCGTCGTCGGTGAGCAGCCGGATCAGCGGCTCGGTGTCGCCGCTGAGGGCCGCGTCGAGAAACTCCTGAACGATCTTCTTCGCGGCCGCCGCATCGACCTCGGTACGGGGCCGGTCGGTGGTGACGTGCTGCTTGGCCCGCCGGTAGATCTGCTGGCAGTTCGACTCGGTGAGGTCGAGGATCTCCGCGATCTCGCGGTGCGTGTAGCCGAACGCCTCGCGCAGCACGTACACCACGCGTTCGTTGGGCGAGAGCCGCTCCATGAGGGTGAGCACCGCCATGGAGACCGACTCGCGCTGCTCGGCGGTGTCGGCCGGGCCGAGCATGCGATCTCCGGCCAGGACCGGCTCCGGGAGCCACTGTCCCACATAGGTCTCCCGCCTGGCCCGCGCCGAGGACAGCTGGTTGAGGCAGAGATTGGTGAGCACCTTCGTCAGCCACGCCTCGGGCGTCTCGATCCGTTCCCGGTCCGCCGCATGCCACCGCAGGAACGCATCCTGCACCGCGTCCTCGGCATCACCGGCCGACCCCAGCAGGCGGTAGGCGATCGCCTCCAAGCGGCCTCTGAAGCTCTCGAACAGATCGGCCTCGTGCGTACGCGGTGACATCACCCTATGGTCGGCCATACGCGCAGCCATCGTCCACCGGCCCAACCCCGTGATCGGGCCCCGCCCGGCGATCGGCCCACTGGCTGATCGGCACCGCATCCGCCGGGTAGTTCGACCTGGCGATCTCCATCCGCTTCGCGCTCGTGCGCAAATCGTTAAGATCGGTGTCGGAACACTGCGGCGGGGGTGGCGTCAGGCGGACTCTCTGCGTACCAGCCGGGCGGGGATGACCACCTCGCTGTACGGTTCGCTCACCTTGCCCGCGAGCCGGTCGAGCAGTCTGCGCGCGCAGGCCTGCCCGATCTCCCTGGCCGGGTTGGCCATCGTGGTGAGGCGGGGGGTGACCATGCTGGCCGACTCGATGTCGTCGAACCCCATGATCGCCACATCGTCCGGCACCCGCAGCCCGCGCTCGACGGCCACGTCCAGTGCGCCGATGGCCATCACGTCGTTGGCGCACAGCAGCGCGTCGGGCGGCTCGGGCAGATCGAGCAGCCGCGCCGCGCCCATGGCGCCGCCCTGGCGGCTGAAGTGCGTATGCACCACAAGCCCCGCCACAGCCCCCCGACCCGTGTCCACGCCCACACCCCCTCCCTCGCCCTTGCCCTTCACCCCCGTGTCCGTGTCCGCGTTCACGTCTGCACCTGCGTCTGTGTCTGCGTCTGCGTCTGCCAGCGCGGCCCGGTAGCCGGCCACGCGCTCGGCGGCCGGCCCCTCCTCCGCGGGCCCGCACACGAACCCGATCCTGAGGTAGCCGCGGTCCAGCAGGTAGCGGGTCGCCTCCCTGGCACCGCTTTCGTCGTCGCTGTGCACGACGTCCACCCCGTGCTGGATGAGCCTGCCGCCGAGCCTGACCACCGGCATCCCCCTTTCGATGACCGGCAGCAGGTCCTCGGCGTGCGTGTTGAACACCGCGAACGCCAGCCCGTCGACCTGCCGGGCGATCATCTGCTCCAGCGCGGACCGCTCCAGCCGCCGCTCACCGTCGGTGTTGCTGATGATCTGGTCGTATCCGGCGGGCCCGAGGACGTCCTGCATGCCACGGGCGAGCGCCGGATAGAACGGGTTGGTGATGTCGGGAATGACCAGCCCGATCGTCTGGCTCTTGCTGGTTCGCAGGCTGCGCGCGAGCACGTTCGGCCGGTAGCCGAGCTGGTCGATGGCCTCCAGCACCCGATGCCTGGTCTTCTCCGCCACCGGGCGGCGCCCGTTGAGCGTGTGCGAGACGGTCGTCGCGCTCACCCCGGCCAGCGCGGCCACCCGCATGATGCCGGCCCTCTCACCCCGCCGACCGGCTGCGCCTGCCTGAACGTCCGCAACACCGCCCGAACCCTCACCCACCCGACCGGAAACATCGCCCGAGCCGTCACCAACCCGACCGGGAACGCCGCCCGAACCGTCACCCACCCGACCGGGAACGCCGCCCGAACCGTCACCAACCCGACCGGGAACGCCGCCCGAGCCGTCACCAACCCCTCCGGCGGTGGTGCGGACAGGCACGCCCTCGGCCAGGCCGGGAAACCCCTGGCCGAGCATGGCGAGCGCCGCGCCGAGAGCCCGGACCCCCTGTTCGAGAGCGTCTTCTGGCCCCGTGCCCGTGGCCATGCGGGTCAGGACCGTCTCCCACACCTCGCGGACGGGACTCAGCACGACGGCGGCCAAAATCCCCGGCGTGACCCTGTTCGGGCCGCGGTCGCGGGCGAGCACGCCGGCGAGCGCCCTCTCCTGCTCGGCGAACATCTCCCGCCCGAACGCCCGCAGGGCGGGACTGCCGTGATAGACCCGCGCCCACTCCACCAGCGCGGCCGGATCGGCCACGGAGGACGGCAACAGCGTCCGCAGCGCCCCCGCCACCGACTCCCCCGCCGGCCGCCCGCTCACCACCTCGGACGGCACCCCGGCCAGGAGCGGCCCCTCCTCGAAGAAGAGCTGCTCCTTGGCGGGAAAGTAGTTGAACACGGTCTTGGCTGACACGTCGGCCGCCTCGGCGACCTCGACCACGGTCACCGCGTCGAACCCGCGCTCACCGAACAGCCGCCGAGCCGCGGCGACGATCGCGCTCCGGGTCTCCGCCTTCTTCCGCTCCCGCCTGGCGGGGACCCGCTCACCAGAGGCCATGGCCGGAGCTTACATTCACCCGATCCTTACGTTGACTATAAGAAGCACGGCTCACCGTACGGGAGCGAGGTGGGATCCGCGTCTGATCATGATCTCCGTCACGATGAGGTTGACGACCCACCCGAGCACCTGCCCGATCGGGATCACGGACTGCGCGCCGGCGGCGATCGACCCGGCCTCCACCATGTCGCTGAACGGGATCTGGGCCAGCAGGATCAGCGGCACCAGGATGCGCGAGCTGACGGCGAGGAAGGTGAGCGCGTAATTGCGCATCATCCATTCCCGGTGCCGCGCGAAGTCGCGGCACCGGGCGGCTCGGAGGGCGAGCCAGCCGGTGACGAGCCACAGGACGGCGGGGATCACCAGCCCGATCTGGGTGATGAGGCGTCCCGAGAGCAGGGCCACCGGTATCCCGGCCAGCGCGGAGGGCAGCACCCCGGCCAGGAGATAGGACCGGCCGATGGCCCGGTGCACCCGCCTGCGTGCCCGGATGGCGGGGACGAACTGCAGCGGGCCGAGCACGAGCGCGACCAGCGCCGTGAAGATGTGCGTGACGAGCAGGTAGTAGTGCGCGCCACCGCCCACGTCGAGGCGGCTGTCGTCGATGTCGAACGTGAGGTACGGGGTGACGAGCACGGCCCCGAACACGGCCGCCAGGATCAGCAGCAGCCAGGCCCGGCGGGCTCTCGCCGGCTTGGCGGCGACCGGTCCGCTTCCCGGGTGGGTCATGAGGTCAGGCCGATCTCGCCGGCGCGTTTCAGAGCCTCGCTCTTCCGCGCCTGGATCTCGGGAAGGTGCGGCGTCCAGGGGCCGGAGCGGACGGCGTTCAGGGTCCACCCACTGGCCCCGCTGGCTTCACTCACAACCCCTGCCTCCTCAACGCTGGAGATGACCGTCAGGAGGCAAGCTACGGGTGCGCCGGGCGGGCGGTCGTCACCTTCTCGACGGCATCACGCGTACGCCCGCTGGGGTAGTCGCGGCGCGGGCCGCTCCGCGCCGGTCGTCGAGCTCAGGACGTGAACTCCGGCACAACGTGGGAAGAGCGCGCGCGCTTCACGCGCCGCAGGTAGGACCACGCTCCGACGACCAGCGCGCCCCCGAGTCCTCCGAACGCCAGCCCCCCGAACAAGATCATCCATGTCACGTCCCCGCTGCTGGTGAAAGGCGCCGGTGGCGCGAACCGCGGGATCACCCCGGCAAGGCTGAGCGGCACCATGACCAGCAGCACAACCCCGTACACCCCCAGGCACGACCCGACCCCCCAGGCCGGGACCAGGGGCAGGAGGGCAGGCACCCGCCGCCCGGAAAGAAGCAGGGTCCACCGCGGAAAGACCATCCCCCACCGATGCACCAGCCCCAGAGCGAGAAACACCCCGAGCGAGGCCGCCAGCACCGTCAGATCGACGCCGACAGCCGCCAGCGCCCGATAGACGGCGTCCCCATCGCTCTCGACTCCCCGCATCCAGGCCTGCCCGCTCACTCCAAGGGCATCACCGCCAAGGGTCCACACCGTCTTCACCCCCGCCCACGGCACCAGCCCGCACAGCAGCAGGCACACCGCCACCCGGACCCGGAACGAAGCAGCCATACGCCCTCCAGACGTCGAACACCCGTGACACCACAAGGGTCCTGTCCGTGGACGATGGGCACCTCCCTCACATGGGGGATTCACCTCCGCGAAACGGCCACCGGCCGTGCCCGCGCCCAAGAGCCGCCGCGAGAAGTGCCGGAATGCCGGATGGATTCTGGCAAGTCAGGAGGTTTCCAGCCAGATCGCCGCTGTTTACACTCTGTTCGGATTCACGCCGCCCCACCGGGCGGTCATGAAGATCGTCACCCACCGGGGAGGGTCAGTGCTCTCTCCGGTGTACCTCAAGACGGGGTGACACGGCGCCTCCTGGGCGGACTGGCGCATCCAGGCAGCCCCTCGACCAGGAGGTCCCCTCGTGTCATCCCGCTCCCGCTTATCCCGCGCACGGCGGCTGGGCTCGGTCGGCCTTGGCCTGAGCCTCGTCGTGCTCATGAGCCCGGCGCCGGCGCTCGCGTCCCCGGCCCCGCCCAGTACGCAGTGGACGGCGACCCCCCTCACGCCCGCCGAGATCGTCGACGGCGCCAAGTCCCCCACGGGCAGACTCGCCAGGAGCGACCAGTCGCTGCTGCAGGTCACCTCCCCCGCGCCGGTCAACGTCGTGGTCAAGCTCGACTACGACTCGCTCGCCGCCTACCAGGGCGGCCTGCCCGGTCTGGCGGGCACCAGCCCCGCCGTCACCGGCAAGGCGCTGGACACCAGGAGCGCCGAGGCCAGGAAGTACGCCCAGCACATCGAGGGCGTCGAGAAGGCGTTCCTGGACGAGCTGGCCGAGAAGGTGCCCGGGGCCGTGACCGGCCAGCGGATCAGAACGGTCTACGGCGGCATCGCGCTCAGGATCCCCGGTGACAAGGCCGCCGAGGTGCTGAAGCTGCCTGGCGCGGTCGCCGTACAGGAGGATAAACCTCAGCGGCTCCTCACCGATGACAGCCCGCGCTTCATCGGCGCCGACACCATCTACAACCAGCTCGGCGGCAGCGGCTCCGCGGGCAAGGGCGTGATCGTCGGCGTGCTGGACAGCGGCGGCTGGCCCGAGCACCCCTCCTTCGCCGCCGCACCCGGGCTACCCGCCCCTGGCCCGACCAAGGACGGCACGCCGCGGGTCTGTGACTTCGGCGACAACCCGCTGACCCCGGCCAACGACCCGTTCGCCTGCAACAACAAACTGATCGGCGGGCGGCCGTTCCTGGAGACCTACAACGCCGTCTTCGGCGGCGAGGTCTACCCCGACAGCGCCCGCGACTCCAACGGGCACGGCACCCACACCGCGACCACCTCCGCGGGCGGCCCGGTCGCCGACGCCAACCCCCTGGGCATCAGCCGCGGGCCGATCCACGGCATCGCGCCCGCCGCCGAGGTCTCGGTCTACAAGGTGTGCGGCGCGGAGGGGTGCTTCCCGTCCGACTCGGCGCAGGCGGTCGCGCGGGCCATCCTGGACGGCGTCCGCGTCATCAACTTCTCCATCTCCGGCGGCTCTGATCCGTACAGCGACCCGGTCGAGCTGGCCTTCCTGGACGCGTACGCGGCCGGCGTGCTGGTCTCGGCGTCGGCGGGCAACTCGGGACCCGGCGCGGGTACCACCGACCACCGCGGCCCGTGGGTGACCACGGTGGCCGCATCCACGCAGACCAGGACGTTCCAGTCCACGATCACGATGTCCGGCGGCGGCGCCACCGCGACGATCAAGGGCGCCTCCATCACCGCGGGCCTCGCCTCGCCGCTGCCGGTCGTGCTTGCGTCGGCGCCGCCGTACTCCAACGCCGCGTGCGACGTCCCGGCGCCCGCCGGGATCTTCGCCGGGAAGATCGTCGCCTGCGAGCGCACCCCCAACCGGGTGCTGAAGGGCTTCAACGTCAGGCAGGGCGGCGCGGCCGGGATGATCCTCTACAACGCCTTCCCGTTCGACGTCTTCACCGACTCGCACTGGATCCCGTCGGTGCACATCGACAAGCCCGAGACCGACACCCTGCTGGCCTTCCTGGCCGCGCACCCCGGCGCGACCGCGTCGTTCACCCAGGGCGCCAAGGCCACCTGGCAGGGCGACGCGATCACGCACTTCTCCTCCCGCGGCCCCGGCGGCGACTTCCTCAAACCGGACGTCACCGCCCCCGGCCTGCACATCCTGGCGGGCATGACCCCGACGCCCGAGTCGCCGCTCGAAGGGCCGCCCGGCAACCTCTACCAGGTCATCGCGGGCACCTCGATGTCGGCGCCACACGTGACCGGCGCCGCCGCGCTGGTGTTCGCCCTGCACCCGGCCTGGACGCCGGGACAGGTCAAGTCGGCGCTGGAGACCACCGCCAGGACCGCGGTCACCAAGCAGGACCGCACCACCCCGGCGGACCCGTTCGACATGGGCGGCGGGCGCATCGACCTGACCAAGGCCGGCGACCCCGGGCTGACCCTGGACGAGAGCGCGGCCGACTTCGTCGCCTCGGCCACCGACCCGCTCGACCGGATCGACCTCAACCTGCCCTCGGTGAACGCCGCGACCATGCCGGGCATTATCACCGCCAAGCGCACCGTCACCAACACCACCGGCAAGAGGCTCACCTTCTCCGCCTCGGGCAAGACCGTCAGCGGCGCGAACATCACGGTGCTGCCGCCGCTCCTGTCCGTCGCGCCGGGCAGGAGCGCCGACCTGAGCGTGGTCATCACCGCGCCGGAACTGCCCGACGGGCAGTACTTCGGCCAGGTGGACCTCAAGCAGGTCGGCGGCTCACGCGCGCTGCACCTGCCGGTGGCCTTCTTCCGCCAGGAAGGCGCGGTGCCCGTCGACCAGACCTGCGCGCCCGCCACCATCGCCAGGAACACCGGCGAGTCCACCTGCACGGTAACCGTGCGGAACACCACCCTCGCCAACGCCGAGGTGACCGCGCTCAGCACGCTCGACGCCCGCCTGCGGCTGACCGGCGTCACGGGGGCCACCAAGGTCGGCACCCAGGTCGCGACCACCAGGACGACGCTGGCCGCCACGCAGCCCGCCCGGCCGACGATCGCACCGGGCGCGGGACCGGCCGGCTACCTCCCGCTGGACGGCTTCGGCGTCACTCCGCTCCCGATCGGTGACGAGCAGGCGGTGAACTTCACCGTCCCCGCCTTCACCTTCGCGGGAAGGAGCTACACCAGGTTCGCCGTGACCTCCAACGGCTACAGCATCGCGGGCGGCACCGCCGGCGGCGACGACATATCCTTCCTCCCGCAGTCGCTGCCCGACCCGGCCCGGCCCAACGGCGTGCTCGCCTCGTACTGGACCGACCTCGACGGCACCGGCGCCCCGGGCGTCTTCGCCACGATCCTGGCCCAGGGCGCCAGCCGCTGGCTGGTGGTGGAGTGGCGGGTGAACCTCTTCGGCACCACCGACACCAAGGTGTTCCAGCAGTGGGTCGGGCTCAACGGCGTGGAGGACATCAGCTACGCCTACGACCCGGACCACCTGCCCGGCGCCCCTCCGGCCGGAGCGGGCCTGACCGTCGGGGCGGAGAACGACGCGGGCACGGCAGGTGACCAGATCACCGGCCCGCCTGCCGAGGACCTGGTCGTCAGGAGCACACCCGCGGTTCCCGGCGGCACCTTGACGTACTCGATGAAGATCAAGGGAGTCAGCCCGGGAGTCGGCAAGGTGACGACAGCCACCTCAACACCGCAGGTCAGGGGGATCACCGTCGAAGTGGACAAGATCACCGTCCAGTGACCCGGCGGCGGCTACGGGCGGCCCGCCGCCCGCAGCCGCACGCTGTCCCGTCGCGGGAGAAACCCATCGGGGCGAATCGCCGCAGGTCAAAGCCGTTTCGCCTGTCCCAGGGTGTCCCACCGCCATCGTCATGGCGAGCCCGTCCGGCTGCAATGGAGTCATGCCCCGAGCGACGGGGCGACCAGCCGGAAGTGGAGAACCAAGATGCAGTCTCGTATGCAGAACCCCGCCGTCGTCCTGCCCGGCGCGATGCAGCCCATCCAGGAGCTCTTCAAGGCCGTGCACGCCGGTGGAGTGGACGGTCAGACACTGGAGCTGGTGCATCTGCGGGTCAGCCAGATCAATGGCTGCAGCGCCTGCGTCGACGGGGGCGCCAAGACCTCCCGTAAAGCGGGAGTGAGCGAGGAGCGGCTGGCCACGGTCGTCGCGTGGCGGGAGGCCCCGTACTTCACCGACGAGGAGCGGGCGGCGCTCGAGCTGGCCGAGGCCGCGACCCGGCTGGCCGACCGTGCCGACGCGGTGAGCGACGAGGTCTGGGACAGGGCCGCCACCTATTTCGACGAGAAGCAGCTGGCCGCGATCGTCCTGATGGTCGGCGTCACCAACCTGTTCAACCGGCTCAACGCCACCACCCGGCAGATCGCCGGCGCATGGGGGTAAGGCGCGCCGTCCCTATCCGCATTCACTGACAAGGAGATTTCACCATGCAGGAAACGCCCAAGGCCGAAAAGAACTTCGACGGGTTCACCGAAGAAGAACGGGCGGCGATGAAGGAGCACGCCCAGGATCTGAAGAGGGCGGCACGCCGCGGCTCGGCCGCGGACAAGGCGGCGGAGGCGGAGCGGGACGTGCTCGCGAAGATCGCCGAGATGCGGGAGCCGGACCGGATCATGGCCGAGCGTGTCCATGCCGTCGTCACCGCCACCGTCCCGGCCCTCGCGCCGAAGCTCTGGTACGGGATGCCCGCCTACACGCTGGACGGCAAGATGGTGTGCTACTTCCAATGCGCGGCGAAGTTCAAGGCGCGCTACGCGACGTTCGGGTTCAGCGACCAAGCGAAGCTGGACGAGGGCGCGATGTGGGCGGCCGACTTCGCCCTGACCGAGGTGACGGCCGAGGTGGAGGAGCGGATCGCCGCGCTGGTGAAGCAGGCGGTGAGCTGAGGGCTCATGCGGGACGCCTCCGCCCGGAATCCCGGACGGAGGCGATCCCCACGCGCATGGAGAAGCGCGCGCTAGCAGTGGCTCACACCCGGGAACGGGTCCCTTGAGGTGTAGACGCTCTCGGCCGCGACGTAGCCGCTGCGCCCGGTGACGTCCCCGTACGTCCGGTACCAGACGTTGTTCCCGCCGCCGTGCTTCTGCCCGCGGACGTAGCACTGGAAGTAGCTGGGGTTCGACTTCAGCGTGTCGACGACGTCCTGGTCGTGCTCGCTGTAGCGCGCGCTGCGCCACAGGCTCACACCGGCCTTGTTCCCGCAGTACAGGTGCCCGCTCTTGGCGTAGCACGGCGGGTTGGCCTGAGCCTGCGCCGGACCCGCCACCAGCAGGCTCGTGCCGATCAGTGCCAGCCCGCCGACCGCCGTCGCGATCTTCGTGTGCAGTCGCATTCCAGATCCCCCTTGCCGAAACTGATTTGTCCTGGGCGATACTAGGAACGACGCCTTTTGATTCGTTATGGATGCGATTTAAAAGCACCGATCATGCGTTATTCGCCGGTCTCGTTCAGCCGCACCAGGTGGTGCCGGTGGGCGGCCGTGGCGGCCTGGACGCGACTGCTCACGCCGAGCTTGGCCAGGATGTTGCCGACGTGTGTGCCCGCCGTCTTGACGGAGATGAACAGCGCCTCGGCGATCTGCCGGTTGGTGCGGCCGTCGGCGAGCAGGCGCAGCACCTCGTGCTCGCGCGGCGTCAGGCCGAAGTCCCGCCCTCCGTCCGGGCCCGGCTCGCCCCGCTCGACGAGGGAGATCCTGGCCAGGCGGGCCAGCCGGTCAATCCGGACGCGCAGGGGCGCTGCTCGCAGGCGGTCCGCCTCCCGCGCGGCGCCGCCCAGATGAGACGTGGCCGACGAGCGGTCGCCCGCTTCGGCGGCGACCTCCGCCGCCCGCGACAACGCCAGCGCGTGCTGGTACGGCTGGCGCAGGTCCTCCCACGCGGCCGCGACGACCGGCCACAGGTCCGGCCGTCCCGCTTCCGCGAGGTAGGCGAGCCGGCAGGCTTCCTGGACGGGTCCGATCACCGGCAACGCCTCCGCAGTCTCGGACAGACCGGGCACGGGCAGGGACGCGCCCGCTTCGATCACCGGCCACAGGTAGCGCGGGCTGGCCTTGCCGCTCTCGAGTGCCTCCGTCACGAGCCGCACGGCGTCGGCCGTACGCCCCCGCGCCTTGCACAGATCGACCTCCATGTGCACCAGCAGGAGGTGGTCCTGAGCGTAGGAGGTGCCCGCGGTGAAGACCTCGCGCGCGTAGGCCGCCGCGTTCTGGGCGGTCGCGAGGTCGCCGCCGGCCAGGGCGATGGTGCCGTCCAGCACCATGAGGTAGGCACGCAGACTCGGTGTCGGCGTGAGCCGCAGGGCGTGCTCGATGCTCTCGGCGGCCTCCTCCCACCTGCCCAGCGCGATCAGCGCCTCCGCGAGGTTTCCCGCGTGCGTCGGGCCCGCCGTACGGGCCAGACCCGCCCGCGTGGCGGCGGCCAGCCCGCGCCGGGACGCCTCGGCCGCTTCGGCGTATCTGCCGACGCCCTGCAGGACGTCCGCCTCGCACCGGCAGGCGTGCATGAGCGCCCCGTGATCGCCGATGCGGCGGGCCGTCGCCTGGGCGTCGACCAGGTACGGGAGCCGCGCGTCGAGGTCACCGGCACGTGCCTGCGCGTACGTCAGGTTGACGGTCGCGATGACCTCGGCCTTCACGTCGTCCGCCGCCTGGGCAGCTTTCAGCGCTTCGAGAGCCGTGGCGCGGCCCTCCGCCTCGTGGGGAACCGTCAGCAGCCGGTTCGTGAGCAGATTGAGCACGGCCGCGCGTGACGGATGATCGCGCGGGGTCAGACGAGCGGCTTCGCGCAGATCGTCCAGATCGCCCGGCAGCCCGAGGAGATGACGTAGCTCGCCGCGGTGGGCGATCAGCCAGCCGGCCCGCGCGGGAGCGACGTCGTCCGAGAGCGCCGTCTCGATCAGCTGGATGGCGACGGAGTTCTCACCCGCGGCGACGGCGGCTCCCACCGCCTGGTCCAGGAGCTGGGCCTTGGACAGGTCGGGATCGGGCGCCTGCTCCCACAGCTCGAGTACGCGAAGGAGCATGTGCAGCCGTTCGGCGTGGGCGAGTGACGCTCCGGCCTCGTCGGCGGCGCGGCGCGTGGCCGCCAGCACCTTGGACGGTTCCCCCTTGGGGGCGTGCCAGTGTTGCGCGCACTCGATCGCCGCCCGCCCCAAGGGGGACAGCGCCGGGTCCTTCTCCACGGCCTCGGCGTAGCGCACATGCAGGAGCCCGCGTTCTCCGGGCAGGACGTCGTCGTAGAGCACCTCCTGGATCAGCGCGTGGCGGAAGGCGTAGGCGTCCTCCTCGGTCAGCAGCAGGTTCGCGCTGATCGCCGGCCGCAACGCGTCCGTGAGGCCGGCGTCGTCCAGCCGGGTGACGGCGCGCAGCAGCGCGTGGCCGACCCGCACACCGCCGACCGCCGCCGCCTGAACCACCCGCCGCGTCTCCGGCGGCAGGTCGTCGACAGGCGTGATCAGCAGGTCGCGGATGGACGCGGGCACCGGCGCGCCTGCCCTGGCCGACAGCGCCTCGACCAGCAGCGGATTGCCCTCGCTGCGCCGGAAGACGTCCTCGACCGTCGCCGGGGCCGGCTCGCCGCCGAGCAGGTCCCGAAGCTGCGTGACCACCTCGCCCCTGCCGAGGCGGCCGAGCTCTGTCCGGGTCGTCCACGGCCGGCGATGCCATTCGGCCAGCACCGGGCGGAGGGGATGCGCCCGGTGCAACTGCTCGCTGCGGTAGGTCACGACCAGGAAGAAGGCGGCGGCGGCCTCCTGGTTCCTGATGAGGAAGTCGAGCAGCTCCCGGCTGGATCGATCGGCCCAGTGCGCGTCCTCGACGACGATCACCAAGGGCCGGTCCTCGACGAGGTTCTCCAGCAGGGTGAGGATCTCCTCGAACAACCGCGCCCGCGTCAGAGCGGGATCGCCCCCGGCGGTGGGCGGGCCGAGGAGAGGAAGCAGCCTGGACAGCTCGCCTGGCTCGCCGCGGGGCAGGAAGCGGAGGAAGCCATCCGTGCCGATCTTCCGCATCAGGCGGCGCAACATGGCGGTGAACGGCGCGAACGCCAGGCCGTTCTCGCCCATCTGGGGGCAGTCGCCCAGGAGCAGCCGCGCCTCCCCCGCCAGTGGCGTGGCGAACTCGGTGATCAGCCGCGTCTTGCCCACTCCCGCCTCGCCCCCGAGCAGCACGGTGGCGGGCGAACCCGCTCGGACACGTGCGTAGGCCCTGTCCAGCTCGGCCAGCTCCGCGCCCCTCCCCACGAAAACCATGGCCTCATCCTCCCGGAGTGGGGAACCCGCGTCGAAATATAGGGATGCCGGATAGGGCATTCGCCCGATCTCTTCCGCCGCCGTTCGCACGAAGCTGAGCCGGTGACCAAGACCGGCGTACAAGCGGCGTCCACTCGTCCGATGGTTCTGCTGGGGATGGCGTCGCTCGCCTCGATGACGAGCTTCTACCTGCTCGTCCCCGTCGTCCCGCTCTACACGGCATCCCACGGGTGGGGTGACGTGGGCGCCGGGCTGTCCACCGGTGTCACCATGCTGGCCACCGTCCTCATGGAACTGCTCACGCCGGCGTTGCTGAGCCGGTACGGCTATCGCGCCGGCATGGCGCTGGGCGTCATCCTGCTCGGCGCCTCCTCGGCCCCGCTGGTCCTGTCGCCCGCGCTGCCGATGGTGCTGGCCACGAGCCTGGCGCGGGGCGTCGGTCTGGCCATCGTGGTCGTGGCCGGCCCCGCCATGGTGGCGCAGTCGGCCCCGGCGGAGCGCCGGGGCCAGGCGCTGGCCGTCTACGGCGTGGTGGTGGGGATCCCGGCGATCATCGGGCTGCCGGCCGGCCTGTGGCTGGTTCCGCTCATCGGCTACGAACCGGTCTTCCTGATGGGGACGGCGCTGGCGCTGCTCGCGCTGATCGGGGTTCCGGGGCTGCCGTCCGAGTCCACGCCGGCCGAGCGCCATGGGGGCGTCCTTGGCGCTCTGCGCCAGGCCGGTCTCGCCCGGCCCGTCCTCGTCTTCGCGGCGATCACCCTGGCGGCCGGTGTGGTGCTGACCTTCCTGCCGCTGGCCGTGCCCGTCGCCTCATCAGGGACGGCCGCGGCGGCGCTGCTCGCGCACTCCTGTGCCATGCCGGCGGCGCGGTGGGCGGCCGGCCGGTACGGCGACCGCCATGGCACGGCCGTCCTGCTGATCCCGGCGGTGCTCGCGTCGGCTGCCGGGATGGCCGGGCTCGTCTGGCTGGACAACGCCTACGCGGTCATCGCGGGGGCGGCGTTGTTCGGCGCGGGCTTCGGCGCCGCCCAGAACGTGACCTTGGCGCTGATGTTCGAGCGATCATCCCCGTCCCGGTTCGGCCAGGTGAGCGCGCTGTGGAACCTCGCCTACGACGGCGGGATGGGGCTGGGCGCCGTCGGGTTCGGGCTCGTGGCAGGACCCGCGGGGTACCCGGCGGGGTTCGCATTGATCAGTGCCGTGCTGGCCCTCGCCCTTCTCCCCTCCTGGCTCGACACCCGATCGGAAAGGAAGACCAACAATGAGCGATGACCTGCGACGTGCCGTACGAGAGGTGCTGCCGGGCGTGCGAGCCGGCCTCGAAGCCCTCATCCGCATCTCCTCCGTGAGCGCCGACCCGGCCGCCGCGAAGGAGGTGCGCCGATGCGCGGAGCTGACCGCGGAGCTCTTCCGCGACGGCGCCGCGCAGGAGGTCGAGATCCTGGACGACGTCCCCGGCGGCCGCCCGGTGGTCGTCGCCGCTTGTCCCGCGCCGCCCGGCCGGCCCACGGTGCTGCTCTACGCCCATTACGACGTGCAGCCCGCCGGCGATCCCGCCAGGTGGTCGGGAGAGCCGTTCGAGCCGTGGGAGAGCGGCGGGCGGCTGTACGGCCGTGGGTCCGCCGACGACAAGGCCGGGATCGCCGCGCACGTGGCCGCGCTGCGCGCGCACGGCGGGCGTCCGCCGGTCGGCGTCGTCGTCATCGTCGAGGGAGAGGAGGAGATCGGCTCCCCCACGCTCGGCGCCTTCCTCGACCGGCACCGCGACAGGCTCGCCGCCGACGTCATCGTGCTCGCCGATTCTGAGAACGCCGAAGCGGGCGTTCCGTCGTTCACCACCACGTTGCGCGGCATGGCCAACTGCGTCGTCAGTGTGCGGGCGCTGGCGGAGAGCATCCACTCCGGCACGTACGGCGGGGCCGCTCCCGACGCCCTCACCGCGCTGTGCCGCCTGCTCGCCACCCTGCACGACGAGGACGGTCACGTCGCGGTGGAGGGCCTCATCACCGGCCGCGCGCCGGAGACCGGCTGGCCGGAGGAACGGTTCCGGGCCGAGGCGGGCGTGCTCGACGGCGTCCGGCTGCTCGGCTCGGGCAGCGTCGCCGAGCGCGTCTGGGCCGGCCCCGCGGCGACCGTCCTGGCCATCGACGCGCCCTCCGTGCCGGAGGCCGCCAACGCCCTCACCGCGTCCGCCCGCGCCAAGGTGAGCCTGCGCATCGCGCCGGGCGAGGACGCGGTACGGGCCCGCGCGGCTCTGGCCGATCACCTGCGCCGCCATGCTCCCTGGGGCGTCCATGTCGAGGTCACAGAGGCCGAGATCGCCCAGCCGTACGCCGTCGGCACCCGGGGGCCGGCCTTCGAGGTGGCACGGCGCGCCTACCGGGAGGCTTTCGGCCACGACGTGATCGACGTCGGAGGCGGCGGCGCCATCCCCTTCGTCGCGGAATTCGCCGCCGCGTACCCGGAGGCCGCCATCCTCGTCACGAGTCCCGGAGGCGATCCGGCCAGCCGCGCCCACAGCACCGACGAGAACCTGTTGCTCGCCGACTTCGAACGCGCCTGCCTCGCCGAGGCGCTCCTGCTCGCCGGCCTCGCGGAGCGGCCACCGTTCCCGGCCTGACCTGCCTGCTCGGCCGGTCCGCGGGCCTCAGAAGCCGACCTTGCTCGTATGCGAGAAGTTCGACACGACGATCTCCCGCGTGAACCCCCCGGTCTCCGGCGCCGACACCTTGAAGGTGAACTGCTGCATCGCATGCAGGACCCTGCCGCCGATCGACGCCGGCCTCAGCACGATGTAGATCGATCCCCACGGACAGCTGTAGTGACTGCCGAGCCGCCTGCCCCGGGCGTCGGTCGCGTAGGTGATGGCGCCCGCCTCGAACTCGGCGTCGATCTGCGCCTGTACGCGGACGGTCGCGGCGGGATCGGGGTCGGACCGCCACATCTCCTTGATCGCCTGCCGGGCCCGGGGATCCGCCTGCAACATGGCCCGTTGCTGCCGCCCGGTCAGACACCATGGGTCGAGATCACGCGGGCTCACCACCGGCACCGGCACCGGCACCGGAGCCGGCCGCGCCGTCGGGCGTGCCGCACGCCCCCGATAGCCGGCGATCAACCGCGGCATCGCGATCAGCTGACCGAGGTGGTAGTAGCTCTCCAGCGCGCGCTGCAGCCGCTGCTCGATCGCCTCATGCATGCGCGGCCCCGGATCGGCGTCGAGCAGGCCCTCGGCGTAGTCGGCCGAGGTCGCCGCCTCGGCCGTGAGCTGCCGCAACCGCTGCAGGTCCGCCTTGTACCGGTCAGCGTGCACGACGGTCTGCTCGAAAACGCCGAGGGTCACCTCGGCGTGCTCGCGGACGGCGCGGGCGGCCGCCAGCATTCCGCGCAGGTGCGGCAGCGGGCACGGGTCGGCCTCGGCCCACTCGGGCAGGCCCGCGGGCAGCCGCAGCTCCCTCTCCACCAGGTACGCGGGGTTGCTCGCCGCCTGGCGGGCACGGGAGACCCACCCCTCGACCTGGGCGAAGCAGGCGGCCACCTGCCGGCGGGTGACCTCGGGAACGTATCCGACCGTCTGGGGATCGGCTGCGTAGTCGGCGTCGAGCAGGTGCTCGCCGATGCTCTGCACGACGAACGCGCTCCAGGTGCACAGCAGTTGCCCGGCGGCGGCCTGCGGACCGTGCCACAGGTCCACGCCGTCCTGGGCGAGCCGGCGGCGCAATGCCTCGGCCTGTTCCAGTTGCGTGTAGACGAACCCACCCGCGCGCCGGTAGGCCTCAAGCTCGTCCGCCCGCACTTCGCCCTTGAAGGCGGCGGCCATCCGGGTCATGAGCGTCGGCTTCTCCCGGTCATGCGTCATGCGAGTCCTTCCGTTCGGCTGTCACGTCCGTCGTCGCCCGAGCGCCCGCTTCGCTTGAAGATCATTATGGGTCTCAAATTCATCACATGGCCGACCTTTCGTGGCACACGGCCCTGGCCCCCACGACGAAATCTGACGTACTTCACGAGTCGTTACCGCCCACTGACCTGCCGCTTCGACCGCCTGCTCGTACCGGCCCAGCGCGACGGCACTCAGGAACGTGTGGTAGCGTGTACGAGTTGCAGTTATGGCACCCATAAAGACTCTTGACGCGCCTGACAGACATCGATCTTCAGGCGCGTTTCTGTTTTACCGGTCATCTCCGGATGGGCTCATCGCGGCGACACCGGGGGGTTCGCAAGTCGCGGGCTCTCTAGTTTCCCTGCACATCTCCGAAGGAGATCGACATGGCTAGCGGAACCGTCAAGTGGTTCAACTCTGAAAAGGGCTTCGGCTTCATCGCGCAGGACGGCGGCGGCGCCGACGTCTTCGCGCACTACTCCAACATCGTCGCCAACGGTGGCTACCGTGAGCTGAGCGAGGGTCAGAAGGTGTCCTTCGACATCGTCCAGGGCCAGAAGGGCCCGCAGGCGGAGAACATCGTCGCCGCCTGACCTGGCGCGCCTCATGAGGCCGGGCTCGCATCGTTCCGGTGCGGGCCCGGTTCTCGTTCTCCCCCAGAACCACGGATCTCCGTCTTCGACGCCTCCCCAGGTCACAGCCGTACGAAGATCCACCGATATTCGTACTTTTAGTCGGTTTATTTCCCCAGATGGGCGCATACTGGTGTCAATGAGACCTACTCAAGCCGCGGCCCGGCGACGCCTGCCAAATAGTCCCTTCAACGTTCCCGAGGTCCCCCCTCCCCCCATCGAGCAGTTCGTGGCGGGAGACCGGGTGAGCCATGACAAGTACGGCCTCGGCCGAGTCCTCGCCGTCGAGCAGGACATCACCGTTCTCGTTGACTTCGGCGCGGAGACCTACCGGATCGCCGCACCGTACGCCAAGCTTGTGAAGCTGTGACGATCCACGCCTTCGGTCCCCGGCACGTGTTCGGCCCGTCAACACCGAACAGGACCGTCGGGCGTGGCAACCATCCCTCGACCGCGTGGCCGTCCGGCGGGAGCGCCCGCCCGGCCGTCCCGTCCCAGCGCCGTTCTCTCTCGCCCTCCCCAACGCGATGGATCACCGCACCGACGCGTGTCGACGTATGCGGTGCAGCGCAGGGGGAAGGCGTATGGTGAGTTGACCTGAGGCTTTCCGCATGTCGGCACTCGCGCCGGCATCGCCTCGGGCGTAGCCGGCTCTTCCCGTGCCGGAGACAGGCGGCACGCCAGATGCCGAAGCACCATCGCGTCATCACGACCCCCGTTCTCCAACCGGCCCGAGTGCTCCTGGGGCCGGCGCCGACCCGGGACGGGGTGTTCGACGACGCCTGGTGGCCCTGCTCCACGGACCTCGACCGCGAGATCCTCCTCCGCTGCCACTCACCCGCCCTGGCCCGCGCACCGGCCTGAACGCCGATCCACCCACGGCTGTTGGCAAGCATGGCGAGCGTCAGTGACGACCCGGAGGATTCATCATCAGCGAGCATCCCTCGTGATCGAGAGCCAAGCCCGTCCGGTGCGCCGTCGTGTCATCGAGGCAGTATCCCTCGGCACTCGCAACCAACCCCACGCCGAGATCGTCCGATGGACCTGTCCCCACGAGAAGCACGTCAGCCAGGGCTGCGTGACGTGCTACGGCTCCGCGGCCGATGCCGATCCTGCCCTGCCGCTGTGGGACGTCGCGGTGTGGTTCACCTCGCCCCGGCCCATCCCGATCAGAGTTCTGCACGCCATCCATCGCCATGGCCGCAACTTCGCGCTCGACCAGCCGTCGACTCCCCTGGTCTTCCTCCTGACCGGTCAGGCCAGAGCCGCTCAGGGAGTGGAGGCGGTGGCGGGCATGGTCGGGTTCCTGCTGCAGAGTCTGGCCACCATCCACGACTTCACCGTGACAGAGGTACGCGCCGTCCACTTCTGACGCGCGCTTTCGACCGCGCACGCATCATCGGGCCGCTGTAGCGCACCTCACCGCACGAATCACCCGGCCGCTGCCGCGTGCGGCCGTCGCCGTCGCTCCATGCCGGGAGTCGGGCCCCGCGCAGGTCGCGCTCAGGCGTTGAGGTCGCCGATCTCGGCCGAGCGCATCATGCGGGCGATGCGCCAGAGCCCGATCCAGCTCTCCGGGAAGATCGACTCGTCGACGAGCGCGGCGTGTGCCCCCGGGTCGGGGTCGGCGCACGCGTCGGTGCAGACGGCGACCTTGTAGCCGATGTCGTGGGCCCACCGGGCGGTCGACAACACCGTGCCCGAGGTCGCCACCCCCGCGATGACGACCCGGCCGACGCCGGCTTCCCGCAGCCGCTCGTGCAGATCGGTGGTGGCGAACGCGGCGATGGAGGTCTTGGCGAGCACCGGCTCGTCCCCTACCGGCGCCAGTTCCGGGTGGATCTGTTCACGCATGGGCCCGGGTACGACATGGAACACCGGCAGCCCCGCGGTCCTCGCCCCCTTCAGCGCCTGGGAGGCATGCTGCACGACGGCGGGGTCGTGACTGTAGTTGTCGACGATGTACGTCACGAAGTCCAAGGCGAGGAACGCGGTCCGCGTCTTCTCCTCCTGGCCGGCCATGGTCATCGATTCTCCTCGCAGTCACAGGTGCTGACGCGCGCTCGTCCTCCATGGCGTTCCCGCCGGAGCCGGTCAGCCAAACGGAGACAGCGCCCCGGTTATCGCCGATGCTAGCATAAGCGGAGACAGCGCCCCGGTTAGATGCATACGAGGAGAGTCGACCCGCATGCAGGCAGACGACCGCCCCCTGCGAGCCGATGCCCGTCGCAACCGGGAGCGGATCCTGGACGTGGCGAGGCAGGCGTTCGCCGCCGAGGGCCTGTCCGTCCCGCTGGACGAGATCGCCCGCCGCGCCCACGTCGGCCCGGGCACCCTTCACCGCCACTTCCCCACCAAGGAGTCGCTCTTCGAAGCCGTCGTCCACGAACGCCTGCGCCTCCTGGTCGAGCGGGCCCGCGCGGCGCACGACGCGCCTGACGCGGCCGAGGCGTTGTTCACCGTCATCGACCATGTCGTCACCGACGCGGAGGCGAAGACGGAGCTCATCGACGCCCTGGTCGGTGCCGGTATCGAGGTCCAGACCACGGTCTCCGCGACGGCGGCGGAACTCCGCCACGAGATGGCCAGGCTCCTCGCACGCGCGCAGGAGGACGGCACGGTCCGTCGCGACGTCGGCATCGCCGAGCTGATGGCCCTGCTCGGCGGCATACTGCTCGCGCTGCGCCGACGCGCCGATCAGAGCGTGGACTCCCGGCGTGCCCTGGCCATCCTGCGCGACGGACTCCGACTGACCCCTCCCCCAGACACCTCCCAGGGCCCAGGCCGCGGCCCGGACACCTCCCAGGGCCCAGGTGGCGGCCCGGACACCATCTAGGGCCCAGGTGGCGGCCCGGACACCATCTAGGGCCCAGGTGGCGGCCCGGACACCTCCCAGGGCCCAGGCGGCGGGCCGGACCCTGACATGCCCGAAGACTGACGCCTGCGCAGACTTGTCTGGAAGATCACGCGCGAACCACGACATGGCACGCGCGAAGCGAACAGCCCGCCTCCCGCAAGCCCCCGTCCCGCAGGCCCCGCCCGCAGGCCCCGCCCGCAGGCCCCGTCCCACAGGCCCCGTCCCACAGGCCCCGTCCCACAGGGCCCGTCCCGCAAGGCCCGCGTCTCGCCGGCTCCTGCAGCTCCGCCTCCCGTGACTCTCCCTCTCATGCAGGGCCCGCCTCTCGCGGGTCCCGCTCCGCGTGTCAGTCCGCGCGGCGGTGTTCTGCCGGTCCGATCTCGTGCGGCGTTGCGGCCCGGCGATGCTTCAGTGATAGTCGAGGCATGGAGGCAGCCGGCGCTAAGGGGTCGAAGGACCTGCTCGACGAGCAGGTCGTCTACTATCGGGCGATCGCCGCGGAGTACGAGGACCACGCTCTGCCGTTCCCTGGAGGCGCCGAGCTGTCCGAGGCGCTCGATGCGTTCCGCCCGACCGGCAGCGTGCTCGAACTCGCCTGCGGCCAAGGCAAGTGGACCGCCCAGTTGCTCCGTCACACCGCGGACGTCACAGCCGTGGACGCGTCTCCGGAGATGCTCGCCATCGCCTCGGCCCGCGTGGGCGCCGAGCGGGTGCGCTTCGTGCCGGCCGATCTGTTCCGCTGGCGGCCGGAGCGCCGTTACGACGTCGTCTTCTTCGGGTTCTGGCTGTCACACGTCCCGCCCGAACGCTTCGCCTCCTTCTGGTCACTCGTGGACGACTGCCTGAAACCCGCCGGGCGCGTGTTCTTCGTCGACGACAGCTACCGAACCGCCGACGAGCTCATCGAAGGAGAGGAGTCCACGACCATACGGCGCCGGCTCATGGACGGGACCGCGTACCGGATCGTCAAGGTCCCGCACCGGCCCGCGGACCTCGAACGGCGGCTCGAACAGATCGGCTGGCGCATCAAGGTCCACCCGACCTCTGGGCCGTTCTTCTGGGGAGCGGGCAGCCGGGCACACAACTGAGACCGCCGTGAAGCGCCCTCAGGAGCCGACGGGTTCGCCGGTGAGGACTCGTGATCGTATCATTTGGTTTATGTCACCGAGATGGCAACCGAACCCCGATATACGAACCGGCAGGCACGTCGTACACCGTCTTCACGCCCATTTGGTGTTTATCACCAGATATCGGCGGGGAGCCCTGACCGACCCGATGCTCATCCGATGCGAACAGATCATGCGGGACGTCTGCGCCGACTTCGAGGCCGAGCTTCGCGAGTTCGACGGCCAGGACGACCACGTCCATCTGCTGGTCCACTACCCGCCCAAGGTCGCCTTGTCCAAGCTGGTCAACTCGCTGAAGGGCGTCTCGGCCCGGATGCTGCGCAAGGAGTTCGGCGACCACGTCGGCGAGCACCTGCATGGAGATCATTTCTGGTCCGGCTCCTACTTCGCCGGATCGGTGGGCGGACCCCCGCCAACTGTGCTCGAACAGTACATCGAGCAGCAGAACCAGCCGCTCTGATCAAGGTGGACGCCCCGGCCTGAAGGCCGGAGAGGCATACTCCCCGCTATGGTCGCCCGCCGACCCCATCACCGTGGCGTTCGCCCGCGGCGGATCCGAGGAAACGGATCGAGAAGTGCCCGGCTTGATCTAGGTTCGTCAACCGTGCGGATCATCTCCCTCAACGCCTGGGGCGGCGCGATGTTCGACGAACTCGCCCGCTGGCTCGACAACTGTGACGCCGACATCCTGTGCCTGCAGGAGGTGACCCACACCCCGACCGCCCACGGCTGGACACGGTTCGACGACGCGGAACGATCGCTGCCGCAGCGGGCGGACCTCCTGGCAGACGTACGCTCGCGGCTTCCCCACCACCATGGCCTGTTCACCGCGAGCGACTCCGGGCCGGTCCACGACCTCGAACACCGCCCGCATCATCAGGACTTCGGGCTCGCCACCTTCGTCACCGAGGCACTTGCGATCGTCGGCCTGCGATCGGCGTTCGTACACGGCTCCTACGCCGAGCATCACGACGGATGGCCGAGCGAGGACCGGCCCCGCGCCGCCCTGGCGGTACGCGTCTTCGACCGCCGGGCGCAGCGGTTCGTCACCGTCGTCAACCTCCACGGCCTGCGGAACGCACACGGGAAGACCGACACACCAGCTCGCCGCGCACAGGCGGAACAGCTCGCGAGCCTCATCACCGATGTGAGTGAGAAGGGCGACCTGACGGTAGTGTGCGGCGACTTCAACCTGCTGCCCGGCAGTGAGACGTTCCAGATCCTCGCCGGGCTCGGGCTGGTCGACCTGGTGCGGGAGGCCGACACCAGAACCTCGCGCTATCTCAAGCCCGTACGGCATGCGAGCTACCTGCTCGTCTCCGAACCCGCCGCCGTCGAACGATTCGAGATCGTGACCGCGCCCGAAGTGTCCGACCACCGTGCCTTGATGCTCGACCTTCGGCACTGACGTACCGGTCTCATCGGCTGCCCGGCCGGGTGTGGAACGCGGCGCAGCACACCAGCAGGGCCAGCGCGAACACGGGCAGCCAGGCCAGCCGGGCGAGTAGCCAGACGGAAGCGTCGGGGACGGTGTGCGGGCCGGGCAGGGCGCGGCCGGCGAGCAGGCCGAGCCGGGACGCGCCGGGCCCCGGGACGGGACGCGTTTCCGGAGGGATCGTCACTGCGTCGGTGTGCCTTCGCCGACCGGTTCGAGCACGAAGAGTGGGATCTGGCGGTCGGTCTTGCGCTGGTAGTCGGCATAGTCCGGGTATGCGTCCACTGCCCGGCGCCACCAGAGGGCCTTCTCCTCCCCGAACGCCTCGCGCGCCCGGTACTCCCGGGTCACCGTGCCGTCCTGAAGCTCGACGGCCGGCTCGGCGACCAGGGCGGCGTACCACTGCGGGCTGGTCGGCTCGCCGCTCTTGGACGCGACGGCCGCGTAGCGCCCCTCGTGCTCGACACGCATCACCGGCGTCTTACGGACCTTCCCGCTCTTGGCACCCCGATAGGTCATCAGCACGGTGGGCAGGCCCCTGATCGTGACACCGTCGGTCGTGCCGGTGCGCATGATCTGCTCGACATGCTCGCGGACCCATCCCGACGCGCTCGGTTCGTAGTCACCGGTCAACGCGGGGTCCTCGGCCCCTCTCGACTGCGCGGCTCGGCCGTGCCGGCGGCCGTGTGAGTGGCGGGGACGCCTCGTGTCCACGTTGCCGGTCAGAGCGTTGAGGATGCCGGGTAGCGCCGCCACCGTTTCGGCGGGCAGGCCGGTCACGGTCTCCTCCGCCAGAGCGCACCACAGCTGCTTGACCTGGTCGGTCAGGGCCTTGCCGCTGTCGGTGAGTTCGACGACGCTGGCGCGCTTGTCGGAGGGGGCGGGTTTGCGGCGGATGTGGCCGGTGGCTTCGAGCTTGCGGGACATGAGCGTGACGCTGGGCGGCTCGCAGCCGAGCGCCTCACTGAGCTCGGCCTGGATCATCGGGCCGGTCCGGTCGAGTTCGAGCAGCAGCGCCTCCTGCCCGGGATGCAGGCCGAGCGGGTCCAGCAGCGCCGCGGCCCTGGCCCGGTGGCGCAGGCTCAACAGGCTGCTCATCGCGGTCGGCATCGGGCTGATCTTCCCCACGCTCATGGCCGCGGCGACCGCCGACGTTCCCGAGGGTGACGCGGGAACCATCGGCGGCCTGGCCAACACCGCGAGTCAGGTGGGCGGGTCGATAGGTCTGGCGGTGCTCGCCTCGGCCGCCGGCGCCAGAGCAGCGGAGGCCGGCGGAGCTTCACCTGCCGCCCTCTCCGCGGGGTACGACCTGGTCTTCCTCATGGCGGCCGGGCTCGGCCTGGCCATCGCGGCGGTCAGCCTGCTGCTGCCCGCCCGGGCATCTCGATGAGGGTGTGGCCGGAAGTGAAGGAGAAGAGTTACGGAAGCCCCGGCTGCGACACTTTTCGCGCAATCGAGCAAAAAGGCAGGTTCTATGCGGAAGAAGATCATGAGCGTGGTGGTCGCAGCGGCCGCCCTGGCCATGGCTGGAATACTCGGCGCCAGTGCGTCCGCGAGCGCGGAGGTGGTGACGCCCAAGGTCGGCCACATCAAGAGTGTCCACAAGACCCTCAAGCAGTGCGAGGCGGCGGGCAACAAGTACTCCGGGGACCATGAGTACTGGGACTGCGAATGGGACAGCCCGTTCTGGGCGCTCTGGGTCCTGAAGTAACCCTTCACACCTGCGCGTAGACGATGGCGGCGCGGCCATTCGTCGATCTGGCTGTCCAGCCTGAGCCGCTCAGGCTGGACAGGACCGTCGCAGGACCCGGAGCCGCCCATCCGATGCGCTCCCCCGCGCCCTGACCGTTCCTCTTCCATCCGGTTTCTCCCAGCCGCACGATCTTTACTCGGTAGCATCACAGCGGGAGAACCGGGACGTGAAGGGGACGCATGGAGTCGGAGGCGCGGTTCGCGCTTCTCGGGCCGGTGTCGGCCGATGGGCCTGACGGTCCGATCGCGCTGGGCTCACCGAAGCAACGGACCGTGCTGGCCGTGCTGCTCCTCAATGCGAACCGCACGGTGTCGGACGACCGGCTCATCGCCCTGGTCTGGGGCGAGCGGGCGCCGCAGACGGCTGTCGCGCGCCTGCAGGTGTACGTCCACGAGCTGCGGACTCTGCTCGGCAAGGAGCGCATCAGCCGCGTCGGCGCCGGCTACCGCATCCACACCGGCGCGGACGAGCTCGACCTGCATCTTTTCGAGCGGTACAGAACCGTCGCACGCGCCGAGGCCGAGCAGGGCCGCCACACCGAGGCTGTGGCACGGTTACGCGCCGCGGCAGAGTTGTGGCGCGGGCCCGCGCTGACAGGGACCAGCGCCGCGCTGATCGACCAGGAACGCCCGGGCCTGGAGGACAGACGGGTCTGCGCCCTGGAGGAGTTGTACGACGCGGAGCTGGCGTCCGGGCGGCATGCCGAGATCGTCGGCGAACTTCACACGGCGGCGGCCGAACACCCCCTGCGCGAGCGGCTCCTGGGACAGCTCATGCTGGCCCTGCACCGGTGCGAGCGCCGCGCGGAAGCGCTGGCCGTGTACCGGGAGGCGAGACGGCGACTGGTCGACGAACTGGGCATCGAACCCGGCCGCGCCCTGCGCGAGTCGCACCAACGGCTCTTGCGGGACGACGAGCCTGAGCCGGCACCGCAGGCACGACCAACACCGCGACAGGAACCGAAGAGGCAGCCGGCATCGCGACAGGAACCGCAGACGCTGCCAGGACCGCGGCAGGAACGGCAGACGCGGCCGGGAACGCTGGGATTGTTTGTTGCGCGGCCGGCCGAGTTGCCCAGGAATGTGCCCGAGTTCGTCGCCCGCGAAGCCGAGCTGGCGTGGCTGGATGAGTGCCTGGGCGGCGGCGACGGCGTGTGCGTGCTGAGCGGCACGGCCGGCATGGGCAAGACGGCCCTCGCGTTGCACTGGGCGCACCGGGCCAAGGACCGCTTCCTCGACGGCCAGCTCTACATCGACCTTCGCGGCTACGATCCGGGCCACGAGCCGCTGACCACGACGGCGGCGCTGACCCGGCTGCTGGTCTCGCTCGGCGTCGATCCGGAACGGGTGCCTGACGGGTTCGAGACCCAGCTCGGCCTCTACCGTTCGCTCCTGGCGGGGCACTCGTACCTGCTGGTCCTGGACAATGCTCGCGCGGCGGCCCAGATCGAGCAGCTCCTGCCCCCGACCGGCGTGGCGCTCGTGACCAGCAGGCACCGGCTGGGCGAGCTGGTGGCGTACGCGGGCGCCAGGCAGCGCTCGCTCGGCCCGCTCTCCGACGAGGACGGCCGGGAGCTGCTGGACGGCGTGCTGGGACCGGCGGGCGACCCGGCCGAGTCGGACGCGCGCGGTGAGCTGGTGCGCGCGTGCGGTGGGCTGCCGCTCGCGCTGCGCATCGCCGCCGCGAACGCCGCCACCCGGCCGCAGGACGGCACCGCGGCGGTCGCGGCGGAGCTGGCCGCCGGCGACCCGCTGGCGGGGTTCACCGTGGACGGCGCCGAGCACAACACCGTCACCATCGCCTTCTCCGCCTCCTACCGCGTGCTCACCCCCGCCGAGCAGCGGGTCTTCCGCCTGCTCGGGCTCGTGCCCGGCCCTGATGTCACCGTGGGGGCCGCGGCGGCGGTCACCGGTCTCCCCCAGGACGCGGCGCGCGCCTCGCTCAAGGCGCTGGCCGCGGCGCACCTGATCGAACACCACCTCACCGACCGGTACCGCTTCCACGACCTGGTCCGGCTCTACGCCGTGGCGGAGGCCGGGCGCGATCCCGAGCATGGGCCGGCCTGGCATCGCCTGTTCGGCCACTATGCGGAGCTGGGCGCCGCCATCGCCGCCCAGTGCGCGCCAGGCGAGTTCCTGCTTCCAGGCCGGCAGCCGCACTCGGACACCGGCGAACGGCCGACCCCCGCCCCGCAACCACGCGCGGACACCGGTAAACGGCCGACCCCCGCCCCGCAGCCGCACTCGGACGCCGGTGAGCGGCCGGCCCCCGGGGCGGCGGATGTCATCGATCTGATGGCCGCGCTGATGCGCGCGATCACGTGCGATCCCGGTCCCGAGGTCTGGCGCCTGGCCGACATGGTTCGCGCCATCTGTGCCCGTACCGGCCGCATCGGTGAGTGGATGGAGATCGCGCCGGCCCTGCTGCAGGCCGCCTCCGCCCATGACGTGCCGGTCGTGACCGCCATGCTGCACACCGGCATGGGCGATGGCCTCTTCCGCATCGGCCGCCGTGAGGAGGCCGTCGTACACCTGGAGAAGGCGGTCCGCATCGCCCGCGACAGCGGCGGGCGGGAGGTCGAGGCGGCGGCCAGGATGGGGCTGAGCTTCGCGCGCGCGTGGACGGGTGACCTCGCCGGGGCGATGGCCGACAGCGCACGGGCCGCGCGGCTCTTCTGCGAGGTCGGCTCGGTGCCCGGCCAGATCCGGGCCCTGCACGCGCTCGGCAACCAGTACCACCACCTGGGCCGGCTCGACCTGGCCGAGGAGCACTGCAGGCAGGCGCTCGCGCTGAGCCGGCGTCACGAACTGCCCTACGCCGAGGGCGCCGATCTGCGGCAGCTGGGCGCCGTGCTCCTCGACCAGGGCCGGTACGACGAGGCGGAGACCTGCCTCCGGCGGTCGGTCGCCCTGATCACCTCGATCGGCGGCCACGGCGCGGGCACGACGCACATCTGGATCAGCCGGCTGCACTGGGAGAACGGCCGGTGGGCGCAGTCGCGGGACGAGGCGCTGCGGGCGCTCGACGTGTGCCGCGGTCAGGGTGACCGGCTGGTGGAGGCGGCGGGGCTGGTCGCGCTGGCCGACGCGGGCATCCGCCTCGGCCTGACGACGGAGGCCGCGGAGAGCCTGGACCTGGCCGACGAGCTCATCGGCGCGGGCGGCCTGAGCTGGCATCTGGCCTACGCGCTGCTCGCCCGTGCCCGGCTGCACGACGCCCGCGGCGACCACGAGGGGGCCATCGGCCACGCGCTGCGGGGACATGCCGTGGCGTCCGGGAACACCTACCAGCTTCCGGAGCTGGCCGCGCTGACGGAGCTGGCCGGGCTGGAACGGCGGCGCGGCGACCACAAGGCGGCGGCGCGCAAGGCCGGCCAGGCCCTGCGGCTGTGCAGGCAGATCGGCCACGCGCCGTGCGAGGACAAGCTCGCGCCGTTGCTGGAAGGCGCCGGATCCTGGATGGGCGCGAACGGATCAGTCGGGTAGTGTCCGGTAGTTGTGGAACGTGAGAGTGACAAGCAGGTCGAATACCGGCAGGGCCGATTCCGTACGCCGCCAGGGGCCACCGAGGTGCTCCTGGTCCGGCACGGCGAGTCGGAGCCCGCGCGTCCCGGCGAGCCGTTCCCCCTGGTGGACGGGCAGGGCGACCCGGGGCTCGCGCCCGAGGGCCGGGAGCACGCGGAGCGGGTGGCGCTGCGGCTCGCCACGGAGCGCGTCGACGCGATCTACGTGAGCTCGCTGCGGCGTACGTCCCAGACCGCCGCGCCGCTCGCCGCCCGGCTCGGCCTGACGCCGGTGATGGAGCCCGAACTGCGGGAGGTGCACCTCGGCGAGTGGGAGGGCGGCCTGTTCCGGCGCATGGTCGCGGAGGGTCACCCGACCGCCCAGCGGATGTCGGCCGAGGAGCGCTGGGACGTGATTCCGGGCGCGGAGCCCGCCGCGGCCTTCTCCGATCGCGTCGGGAAGGTGCTCGCCAAGCTGGCCGCCGCCCACCCCGACCAGCGGATCGTCGTCGTCACCCACGGCGGTGTGATCGCCGAGGCGCTGGCGGCGGCCACCGGGTCGCGGCCGTTCGCCTTCCTCGGCGCCGACAACGCGTCGGTGTCACACTTGGTGCTGACCGAGGCCCGGTGGATCCTGCGCCGCTTCAACGACACCGCGCACCTCGACCCCGCCTTCTCCACCACGGCCGCCCTGCCCACCTGACGCCTCGATCAGCTGGCGGTGCGACTCCAGCAGGCCCTCCGGGAGGTCGTCGGGGGCGCACCACCGGGCCTCCAGGATCTCCATCGGGTTCAGCCGCATCGTGCCGCCCCCGGCGTACGCGGCGGCGTACGCGACCTCGATCCTGAGCCGGAACCCGCTCCTGAGCCGCACCAGCTCCCCCACGCTCACCTCGAGCCCGGTCTCCTCCCGCACCTCGCGGACGACCGTCTGCTCGAAGGTCTCCCCCCGCTTCGCGCCGCCGGTCGGCAGCCCCCACTGCCGGTGCTCGCGCCAGAACCGGTGCCGCAGCAGCAGCACGTCGCCGTTCCCGTCGCGGACGACGCCGGTCACCCCGGCCATGAACTTGGCCTGGGACAGGTAGAGCAGCCGCCACCGCATCGGCCCGGCGATGCCGAGCCAGAGCCGGGCCATCAGTCTCTTCACGGTATTGAGAGCGTATCGAGGCGGGTGGTCCGCACGGGGGTCAGGGTGGCCGATCGCAGTTCCAGTACGGTGCCGTCCGGGTAGACCGAGGGGCGTACCTGAGGGGAGACGAACACGGGGGCGTCTTCGCGGAGCGGTAGCAGCCGCAGCTCCAGCCCGTGCTGCAGGACGTCCTCGCGGAACCGGCGCAGTCCGATCTCCCAGGCCGGGCCGTGCCAGAACTGGTCGGCCACCAGCCGGTCGCCGATGTAGGCGCGGCCCACGTCGCCGATCCAGTCCAGCCGCAGCAGCAGTTCGTCGTCCCCGGCGAAAGCCTCTTCAGGGACGGTGATCCGGTAGACGGCGGCCTGGTCGAAGTCGGCGTCGGCAGGGGCGGAGGCCCGCCCGGACACGGCGTCGATCACCGGCTGCCGTGCCGGGCCCGCCGGCTTGACGGCCTCGACCTTCACGTGCGGTGCCCGGTCCGCGGAAGCAGGCAGCGGTATGCGACCGAACACGCCGTCGGTCCGCGTCGCGAACTCCGGGGCGGGGAAGATCCGTACGCCGGAGCCGGAGACCGTCAGGTGGCCGGCGTCGATGACGGCGGGCCCGTCGCTCAGCACCAGCCGGTCGGCGTCCCAGAGCCGGCCCCGGTAGGCGGTGAGGGCTCCGGCCGAGTCCAGCACGAGGATCTCCGCCCGCCCGCCTTCGGGGTCGCTCACCCGCACCAGGCAGCCGGGCCCCGGCGTCAGCCCCGTGACCACGACGCGGTCTCCTTCGCGCCGCACCGTGGCGGGACCTTCGACCTCCGCCACCGTCGTAGCGTCGAAGACCAGCTCCACCGGGATGCCGGCGGTCTGCGTGAACACGTGCGCATCCGCCCCGACCGTGCCCATCGGCTGCGCGGTCGCCGTCAGCAGCAGGCTGCGCCCGATCGGCCGGGCGAGCGGCCAGACGAAGAACGCCCCCGACGGCACCGTCACCGGCTCGCTCGGGACGACGAGTTCCCGGCCGTTCAGCTCGACCGCGAACCGCACCCCGTGGTGGTCGGGCAGCGTCTCGACGGGCTGGTGGTTGTTGACGAACAGGAACCCCGAACGCCCGTCGGACCGCACGCACCACCGCAACGTCTCCCGGTCGGCGGTGTCGTCCGGGGCGTCCGGCGGCGTCACCGGCGCCATGGTGGCCAGGTCCGGCCCGTCGCCGGCCAGCCACAGGTGCTGCAGCCGCAGGTGATGGTAGGAGTCGCGGATCTGGCCGTACTCGCCGAGCGGGGCCTGGAAGTCGTAGTTGATCACCGGGCAGTCGTTGGGGTAGCCGGTGGCGTGCGACTCCTGCAGCGTGGACAGCTCGCCGGCCTTCTGCGAGGCGCCGTGGTAGAGGTAGTAGCCCTGCCACACCGACCCGCTGCCCAGCTTCACCAGCGCCAGCGCGGCGATGTCGGCGGCCGTCACGACGGGGCGGCGATGGTAGGAGGTGTACATGCCGCCGCCCAGCTCGCAGGTGGCGAACGGGTAGCGCGCCAGATGGCTCTCGTCGGAGCCGGCCGCCTCGGTGGAGCGCAGGTCGGCGCCGATCGAGTCGTCGTCCCTGCCGGGGCCGAAGAAGTAGTGGGCCCGGCTCTGCCGCGGCCAGCCGTCGTGCGCGGTGTCCCAGGCGGCTTCGGAATAGCCGCCGAACAGCGGGATCAGCTCGTCCGGCGGGAGTCGCGCGTGCCCCCACCCGGTGGCCGTCCACAGCGGCGCGTCGATGCCCGCCGCCTTGGCGAGGCGCTTCAGCGTGCGGAGATGTCCGGGCTGGTCGTGCAGCTCGTTCTCCACCTGTACGGCCACCACGGGACCCCCATGGCCGGCGAGCTGGGCGCCGATCTGCTCGAACAGCGGCCGGACCAGCTCCAGGTAGCGGGGATCGTCGGTACGCGGCACGCAGTCCACCCCGAGCACCCAGTCAGGGAAGCCGCCGTTGCGCGACTCCCCGTGCGCCCACGGCCCGATCCGCACCACCACGTCCAGCCCCAGTTCGGCGCACGTGGCGACAAAACGCCGCAGGTCACGGTCACCGCTCCATCCGAAGACGCCGCGCCGCTCCTCGTGCAGGTTCCAGAACACGTAGGTGGCGACCACGGTCACGCCGCCGGCCCGCACCTTCAGCAGTTCCTCCCGCCACTCCCCCGCCGGGTAACGGGCATAGTGGAACTCGCCCATGATGGGGAACCACGGCTCACCCGCCCGGCTCAGATGCCGCGAGTTCACCGTGATCTCGTGGTCGCCCAGCCGCAGATGGCCCTCCAACGGCGGAGGAACCCGGCCAGGCACCCTCAATCTCCGCACAGCCGCACCTTCCTTCATGGTCACACAATGACTTTGCACCACTCGTGTTCGACCCAGAGCCGGACCAGCTCCGCGGCGACCTGGTCCGCCACCTGTACGGCCCCGGTGAAGGAGAAGTGGGTGTCGTCGGCGCAGCCGTCGGGGTAGAGGGGATGGTGGCCGGGCTCGACGTGGGTGAACAGCGCCCTTGAGGCCTCCTCCCCCAGGCCGGCGTACAACTGCGCGGTGCTGCGCGCCAGGTCGATGCAGGGCAGGCCGCGCCGCCCGGCCAGGTCCCTGACGGCCTGCGGGTGGTCGCCGTGCGTCGGTTCCAGGCGTCCGGCGACGAAGCGCCGCCGGGCCACCGACGTGCACAGGACGGGCCGGCCGCCGCGTTCCAGGACCTCGTCACAGGCTCGTTCGAGGTTGGCGGTGTAGCCGGTCCTGGCCGCGAGGTGCGGTTGCTTCTGGTCGTTGTGTCCGAACTGCAGCAGTACGACGTCGGCGGGGCGCAGCTCGATCAGGAGCGCCGCCCACAGTCCTTCGTCGCGGTGGCTTTCCGTGGTGGCGCCGCCCTTGGCGGTGTTGAGCACGGCGACCGTGGGCGCGGGCGAGCCGAGTGCGGCGGCCAGCCGGGAGTTGAGCGGCGCGCCGAGGTGCGGGCCCCAGCCGGACATCGGCGTCTCGTGGGCCGGGCAGGCGGCCACCGTCGAGTCGCCCGCGAGCAGGACGCGTGGAGCGCCGGCCGGTCCGGTCACTGGGGCCCGTCCTCATGAAGGAGACCGAGCTGCTCGACGACGACGGGCTGCCCGGTGAGCAACGACCGGTTGGCGGCGATGCCGACGGCGACCGCCCGCAGGCCGTCGCGGTAGTCGGCGGCCCGGCCGAGGGGGTCGTCGCCGATGCGCAGGTCGCGGCGGAAGACGTCCTTGAGCAGGATGGCGTCGCCGCCGCCGTGCCCGCCGATGCCGTCGGGGATCGCCACCTCCTCGGGGCGCTGCCAGTGCCGCTGGAGGATGAGATGGTCGCCCTCGGGACGCAGCGGGTCGTGCGCCCCGAGAGGGGTGGCGGAGGGGTCGAGGACGGCGTTGCCGTCGTCGTCGAGCTCGATGAAGCCGCGTTCGACGACCTGGAGTTCGGCGCGGCCGGCGGTGCCGTTGACCGTCACGCGGTAACCCTCCCAGGGGCTGTGCGCGTTGAGCGAGTAGGTGAGCGTGGCCCCGCGCCGATAGTCGACGAGGACGGACATGTTGTCCTCGATGGTGATGCCGGGAGCGAACGGGTCCTGGTCGCGCCGGTAGCCGTCGTGCCGCTCGGCCCGCAGGTACAGAGCGTCCAGGCGGGGGTCGGCGCGCAGGTCGAGGGAGTAGGGGTCGCCGTGGGCGCCCGTGCCGCGTTCGGGGCGCTCGCGCATGCCCCGTGCGGCGGAGTTCTCCTCGCCGTAGAAGCGCAGCGCGCCCGAGGCGTACACCTTGGCGGGGGCGTCGTCGATCCACCAGTTGACCAGGTCGAAGTGGTGGCTGGCCTTGTGCACCAGGAGGCCGCCCGAGTTGGCCTTGTCGCGGTGCCAGCGGCGGAAGTAGTCGGCGCCGTGCACGGTGTCCAGCGCCCATTCGAAGTGCACGCTCGTCACCTCGCCGATCGCGCCGGAGGCGATGACCTGCCGCAGCGTGGAGTTGCGCGGCGCGTAGCGGTAGTTGAACGTCATCACCACGTCGCGACCAGTGTCGGCGACCGCCTGGGTGATGCGGCGGCATCCGTCCGCGTCCGTCGTCAGCGGCTTTTCGACGACGACGTCGGCGCCTGCCCGCAGGGCGCGGTCGACGAGTTCGGCGTGCGTGCGGTCCACACTGGTGACGATCACCGTGTCGGCCCGCTGTTCGCCGACCATCGCCTCCAGCCCCTCCGGGCCGTAGCGCGGCAGCCCGGCCGGCCCGTCCAGGCCGAGCGCGGCGCCCACCTGGGTGTCGTGGTAGTCGATACGCGCCGGGTTCGGGTCCAGCCAGGCGACGATCTCGCCCACGTCGGCGTGCTCGCCGGTCAGAGCGGCGACGTACATGCCGGCCCGGTGGCCGGTGCCGGCCACGGCGTACCGGCGGCGGGGGCGCGACGGGTCCGGGTCGGCGAACTGCGGCACGACGCCGGCGCCCGGCCTGGTGCTGGTGTGGGAGGCGGGGGCGGGGGCGGTGGGGTTCTGGTCGACAGGGTGAGTCACGAAGGTCCTTGTCTCGCTGGGCACAGGAGACAATCATCGGACGTCCCGCACATCACGGTCACTTCGGGCCCCGTGGTAGGCCCTAGTCGAGCCAGATCACGATGCCGGTCAGGCCGTTGAGCACGGCCGAGACGCCGGCCCGGACGGCGCGCCCGGCGCGCTCGGGCGTGAAGGTGGCCGGGTCGTGGGCCGAGGACATGCCCAGGCCCTCGCCGCGGAACGACGCGCCGGTCCAGTCGGCGGCGGTGACGTTCGCGGTGGGCTCGGCCAGCTCGGCGCCGATCACGAGGAACTGCTGGTCGAGGTGGCTGGCGGTGACCAGCGCCAGGGGGTCGACGAGGTCGTCGCCGGCGCTGATGACGAGGTCGGGCGAGAGGTCGATCGCGCTGCTGATGCGCTTGATGTACTCCTGCGGCGCCGCCGCCGTGACCGTCTTGAGGCTGACGTCCTCCGCTTCCGCCCACTCCGTCACGGCGTTCGCCAGCGTCGTGGTCCGGGTGTCCGACCCCGCGGTGAGCAGCACCACCCGGTAGCCCTCCGACGGGCGGACCCCGTCCCACGAGCGGGGGCGTGGCGTGATCGTGGCCTCCGGCGAGGGCGGGGTGGCGGGGTCGAAGAACCCGGGGCCGAGGGTGCCTATGGCGGTCGGCTTCTCGTGCGGCCGGGACCAGTCCTGGCCCGAGCCGCACCCGCTGATCAGTACGGCGGTCGCGACCACCGCGGGCAGGAGCCGTGAGCGCATGGGGAATCGTCCTCCGGAATGACGTGAAGTGCGCCTAATTCCTACCTCATTGCGCCCAATCTTTAGAGATGGGAGTTATTTCCGCCTGATGTGGTTCATCGATGATTCGCGCATGCGTTGGCGTTCGTTCATCTCCACCGAGCAGATTGCGGTCGTCAACCGTAGAGGAGCCACATGTTCCACGCCGCCCGGCGTCGTGTCTGTGCCGTCGTCGCCGCGGTAGCCGTGGCCGTCCTGCTCAGCGCCTTCCCCGCCCTCGCCCACGGGTTCACCTCGACCGTGTACGCGGACCTCACCTCGCCGGGAACCGGGCACGTACGCTCCGCGCTCGGGCTGGAGTACGACCTGCTCGTCGTCTCGGCCGCGGACGCGCGCAAGGACGATCCGCTCTTCCGTGCGGGCACCGCGGCGTTCGAGGCCGGCGACGCGGCGAAGCAGGCCGCCGCGCTCGACGCCCACGCCGCCTCGGTCATCGCGTACGTGACCGATCGCTTCGCCGTCACGGCCGGGGGCCGGGCGTGCGCCCCGGTCCAGGACGGCGGCTTCACGATCGAGCAGCGCGACGGCGTCCCGTACGCGCTGCTGATCCTCGACCACCGGTGCCCGCGCTCCGCGGAGGCGCACGAGGTGCGCAGCGGGTTGTTCCCGGGCTCCGAGGGTTTCGTGCGCGACACCAAGACGGTGGTCACCTACGACCTCGACCTGACCTCGGGAAGCGCCGCCCTGGACGCCGAGCGGCCGTCGTTCTCCACGCGGCAGAGCTGGGCCGAGCGGTTCTGGGAGTTCTTCAGGCTGGGAGCCGAGCACCTGCTCACCGGCCTCGACCACATCCTGTTCCTGCTGGCGCTCATCGCGGGCTCACGCCGCCTGCGCGAGATCGTGCTGGCGGCGACCACGTTCACGCTGGCCCACTCGGTGACCTTCATCCTCGCCGCCCTCGGCCTCGTACGGGTGCCGGCGGCGTTCGTGGAGCCGGTGATCGCCCTGTCGATCGCGGTCGTGGCGGGCTGGCATCTGTGGCGGCTCTGGCGGCGGCGATCGCACGCCACGGATCTTGAGAGGGCCGGTCACGGCCGCTTCGGCCTGGACCGCGCGGGCTGGACGCGGCTCGCGGTGGTCTTCTGCTTCGGCCTCGTGCACGGTCTCGGCTTCGCCGCGGCGCTGGGCATCGACCAGGCATTGTCGTGGACGCTCCTGTGGTCGCTGGTGGTGTTCAACGTGGGCATCGAGGCCGTCCAGCTCGCGATCATCATCGTCGTCTTCCCGCTGCTCGCCGTGTTGCGCCACCGCAGGCCGGTCGCGGGCCTGTGGGCGACCGGGGTGATCGCGGCGGGTGTGTCCGTGATGGGCCTGGTCTGGTTCGTGCAGCGGGTTCTCGGCGGCTGAGCGCATCACAACTTCCGCCAAGAGCAACGAACCGCCCGCCCCCGGTTCACCTGCCGGACACCGACGCCCGAAAACGTGACAAAGCTCTTCAATACCCCTTAAATGGATGGAAAACCCGATGAAGTTCGAAAATCGGTCACAGGGCGCCGGGCTGGTCCGGCGCCGGGTGGCCGTGGGCGCCACCGCCGCCGTCATGGGCCTCACCGCGGCGCTCGGCGGCGGCCTGGCGACCGCCGCACACGCCGACGGTGCCGCGACGCTCACCGGCATCATCCTCGGTGTGGGCGCCGGCGAGTCGCAGCGCGCCGTGTCCTGGTATTCCTCGACCGGCACCGCCCAGGTGGTCCAGGTCGTACCGACCTCCAAGCTGAAGCACGGCCAGTTCGACAAGCACGCCGCCACCTTCCCGGCCACCATCACCGCGAACGTGGTCAACGGCGGTTACAACGCGCACGTCACCATCGACGGCCTGAAGAAGAAGACCGCCTACTCCTACCGCGTCGGCTTCGAGGGCAACTGGTCCCCCACGTACTCCTTCAAGACGCAGGACTTCAAGGGCGACTTCGACTTCCTGTTCTTCGGCGACCCGCAGATCGGCGCGTCCGGCGACGTGGCCAAGGACGGCGCCGGATGGGCGGACACCCTGAACGTCGCCCTCGCCGCCAACCCGAAGGCCGCGCTGCTGGTCTCGGGCGGCGACCAGGTCGAGAGCGCCAACACCGAGACGCAGTGGGACGCCTTCCTCGCGCCCGACAAGCTGCGCCAGTACCCGTGGGCCGCCACCATAGGCAACCACGACGTCGGCGGCAAGGCCTACGAACAACACTTCTGGACCCCGAACACCGACCGTTCCGCGCCGTACTACAACGGCGACGCGGCGACCCGGTCGGGCGGCGACTACTGGTACGAGTACAACGACGTGCTGTTCATCGACCTCAACAGCAACGCCTACGCCAACGGCGCGGACGCCGCGCACATCGGTTACGTCACCGACGTCATCAAGAAGCACGGCGGCGACGCCAAGTACACGGTGCTCGCCTACCACCACTCGATCTACTCGCCGGCCAGCCACGCGAACGACGGCGACAACCAGCTGCGCCGCAAGGACTTCCCGACCGCCTTCTCCAAGCTCGGCGTCGACCTGGTGCTGCAGGGCCACGACCACAGCTACACCCGCAGCTACGAGATCAAGAACGGCCAGAAGGCGAACCCGAAGGAGCAGCCGGGCGCCGCCCAGGTGGCCCAGGGCCCGGGTGGTGTCATCTACGTGACGGCGAACTCCGCGTCCGGTTCCAAGTACTACGACATCACCGCCCCGGACACGACCAAGGACCCGGACTACGGCCCCGACCCGCTGAACCCCCAGAGCCACTGGGCCAACTCGGTCGAGAACCAGGAGCACGTCCGTACGTACGTGAAGGTCCAGGTCCGCCGCGACAAGCTCGTCGTGGAGAACCTGCGCAGCGGCACCTGCGCCGCCCCCAACGCCGCGATCGAGCTGGGCCAGGAGTCGTGGTGCGGCCCGGACAGCGGCGCCAGCGCCGCCCAGCCGGTCGGCTCCACCGTCGACAAGGTGGTCATCCGCCCGTACGACGACAATGGCCACCAGGGCAGGTCCGCCGAGGCCAAGCCGGCCGCGGACGAGTCCGCCTGGCTGCAGTAGAGGAACCCGGGTGGCGCCGGAACGCCCGGCGCCACCCCCACCACCTTCGTCCAGAGGATCACCGGATGCGTACGACCATCGCCCAGGCCACCGCCGTGCTGCTGCTCGGCCTCGCGGCAGTGTGGCCAGGACCCGCCGCGGCGGCGGACACCTCCTGGACGGTACGGACGGCGTCCAACGACTTCGGCGCCGACCGGCCGAACTACGGCTACACCGTCGACCCGGGCGGGCGGCTCACCGACGGCCTCGTGGTCGCCAACCCCGGCACGACGCCGCTCCACCTCGCGGTGTACACCGCCGACGCTCTCACCACCGAGGACGGCCGGCTCGACCTGGCCGCCAAGGACACCAGGCCGGCGGCGGTGGGCGCGTGGGTCCACACGGAGCGGCCCGAGGTGACGATCCCGCCGGGCGGGTCGGCCGAGGTGCCGTTCACGGTGACCCCACCGGAGGACGCCGCGCCCGGCGAGTACATGGGCGGCATCGTCACCTCGCTCGCCCAGGCCGGCGAAGCGGATACGGGCCGGCGGCTCGGCATCCGGATCCGGCTGCGGGTGGGCGGCGCGCTGAAGCCGGGCCTGTCGGTGGAGAACCCCCGGGTGCGTTACTCGGGCACGCCCAATCCGTTCGGGAAGGGGGAGGCCACCGTCACGTACACGATCCGCAACACGGGCAACGCCATCCTGACCGCCCGGCAGACGGTGTCGGTGTCCGGCCCCTTCGGCGGCCCGGGCGTCCGCGCCGGTCAGATCGGCGACTCACCCCAGCTCTTGCCGGGCGGCGCCTGGCACGTCTCCGTGCCGGTGCACGGCGTGGCTCCCGCGCTACGGCTGACGGGGACGATCAACCTCGTCCCGCTGCTCACCGACGCGGCGAACTCGATCTCCCCGCTCACCGCCGTCGAGAGCACCGCGGACACCTGGACCGTCCCCTGGACGCTGCCGCTCCTCCTCGTCGTCCTCTGCGGGCTCGTGGTCGTGAGCCGCCGCTTCTGGAAGCAGCGGCGGGTGAACGGCCAGTAGGAGTGCGGAGGGCGTCGCCACGCGCTCAGCCCTTGGTCGCGCCCCCGGTGAGGCCCTTGACGAACTGCTTCTGCAGGAACAGGTAGAAGATCAGCACCGGGATCGTGGCCAGGAACATCAGCGCGAACACGGTGCCGAAGTCGGCCTGGTACTGGCCGATGGACCGGTAGATGCCGGTGGTGATCGTCGTGCCCTGGGAGGGGCCGAGGATGACCAGCGGATCGATGAAGTCGTTCCAGATCCACACGCCGAGGAAGATCAGCACGCTGGCGGTCGCCGGGCGCAGCAGCGGGAAGACCACCCGCCAGAAGATCCGTGTCCTGGAGGCGCCGTCGATCGCCGCCGCCTCCTCCAGCTCGATCGGGATGCCGCGCAGGAAGCCGGAGAACACGAACACCCCGAACGGGATGTAGTAGCCGACGTTGAAGAGCACCAGTCCCTGCACCGTGCCCATCAGCCCGAGGAACTGCAGGACCTGGGTGATCGGCATGAGGATGACCTGTGGCGGGATCATCAGGCCGGACAGCAGCAGGAGCATGGATCATGTACAGCGGGACCACGAAGAACGCGCTGATGACCAGCGCGGTGACGGGCCGCAGCCACGGCGCTCGCGAGTCGTTCACAGGCTGATCTCCCGCCGGCTGAGGATCTTGAGCGTCACGGCGGAGGCGGCGGCGATGATGACGAGCATGACGATCGCCATCGCCGAGGCGTACCCCTGCCGGTTGGCCACGAGGCCGGTCTGCAGGATGTTGTAGGCGATCGTCGCGGTCGTCCCGGTCCCCGGGCCGCCGTGGGTGATCACCTGTACGTGGTCGAAGGTCTTGAAGGCCGAGATCAGCAGGACCACCGTGTTGATGGTCAGCGCCGGCGCCAGCAACGGCCAGGTCACCGAGCGGAAGCGGCGCACAGGACCGGCGCCGTCCATCGCCGCGGCCTCGGTGAGCTCCCTGGGCACGCCTTGGAGCCCGGCGAGATAGACCACGACGCAGAAGCCGAGCAACTGCCAGGACAGGATGACCGCGATCGAGTAGAGCGCGATGCGCGGGTCCGACAGCCAGCCCGGCGGGTCGGCGATCCCGAGCGCGCGCAGCGCCTGGTTGACCAGCCCCTGGTCGTCCAGCATGCGGGTCCACACGATGCTCACCACGACCGAGCTGAGGACCATCGGGGTGAAGAAGACCGTGCGCATCGCGTTGTAGAACCAGCTCCTGCGGTCCAGCAGGAGCGCGATGCCGAGCCCCGCCACGTTCGGCACGATGACCACGATGACGGTGAGGATCGTGGTGACGCGCAGCGAGGTGAGGAACTCCGCGTCCGTGAAGAGCACCAGGTAGTTGCGCAGGCCGACGAACCGCGTCGGCGGGTTGAACGGGTTGTGGTTGGTGAGGCTGTAGCCGAGGCTGATCAGGATGGGGGCGAGCACGAAGCAGGCGTAGACGAACAGGCCGGGCGCGCCGAAGAAGGCGAACGTCCTGATCTTCTCCGCCACCGTCCCCTGGGGCCGGCTCGCGTGTCGTCGCGTGGTCCGAGCGGGTGTCGCCTGGGTCCGCACCGCCATGGGTCAGGACACCTTCGACCACTCGTCGTCCAGCGCGGCCGTCACCTGCTCGACGGTCCTGCCTCCCGTGATGAGGTCCTGCGCCGCGGCCCGCCACTTGAGCGCGAGAGGCGTGCGCTTCATCGACCTCGACCTCAAGCGCGCCCGGTACCTCAAGCTCCAGGTGGACAGCATCTGGGCCGCGCCGTCGGCGCCCAACTTCTACCAGAAACTGAGGGTCGACGAACTCTGGGCGGGCGGGCTGTATCCGCGCCGTTGAAAGGCCGCCGGATGGTAACATTAAGGGACAAAAGGTACCTTACTTGAGCACTGGTCGTCCCCATGAGGTCGATCGCTGTTCGTCGCGGTAGGGAGACCGTCATAGTCCCCCGGAGGAAGAGTGAAGGTTCGTTACCGAGCTGCCGCGGGCGTCGCGGCCCTGACCCTGGCCGTCGCGGCCTGCAGCGGCGGGAGCGGCTCGGACAACAGGCAGCCGAGCGCCGAGCAGTCGAAGCAGGCCCAGCGGCAGATGGCCGAGACCCCGTCGTTCAGCATCAACCCCGTCCCGTACGACCAGGTCAAGGACGGCGGCACGCTGACCTTGTCGATCGGGCAGTGGCCCAGCCAGTGGAACGTCCACCACATCGACGGCAACCAGGCGGACACGGCGACGATGCTCGACCCGCTCATGCCGCAGTTGATGCTGGCCGACGAGAACGCGAGCTTCAAGGCGAACCCCGACTACGTGACCGACGTCAAGGAGGACAGGTCGTCGGGCAAGCAGGTGGTCACCTACACGCTCAACGACAAGGCCACGTGGTCGGACGGCACGCCGATCACGTGGAAGGACCTCGCGGCGGCGTGGAAGGCCGACAACGGCGAGAACAAGGGTTTCAAGACCGCCTCCACGGACGGCTGGGACAAGATCGAGTCGATCGAGAAGGGCGACTCGGACAAGGTCGCCGTCATCACCTTCGAGAAGCCGTACTCGGAGTGGCAGGGCCTGTACAACCGCGCCACCTCGCACCTCTTCCCGGCCGGGCACATGGCGACGCAGCAGGCGTTCGAGAAGGACTACCTGCAGAAGATCCCGGTGACCGCGGGGCCCTTCAAGGTGGAGTCGATCGACGAGAGCACCAAGACGCTCACCCTCGTGCGTGACGACAAGTGGTGGGGCAGCAAGCCCAAGCTCGACAAGCTCATCTTCCGTACGATCTCCGACCCGGCGGCCGAGGTGAACGCCTTCGCCAACGGCGAGCTCGACGCCGTGGAGGTCCCGAGCGGCAGCCCGGCCGACCTGAAGCGGGCCAAGGAGGTGCCGGACACGGAGATCCGCAAGGCGCTCAGCCCGAACTGGCGGCACATCACGGTCAACAACCAGAGCGAGTTCCTGAAGGACAAGCCGGTCCGCCAGGCCGTGCAGCACGCGATCGACCGCGACGTGATCACGCGGTCGAACCTGAAGGACATGGACTGGCCGATGCAGACGCTCGGCAACCACGTCTTCATGAACAACGACAAGCGCTACGCCGACAACTCCGGCGGCACCGGCACGTACGACCTGGGCAAGGCCAAGCAGCTGCTGGACACGGCCGGCTGGAAGCAGGAAGGCGAATACCGCAAGAAGGGCGGCGATGAACTGGACCTGACCATCGTCATCCCGTCGGAGATGCCTGCCTCCAAGGCGGAGGCCGAGCTGACGCAGGCCATGCTCAAGGAGGCCGGGATCAAGCTGACGATCCGCCCGGTCCCCGCCGACAAGCTCTTCACCGACTATCTCAACAAGGGCGACTTCGACCTGGCGCCGTTCGCCTGGATCGGCACGCCGCTGCCGCTGGGCTCACTGCCGCAGAAGTACAAGACCGGCTCCGAGAGCAACTACCCGAAGGCGAGCGACCCGGCCGTCGACGCCGCCATCGAGGCGGTGGTGGACGAGACAGATCCGGCCAAGGCCGCCGAACTGGCCAACGCCGCCGACAAGCTCCTCTGGGACATGGTCCACACCATCCCGCTCTACCAGCGTCCCGAGATCTGGGCGGTCAAGAAGACGCTCGCCAACTTCGGCGCCCGCGGCTACAAGTACCTGGACTGGACGACGGCCGGTTTCACCGGTTGATCTCTGAGATGGAGGCGAGTTTGTCGGGGTTGCTGACGACGTACACGTCCTGCACCCGCTCCCCGGCGGCGTCGAGGTCGAGCACCATCACCGCGTACGGCGCGTCCTGCGCGAAGATCACCACCGCGGGGTCGCCGTTGACCTGGTGGTAGCGGACATCCACGCCGCCGACGCGGCCCGTACTGGCCACGAGGGTTCTGGCGACCTTGTCCCGGCCGCGGATCGGCCGGGGCCCGCCCGCCACCGACTTGCCGCCGCCGTCGGACCACAGGGTCACCTCGGGCGCGAGCAGTTCCATCAGCGCGCCCAGATCACCGCCGAACGCGGCCTCGATGAAGCGCTCGGTCACCTCCCGATGGGTCCGCCGGTCGGTCCGGGCGCGCGGACGCCGGGCCCTTACGTGCTCGCGTGCCCGGTGGGCGAGTTGCCGGACCGCGGCGGGACTGCGGCCGAGCATGGTGGCGATCTCGGTGTGCTGGTAGGCGAACACCTCGTTCAGCACGAATACCGCCCGCTCCAGGGGGCTGAGCGTCTCCAGGACGACCAGCATCGCGATCGACACCGTCTCCGCGCGTACGGCGGGGTCGCCCGCGTCGGGACCGGTGATCAACGGTTCCGGCAGCCATGGCCCGAGGTAGGACTCCTTGCGCCTGCGCAAGGCGCTCTGGTGGGCGAGGGCCTGGTTGACCGCGACGCGCACCAGGTAGGCGCGGTGATTGCCGATCCCGTCCAGACCGCGCGCCGACCACGCCAGCCACGTCTCCTGCAGCACGTCCTCCGTGTCGGCGACGGTGCCGAGCATGTTGTAGACGATGGAGAACAACAACTCGCGGTGGTCGGCGAACACCTCTGAGGCCTCGGCCACGGGGATCTCACGCATCAGGGGGCTCCTTTCCCGGCGGACACTCCTCAGAGCTCCTCCGGCCGCCCGAGTGTGACATGCCCGGGTGTCACATTTTCCGGCCGTATCCCGTCTTCATTAGCGAGGTCCCGAACCGCACAGCGAGGTGAAACATGGAGACCCCTGCATACACCGACCCCGGCTCGTGGCAGATCGCGCTGGAGGCCACCGACGCGACACTGTCGATGAGCACGGCGAGAGGCCCGCGAACGCTCTATCGAACCTCTGAGATCAGCGGCGCCTTCTACCTGCGTCCCGATGGCTCACTGGCGGGATTCTCCCTGGAGCTGCCTTTTTCGCGGCGCTGGGGCGAGCCGGTGACGTTGTCGTGGGAGGCGGCGGACCTGGACACCGACGAGAGCGTGTCGCTGCGACTGGGAGAGAACGAGACGCGCGCCGACGTGTCGGCGTTGTGCGTCGTGGTCCCCGGCGAGCCCGCCTATGTGAAGATCGTCCTGGAGACGGCGTTCTCCCCCCGGAGCCTGCGGCTGCCCGGTCTGGGCCTGCATCGGGCGCGGCCGGTGACGCTCAGGCTGTTCAGCGAGATCCGCCCGGCCGCCTAGAAGATGTTCATGTCCTTGATCATGCGCCGGCGGTCCGGCCGGCGCGTTGTGCTGGCCGGTGGCGCGGCTGGTGTCGTCGTGGCACGCCACACACAGCCAGGCGATCAGCGTGTCACGGCGGGGTCGAGCGCCAGTGTGAGCACCGCCAGGCCGAAGAACACGGTCGCCAGGAAGAAGGTCCGCGAGTAGTCGGCGACGCGCACGTGGGTGTAGAGCGCGCAGACGAAGTACAGGATGAGCCCGGTCGCGGCGGCCGTTCCGATGACCGGCACGCCGAGCAGGCCGAGCGCCAGCCCGATCGCGCCCAGAACCTTGAGCACGCCGATCGGCCAGACCAGCCAGGATTCGGGCACCCCGGCGTTCGCGAGCGAGGGCCCGAGCACCCGCATGATGGGCTGGAGCCGGGTCATGGCCGCGAATCCGGAGAAGGTGTTGGCGGCGATGGTCACCAGCGTGGTCACGACATAGGCGATTTGCATGGGAACTCCCTGTAGTGGTCGGTCCTGAAAGACGTTCAACGGCGTCTGAGAGACCGTCGCCGGGTGGAGTGTGACATCCGGTCATGTCACATCGGACCGCGAGCGGATGGACCCCGCTGTCTCGTAGATTGGCTACCGTTTCGGTGTCACAGAACTGCAGGGACCGGCATCTAGTGGGTGACAACGATCGAGAGTGAAGAGGAGCAACCCATGGCCGGCACGCCGCGAACCGCACCAGAAGATCGCGGCCAGGGCATCAGCCAGGACGACCGCATGGACCCCGCCACCGAGGCGTTCGTCGCCCACCGCAACCTGCTGTTCACCGTCGCCTACGAGATGCTCGGCTCGGCCGCCGACGCCGAGGATGCCCTGCAGGAGACCTGGCTGCGGTGGGTGGGCGTCGACCTCGGCACCGTCCAGGATCCCCGTGCCTACCTGGTGCGGATCGCCACCCGCCAGGCGCTGATGCGGCTGCGTACGCTGGGCCGGCGCAGGGAGTCCTACGTCGGTCCCTGGTTGCCCGAGCCGCTGCTGACCGCGCCCGACGTGGCCGAGGACATCGCGCTGGCCGACAGCGTCTCGATGGCGATGCTGCTGGTGCTGGAGACGCTCACGCCGACCGAGCGGGCGGTGTTCGTGCTGCGCGAGGTGTTCGATCTGGCCTACGACGAGATCGCCGAAGCCGTCGACAAGAGCCCGGCCGCGGTCCGTCAGATCGCGCACCGGGCACGGTCACACGTCGCGGCGCGCCGGCCCCGCGAGGTGGTCTCCGCTGCCGAGACCCGAGACGCGCTCAAGGCGTTCCAGCGGGCGGTCGAGACGGGTGACATGCAGAGTCTGCTCGACATCCTCGCGCCGGACGTCGTCCTCCTGACCGACGGCGGCGGAGTCAAACTGGCCGCCCTGGAGCCCATCGTGGGGGCCGCCACGGTGGCCCACGTGCTGGGCAGGATCTCCAACACGGCGCCGCTGCTGCCGGCTCAGGTCAACGGCCACCCGGCGCTGATGCTCCGGCTCGACGGCGAGATCGACACCGTCTTCGCGGTACGCATCGACGACGGCCTCATCACCGGCCTCTACGCCGTGCGCAATCCGGAGAAGCTGTCGCACATGGAACGGGAGACCACCCTGCGCCGCTGAAAACCCCTGCTCACGAGGGCCTGCCCTGCCTACGCGGGCTCGCCCTGCTGACGTGAGTCCGCCCTGCCTACGCGGGTTTGCCCTGCTGACGCGGGTCCGCCTTGCCTACGCGGGTTTGCCCTGCTGGCGTGAGTCCGCCCAGGCTACGCGGGTTCGGCGGCGGCAGGGTCGTGGGGTGCCGAGGCGGCGAGTGTGAGGACGGCGCTGAGTGCGGCGGCGCCGTCGAGGAGGGCTTTTGAGCGGGCCGCGATCCCGGCATCCCTGGCGGCCAGCGCCTCTACGACGTCCGCCAGCCGTCGGGCCCGCCGCAACTCGGGCATGAGGGCCCTGAGGGGTGCGATGCGGTAGCCCGCCTTGCGCAGTTGGTGAACGATCCGCGCGTCCCGCACCTGGGCCGGCGTGTAGCGTCGCGTCCCGCGCACGGGGTGACGGTCGGGGACGACGAGCTCCTCCGCATCCCAGTGCCGCAACGTCGAAGGGCGCAGGCCGAGGGCGGCGGCGAGTTCGGAGACGCTCATCGCGTCCGCCGCCCGTACGTCTTCGATCGGCTCGCTGGAGATCTCCCTGGCGGCGTCCTTGGCCTGCCTCAGTTCCGTACGCTCCACGTCGAGCCGGGCGTGCGCCGCGTCGAGCAGGGCGAGCACCCGCGTAAGGGGAAGCCGGTGCACACCCCGGACGATCTCCTTGGCCTCGACCGGCCCCACACCCGCCGCGAGAGCCCGGTACGCCAGCGCGGACCGCAGATGTATCTCGCCGTAGACCCGGTAACCCGTCGCCGTGCGCGTCGCCGCCGGCAGCACACCATCGCGCTCAAGATTGCGCACCTGTTGAACGGAGTATCCGGCCCGCCGCGCGACGTCCACGGTACGCAGGTGCCCCGATTTGAGACCTGACACCCTGAAACCCCTCTACCTCAGCCCCAAAGTCTCCACAAGGACTTTAATGCAACGCTAGAGCACATGACCATCGACGAGATCATCAGCTTCGCAGGCGGCCTCGACGGCGTCCTGACCCTCAGGCCGGCATCCGGCGACGGCACCCCGGAGATCAGCTGGGGTGACACGTTCTTCTACTACTCACCTGACGGCGTCGTCCCGACGACGACCCAGCCCTTCGCGACGGTCGTGACCAAGAACTACCCCGGCGACGAGGCATCGCGCCTGGACCGGCCGGACACCTTCCGCGTGAACATCTCCGCGGGGAAGGAGGCGTTCGTCCGGTGGACCGGCCACGCGCCCCGCGAGGCGGCCACCACCGAGGCCGACCCGAGCGCCACCGACACCGTGATCGCGCACCCCGTCTACGGCGCCGTCGGCTGGCTGGCAGTGGTGAACCCGGGCTCGGGTACCGAAGCGACGACTCGCGACCTGCTGCGTACGGCCTACGAGCTCGCGCGCTCGCGCTATGAACGACGTACCGAATCCACAGCCCACTGAGACCGTCAATGGCCGGGCTATAGGCGGCGGGATCCCACCTTCCCGCGATCACGCCAGACCGGCCCGTAGGCGGCGGGATCCCACCTTCCCGCGATCACGCCAGACCGGCCCGTAGACGATGGGATCCCCGCTCTCCTGGGGTCACGCCGGGGCGGGCTGGAGGTCGGTGAGGGTGTTGCGGACCCGCTGGAGCAGCGGGCCGGTGTCGTCGGCCCGCCACACCAGGTGCAGCGTGGTCGTGGTGCCGGCCAGCGGGCGCGGGGTCACTCCGACGCGGCGCAGCGCCCGGTGCGAGTCGGCCAGCACGGCGGCGCCGAACCCGGCGGCGACCAGGGCCAGCAGGGTCTGGCTGCTGCGGCCTTCGGCGCCGATCCGCGGCACCACCCCGGCCTGGTGGCACAGGGCGATGATCTCGTCGTAGGAGCGGGTGGAGACCTCGCGCGGCCAGATGACGAGGGGAATCTGACCGAGCGCGGACAGCGGGGCGGGCTCGCCTCCGTAGGCGAGCGGGTGCCCGGCGGGCAGGAACAGCGTGAGCGGCTCGTGCCACCAGGTGCGGGTGGTCAGGCGGGCGTCGCGGGCGGGGAGCCGCTGCACGGCGAGGTCGCACTGGCCGTTGAGCACGGCGTCCGACATCTCGGCGTCGCTGAAGCTCTCGCGCAGCCGCAGGTCCACCCGAGGCAGTTCGCGGCGGAGCCGCCCGAGCGCGGCGCCGAGCGGCCCGTTGATGCCCGAGCCGGCGAAGGTGATCGTGAACTGCCCGGACAGGCCTTGACCGGCCAGGCGGGCGTCGTCGAGGGCGGCTTGGGCCTCGGTCAGGACCGTACGCGCCCGCCGCACGAGGGCCTCCCCCGCCGGAGTGGGCGTGAGCCCGCGGCCGGTACGGGCGAAGAGCGGGCCGCCCACCTGCCGTTCCAGCTCACGGAGCTGGCGGCTGAGGGTGGGCTGAGTCAGGTGCAGCCGCCGGGCCGCGCCGCTGAGGCTGCCCTCTTCCGCGATGGTGACGACGTAGGTGAGCAATCGCAGCTCCATGGCCATACCTCCCAGGCATAGGAAGTATACGAGAGTTGCGTGGTCAGGCAGACCTTCAACGAAAAGGCAGCAGGATGGAGTCATCCAACCGGACATGAAGGAGAAAAAACATGAACCGCCAGGAACGCTACGAAATCGGCATGAAGGTGCTGGAGCAGATCGACGGCGAGGCGGGGCAACGGGTCGTGGACTCGCTCGCCGAGGTCTCCCCCGAGCTGGGTCACCAGGTGGTGGCGTGGGCGTTCGGGGACATGTACGCCCGCCCGGAGCTGCCGCCCCGTGAGCGGCAACTGGTCACGCTCGGCGTGCTGACCGCGCTCGGCGGGTGCGAGATCGAGCTGGAGGTGCACGTCAACGCCTCGCTGAACGTGGGGCTGGCCCCCGAGGAGATCTCCGAGGCGCTGCTGCACTCGGCGGTCTACTGCGGCGTCCCGCGGGCGATCAACGCCACGCTCGTGGCCAAGAAGGTGTTCGCCGAGCGCGGCCTGCTGCCGATCACCAACGCCGGCTGACGACCAACCGCGTACGACAACTACGCGGAAAATTTGCTAATTACGCATCTTTTCTGATCACGCAAGTTTGTGTACTGTGGGCATGTGACCACTGAAGGACTGCGGGAGCGCAAGAAGCGCGAGACGCGCATCGCGTTGAGCTGGGCGGCCATCCGGCTCTCAGCGGAGCGGGGTCTCGGCAACGTCCGCGTGGAGGACATCGCGGCCGAGGCCGGGGTCTCCGCCCGCACGTTCAACAACTACTTCTCCGGCAAGGGCGAGGCGATCGCCTTCCGGCACCTGGAGCGCGCCCGGCAGATCACAGAGGAGCTGCGCAGCCGCCCGGCGGCCGAGCCGTTCTGGGAGGCGGTCACCAACGCGGCGCTGACGCGGTTCGGGCTGGGCAAGGATGCCGAGATGGAGCACGTCGACCTAGAGCAGTGGGCCTCCAGCCTCCGCCTGGTGTTCGCCGAGTCCGCCCTGCAGGGCGAGATTCACAAGGCCGACGCCCAGATCGAGACCGAGATGGCCGCCGTCATCGCCGAGCGCACCGGGACCGATCCCGGCCGCGACCTCTATCCCCACCTGGCCGCCGCCGCCGTCGCGGCCGTCATCAGGGCGGTCACCGTCCACTGGATGCGCGCCCGCCCCACCATCCCGATCAGCGACCTGCTGACCGACGCGTTCCGGCAGGTGTCGACGGGCCTGCCCGTCCCCTGACACGAGCAGGTGCCGGCGGGCCCGTCCGTCCCCTGAGCAGTTGCCGGCGGGAGCGTCCGTCCCCTGACGCGAGCAGTCGTCGGCGGGACCGCCCGGCCCCTGAGCAGTCGTTGGGGGCCCGCCCGGCCCCTGACGCGAACCTTCGCAAGAGCACTGTGAGCAACCGGCACCCCGCCGGTCGATGCGCCATGCCCCATACAAGGAGGAAACGCCATGTCCGCAGACGTCGTCATCGCCGGAGGCGGCCCCAACGGGCTGATGCTGGCCTGCGAACTGAGCCTCGCCGGAGTACGGCCGGTGGTGCTGGAGCGGCGAACGGAACGCACCCGGGAGAACCGGGCCAACGGCCTGGTCGGCCAGGTCGTACGCGTGATCGAACGGCGCGGCCTGTACGAGCGCCTCAGCGGTTCCAAGGAGCCACCGCAGCCCGCGCCCGGCTTCGTGTTCGGCGCGCTGCCGCTGAACCTGAGCGGCCTGGAGGACAACCAGCTCTACCAGCTGCACGTGCCGCAACTGCGCATCGAAGAGGTCCTGGCGGAACGCGCCGCCGAACTCGGCGTCGAGATCCGCAGGGGACACGAGATCACCGGGCTGTCCCAGCAGGACGACGGGGTCACGATCGAGGTCGCGGGCCCGGACGGCCCCTACCGGTTAGAGACCCGCTACCTGGTCGGGGCGGACGGCGGGAGCAGTCTGACGCGCAAGCTGGCCGGCATCGGGTTCCCCGGGGTGAGCAGGGACACCATGGTCTCCCGCATCGTGCACGCCACGGTGCCGGACTCGATGGTCGATCCGGTCACGGGCGGGCTGAACGTGCCCGGTTACGGCCACATCCCGCCATTCATGCACCACCGCACCGAGCGCGGAGTGTTCGTGTACGCCCGCTTCCCCGGCAAGCCGCCGATGGTGACCACCATGGAGTGGCCCGAGGACCAGCCCGGCGACGAGGAGCCGCCGACCCTGGAGGAGATGCGGGCCAGCGTAGGCCGGGTGCTCGGCGCCGACCTGCCGCTCGGCGAGCCCGACGGCGAAGGTCCCTTCCTGCGGCGCAAGCTGGCCGGCGGCAACACCCGCATCGCCGACCGGTACAGAGATCGCCGGATCCTGCTGGTCGGCGACGCCGCGCACGTGCACAACGCGATCGGCGGGCCCGGACTCAACCTGGGCCTGCAGGACGCGGTCAACCTGGGCTGGAAGCTCGCCGCCGAGATCCTCGGCTGGGCGCCGCCCGGGCTGCTGGACAGCTACGAGATCGAGCGGCGGCCGGCCTCGGAGCGGGTGGTCATGCACACCGAGGCCCAGTCGGCGCTGATCGCGCCTGGCAGCGAGGTCACGGCGCTGCGCGTGTTGTTCACCGAACTGCTCGGCGACCGGCGCAACGTGCGGCACATCGCGGACATGATGGCCGGCGCCGACATCCGGTACGACATGGGAGCGACCCATCCCCTGGCCGGTCGGAGCGCCCCCGACCTGGTGCTGGACACCGAGACCGGTCCTGTCAGGCTCGCCGCGCTGACCGTGAACGCCCGGCCGCTGCTGGTGGACCTGACCGAGGACGGATCCTTCGCCGGGGAGCTGTCCGGCTGGCGCGACCGGGTGGACGTCGTCACGGCCCGTCTCCAGGGCCCGGTCACGACGCCGGTCACCGCCCTGCTCCTGCGCCCGGACTGCTACGTCGCCTGGGCATCGGCCCAGCCCGGCGCCGCTGACCGCAAAGGCCCGAGCGCCACCGACCGCGAAGGTCCCGGCGCTGATGACCGCGAAGGCCCCGGCGCTGATGGGCGGAAAGGGCTTCGCGCGGCGCTGGCGCGCTGGTTCGGCGCGCCGCTCGCGGCGTGAGGCGTCAGAAGCGCGTGCACAGGGCCCTGTCGAGCGCCGTCTGGAGGTGCTCGACGGCGGCCGGCGTGGTGGGCAGGGTGCTGACGGCGATGGCGGCGGCGCGTCCGTCCTCGGTGACCGCGTTGACGGTGTTGTAGCCGGGGATGGAGCCGCTGTGCCCCCAGGCGGTGCCGCCGCAGGTCAGCTTGATGCTGCTCAGGCCGAGGCCGTACCGGCTGCCGGGCCCGAACCCGGGGGCGTCGACGGTGGTCCGCATCTGCTTGAGCTGCTGCGGCTTGAGCAGCTTGCCGTCGAGGAGCGCGGTGAAGAAGCGGTTGAGGTCGCCGGGGGTGGAGATCATCTGCCCGGCGGTCCACGCCTGGGACGGGTTGAGCGTGGTGACGTCGGTCATCGGCTTGGCCGGGTCGTCGCGGTGGTAGCCGTTGGCGTGGGGATTGGGGACGCTCTCGTCACCGGCCTTCGGGAAAGAGGTGTGACGCAGGCCGATCCGGTTGATCGTGCGGTTGGTGATCTCCTCGGCGGCCGGGTGGCCGGTGACCTTCTCGATGAGCAGGCCGACCACGATGTAGTTGGTGTTGGTGTACTGCCACTTGGCGCCGGGGGCGAACTGCGCCTTCTTCTTCAGCGCCATGTTCAGCAGGTCGCCGGGCTTGTAGGAGGTGTGCTGGATGGGGAGGAAACCCTTGCCCAGCAGCACGTCGGTGTACTCGGGCAGGCCGCTGGTGTGCTGCAGGAGCTGCCGTACGGTGATGCGCCGCCCGTCGATGCCCTGCCCGCGCAGCAGACCGGGCAGGTACGTCTCGACCGGCTCGTCCAGCTTGATCTTGCCCTCGCCGACCAGTTGCAGGACGGTAACGGAGGTGAAGGTCTTGGTGTTGCTGCCGATGCGCACGTACCCGTCGGCCGGCGCCTTCTTCCCGGTCTTCAGGTCGGCGACACCGGCGGCGAAGTCGTTCGTCCGTCCATCGCGGTCCCGCACCGACGCCTGCGCGGCCGGGAACCCGTCCTTGATCACCAGCTCGCCCAGGGTGAGCCGGACGATGGGGTCCAGACCCGACGCCGCCTGGGCGGCCGGAGCGGCGAGCACAGTGCCGGCGACGGCGAGAGCGAGGACGGAAGCGCCGGTCCACCGGCGGGAACGTGAAGTGATCATGCGATAACGCTATTGAGTCCCGTGGGGTCGCCTCGATCCTGGACACAGCAGTCTCTGAGGTAGGGCCAGCCCTACCTCGCGGGGGATGTTGGCAGGGACGGCCGTTCGACGATAGGACGACCCTGTGACGTTGTCTCCCGTGCCCAAGCTGGACATCCAGCGATCCCTCAACGACCTGCCCCTGCCCCTTGTCTACGAGGGGCCCTGCCCCGGCGGCCAGGTAGGCGCCGCGTATGTCCGCTGGCCCGACGGCCACCGATCGGTGCTGACCCGTGGCCCCGACGTGAGTCACCTGCTGTCGGTGGCCAGGGCGGCGGGCGTCCCCGCGCCGGAGTACGAACTGGTGCATGCGTCGACAGTCGTCCAGCAGCTGCTTCCCGGCACCACCGCGCGCGTCCCCACGGCGCGGACCGTACAGTCCATGATCGAGATCAACCGGCGGTGCCGCGGCGTGCTCGCGGGGCGCCCGGACCTGCCGGCGCTCCGGCTCCATCTGCGCGAGGACGGGCCGGGCTTCTGCCTGCACGGCTCGCTGCGCACCTACGACGCCCGGACGCGTCACCTGCTCGACCAGGTGGAGGAGATCGGCCGCGCGTTCCCTGACACCCTTGAGGGCGACGATCTGGTCCACACCGACTTCCACCCGGAGAACGTGCTGGTGGACGAGGCGGGGAACGTCACCGGCGTGATCGACTGGGACGGCGCCACCCGCGGCGACGCGGATTTCGACCTGTTCACCCTCCGCTTCGACCTGGCCCATCGCGCCCCCGCCCTGCACGTGGACGTCCCCGGCGCCGTGGCGCTCGTCTGCTGGGCGCACATGAGCCTGCGCATGGTGGACTGGGCCATCCGGCACTTCACCGACTCCGACGTCACTGTCTGGCTGGACATAGCCGGCAGGCTCAGACCCCGCTGAGGCGAACGGCGACGGCTCCTGGGTGTGCGCAGGGTGCCGCCGCCCTCCTCTGCGCAGGGTGCCGCCGCTCTCCTGAGCCGTCCTAAAGGCTCACGTCCTGGCAGCGGACCGTGACGATCGCGAAGAACACGTGCGTCTTCGCGTTCTGTGAGGTCGTCGACTCGAACAGGTCGCAGAACGTGAACCCGTGATCCAGCGCGTTCTGCCTGGCGGCGCTCTCGGCGTCGGTGAGCGCGACGTTCTCGTCGAGGTCGTTGGCGAACCCGTTGAACAGCGCGCCGCTCATGGCGGAGGCGGGCAGCGCGGCGGCGGAACCGGCCAGCGTCGCCGCGGCCAGCGCGACCATCAGCTTCTTCGTGAAGGACTTCATGGGATCTCCTCGTGGTTCGACCGGTGGGCCTTCACACGATGGGCGTGCCATCCCGTTCCACCGCCGGGACAGACCTCAGAGCCCGAACTCCGGCGGCGCGGGCACGGCGGGCGTCGCCGTGTCCTGACGCCACCCGATCGTCACCCGGAAGTTGGCCACCTCGGGGTCGAGGCCGATCGCCAGGTCGCCGCCGCCCAGCGCCCGGATCCCGAACTCGACCGTCAGCTCGCCCGGCCGCTGCTCGGCCGGGATCTGCCCGATGCGCTGGGCCGCCTGCGCCGCGATGGCGCCGACCGCGTCGAACACCGCGGCCAGGCTGGTGCTGGCCCCTGCGCTCTCGGCCGCGGCCTCGACCTCGATCCGCAGCCCTCCGGGCACGTCGGACAGTTCGCGGTAGGTGGCCACGTCTACTCCAACTCCGGCAGACCCGGCTCGGGTTGCAGCCACACCAGCGTCGTGGGCACCTTGATCGTCCAGGCGGCCGGGTCGTCCTCGGGGATGTCGATCTCGGCGTCGAGTTCGACGACGTCCTCCACGTCCCGCATCTCCTCCAGATAGCTGTTGAACAGCACGGCGTCGGGATCGCCCGTCGAGGAGAGCGCCGGGATCGCGCCGCCGCTCCAGATCTGCCCGGTGATCTGGTACCACAGCACGGCCTCGGTGAAGCTCGGGCGTACCGGGACGACCACGCGGGCGGCGCCCGCCTTGAGGAAGCGCTCCAGCAGCGGGTCCTCGCTCTGCAGCGCGTTGCGGTCGAGCCAGGTGTCCTTCCTGCCCCAGAAGTACGGGTACAGCTCGTAGACGACGTTGCTCCACTCGAAGGCCTGCTCGAAGAACTCGATGCTCTCGGCGTTCGCGATGGCGGGGAGCCTGCGGATCGCCGGATGGTTGCCGGGCGGCGGGGCCTGCGGGTTGTGCGTGATCGCGGACGGGAGGTCGAGGGCGTCGCCTGCCCAGAGGATCAGGCACGCGTGCTTGAGCTCCTCCTTCTCGATCTCGCGGTTGATCGCCGGGTTGGTGCCGCCGATCCGCCCGGCCTGCTGGATCTGCAGGGCGGCGAGCCGTTCCTCGTAGTCCAGCAGCCGCTGCTGGTAGGCGTTCATGACCGCGGTGAACACCGACAGTTGCCAGCGCGCGAACTCCTCGGCGAGCAGCACGCACACCGCCTGGACGTTGATCGCGAACGTGCGCAGGCCGAAGCCGGTGCCGCTGATGGGCACCTTGCCGGACTCGCCGCTGAGCGCGAGGCTCGGGTACACGCCGATGTCGATGAGATCGTTGCCGACCAGCAGGGTGCCGCTGCGCTCGTCGGCGTCGCCGGTGTTCCAGGTGTAGGCGACGCGGTAGAAGCCCGACTCCACCACGTACCCCTTGGGGATGACCAGGTCCTCGTTGGTGAAGGCGAAGTGGGCGCCGCCGGGCGGGATCTCCCTGGACAGTGGCTTGGAGACGACGAGCCGCTCCACCGGCGGGGGCTCGACGCCCTGCGCGCCCTGCAGCTTGACCAGGCCGAGGTAGTTGGTACGGGTGATCGCCGACGGGTGCAGCGGGATCGTCGTGTCGGGGAGGGCGGGCGCCTGCGGCTTGTCCGGCAGCACCTTGTTGTCGAAGTGGTAGCGCTGGGCGAACAGGTAGAAGGCGGCCGGCTCCGGCACCACGAACTCGAACATCAGCCGTTTGCCGTAGTTGACGACCTTCTGCCGGTAGAACTTGTCCACCCACCGGTAGACGCCGGTGACGTGGTCGGGGCTGTCGGTGTTGTCGAAGCCGTGGGTGTTGGTCTCCTCGGTCTCCTCGACCGTGCGGGAGACCCGTTCCTCGCGTACGCGTTCGGCCAGCCGGGACAGGGACTTCTCGGTGATCTCCTTGGCGTACTTGGTGGAGGCGGTGTCCGATTCCTCCTTGGCCTCGTTCGTCGCGAACCGGGCGAACGCTCCTAAGGAGACGGGGCCGTACGATGCCGACAGTTCGATCCCGGCCTCGAACGTGGTCTCCGACCGCAGGGTGCGCTGGGTCTCGCTCTGCAGCTCGAACCGTTCGGTGCTCTGCAGGTCGCGGCGGCTCTCCTCCTCGCGTTCCCGCTCGAACGTCAGCGTCTCCTCCTGCCGGCGCAGGCGGCGGTGCTCGCGGGAGCGCTTCTCCCGGGCGAGCACGTTCTCGATGTGCGCCACCTCGCCGGGCGCGTAGCGGATGAGGCGCTGTTTGGTGACCTTCAGGTCGCCCACCCCGATGGGCTTGATGAGCGGTTTCACCCGGGCTCCTCCTCGGTCGGGGCGCTGAGCACACGAACGCGCCGGATCCGGGCGAACAGCGGGCCGACTCCCCTGATGTCGTCCTCGCTCATGAGCTCCGACAACTCGCTCAGCCCCGCAGCGGCGGCCACGTCGAGCCGTTCTGCCACCTCGTGCACGTAGGTGCCGTCCACCGGCAGGCCGAGCACGCCGAGCTGTTCGCGCAGCTCGGCGCGTTCGCCCAGGTCGTTCTCTGTCATCCGCCAGGGCAGGCGGTCGGGGTCGGTGCCGCCGCTCGCCCGCGGCGGCCCCTCTTCTGCGGGTGGAGGTTCCTCCAGCGGTCCCGGCGGCGTCGGCCTGCGCACGGTCGCGAGCTTGCCGCGGTAGAGCCGGTCGAGCTGCTCGCGGGCGGTCCTCAGCTTGGCCAGGTACGCCTGCAGCTCCCTGATGCGGGCCAGGTTCGGATCGACGGGCGGGGGGACGGGCTCCTGTCCGGGCGGCGGGGTGGCGAACAGTTGCCCGGGCATGTGGAAACGGGCCTGGAGCAGGGTCTCGGCGATGTTCTTGAGCGCGTCGTCGCCGAGCAGCAGGCTCCACGTACGCGTCCCGACCACGCCGTCCGCGTTGATCCCCGCCGCCTCCTGGAAGCGGCGGGTGGCGGCGGCCGTGCGCGGGCCGTACACCCCGTCGGCCTGGAGCGGGCCGAAGCCGTGGCGGACCAGCAGCCGCTGCGCGAGCCTGACGTCGTGCCCGCGCATCGGTGGCCTGACCAGGCGCAGGATGCGGCGTTCCGCCTCGGCTCTGCGCAGCGCGGCGGGGTCGTCGGCGGCGGCCTCCAGCAGCGCGAACGTCTTGGTCCACTCGACCAGCTCGGTACGGTCGTGGGGCCGGGAGGAGACCAGGGCGTTGGCGTACACGCTGCGCCAGAGCACGGCCTTCAGCTCCGCGTACTCCGCTCCCCCGAGCCACTCCCCCAGCTCGACGGCCTCGCCGAGCGCGGTTCGCAGCGCCTTCTCCGCGTCCTCGACGACCTTCTCCCTGCCGGCGCCCGCAGCACCCGCGGCGAGCAGTCCGGCGAAGGCGGCGCGCGCGCGACGGAGCGGCTGCCAGTCCTCGTGCACGGCGAAGTAGGACGGCGACGCGAGCACCTCTTCGGCCACCACGACGCGGGCCCGTTCCAGGGTCAGGTCGTCCGCCTCGCGCCGCGCCTCGACCTCCGCCGCGAACGCGTCGCCGGCGGCGCGGTTCTCCAGTCGCGTGCGCTCGTCGGGGTCCTCCGTCTGGGGAGGGCGTACGGACACGAATCTGAACAGATTTGAGCTCACCATCCCCGGCCCCCAGGGGTGCGCTTGTTTCCCCACACACAAGCAGCGTCACCTGAGCGCGTCAACCGGGAGCGCCGGGGGTCTGGGAGTGCGGGTGATCCGGCCCAGCAGCGTGCCGGCGAGGTAGTCCAGCTCAGCCGAGCTGATCGGCAGCACATGGGAGGTGACGTTGGGCGCCACTCCCATGGCCGAGTTCGCGCCCAGGTGTGAGGCGCCGCGGGCGGTGATGAGGTGCCGTTCGGCGCCGGCCAGGCCGGTGACGGCCGGCACGTCGCGCCGTCCGGGCCGCCAGGTCAGCACGATCTCCCGCTCGGCCGCCGTCACGTTCCCCAGCTCGTCGATGAAGCGGCTGCCGCGCGGGATCACGAGCTGGCTGCCGTCGGTGATGCGGCCCTCGATCCACTCGAAGATCTGCTCGGTCGCCTCCTGCCCGCCCTTGAAGCCGGCCTTGACCTCGCACACGGCCAGCACCTCGACGCGCCCCTGCCGCTCGACCAGCACGATGTTGTCGGAGAACAGCCGGGAGCTCGACAGCTTGCCGTTCTCCACCAGCCGCATCCGCACGCCGCTCACCAGCTTCGCGCCGGGCTCCCGCGCCGCGATCCCGCGCAGGATGTCGAGCTGGACGGGATGGGCGAACACCTCGGCCAGGTTGCCCTTGAAGATGCGGAAATGGCCCGCGTTGACGTTGCGGCGCACCAGGCCGAGCGCCTCGGCGCCGGCGTCGACCGGCGCGTCGAACAGCACGTCCAGGCGTTCGCCGAGCTTGCCGCCGTTGGCGAGCGCGAACTCGCGCTGGGCGGCCAGCACCTCATCGGTGTAGCCGGCGGGGCGGGGGATGTCGACGAGGTTGATCGGCGGGGCGTCCACGCCCGCGGCGCGCCTGGCGTAGCCGGGCCCGAGCAGCGCCTCCAGGACGCGGCGGGGGCGGCCGGTGGTGACCCGGCGCGCCCACTCGCCGGGGTCTGCGGCGGCCCGGCCCGCCTTCCCCTGCGCGGCGGCGTACGCGCGGTAGGACTCCTGCAGCTCGGCGTGGGCGAAGCCGGTGCGTTCCAGGTTGAGCAGGACGTCCACGGTGGGGGGGCTGCGCTCCCGGGACGCGGCCGAGGATCTCCGCCGCGCGGGTCCACGCCCCTCCCGGTGGTACGCGGCCCGCCCTGATGGCCGCCTCCATCGCCTGGATCAGCTCGGCGTCCTGGGCGCTCACACCCGCGCGGCGGAGCCGTTCGGCCAGCTCGCCCGCCTCCAGGGCGTGCTGCCCGAAGCGCCGCAGGAGCTGCCGCCCCCGGCGCAGCGCCGCCGACCCGACGAACGGCAGGAGCAGCCCGATCCCCAAGATCGCCAGGTCGCCCGTGGAGAGCTTGTTACCCCATTTGTCCTTGCCGGTGACGAGGCCCAGCGCCAGCTCGGCCAGATCGACGATATCGCCGACGACCGGGATGGCGCCGATCCCGACGTCGAAGATGACCTCCTCCAGCGACACGCCCCGCCGCACCGACGCCGGCCCGCGCGCGACCCTGGTCACCGGACGCCACCGATCACCCGGGACGATCGGCGCCCCCAGCGCGGGGACGTCGTCGATGTCGTCGACCTCCCACACCTGCCAGTACACCAGCCCGAACCCCGGCCGCACGTTCCTGCCGAACAGGCTCCACACGGTGTCGGTGTCGTCGACCGTCAACGTGACGGCCGGCGTCTTGACGATCTTCAGGAGCGGCTTCGCGGAGTCGCCGGGCGCGCCGCCGAGGTCGATCTCGTACGCGTACCGCGCCCGCGCGTCGAGGCGCTCGGCCCCCGGCGGCGCGTTGGTGAACTGCGGCACCTTGATGGTCCACTGGTCGCCGCTCCCGAAGTGGGTGATGACGACGCTGCTGGGCAGCCGGTCCACCTTGAAGTGCCGGTCCAGGTCGAGCCGCGGCAGGCTGAGCCCCGACGCGCCCTCCGGGGGAAACTCCCGCTCGGCCACCTCCGTACTGCCCACCAGGGCGAACGAGGAGGGATCCGTGGCCAGCCTGGGCAGCACCGCCGGGTCCTGCACCCGGTAGACGTTGAGGTCGGGGATGCCCGCCATCCCCACGATCCCCCCGGGCGGGAAGTTCTCCAGCAGCACGCTGACACCCGGCGCGGCGACCACCGTCAGCACGGGATAGGGGCGTTCTGCGGTCTCGTTGAGGTAGCGCCAGGTGAACGGCAGGGGCGCGAACCCGCGCAGTTCCCGCTCCGCCACCAGGACGACCTTGCGCGGGTGGCGGTCGTGGTCATTGAGCACGAACGACAGCTCGGCCGCCCGCTTGCCGCCGAGCTCGATGAGCCGCGCGCCGAACCGGGTCATCCCGTCACCCACTCCCAGCCCGCCTGGTGGCCCCGATGGTAACTCCGAGCGGGCACGAGCCCTAGGGATTTCCCTGAGTGGCTCCCGGTGCCCCTTTCACCCGCCGCCGACGTACGGTAACCGCACCGTCACCAGGGGAGGGGCGCGATGTGGCAACCGAGCGGAAGCAGGTAGGGCTCGACCCGAGCCTGCTGCGGACGTCGTGGCGCGAAGGAGCGCTGACCCGGATCCGCGAGCTGGAGGTGCTGACCCGCTGGACCTACGAACAGTCGCCGGTAAAGGAGTCGCTGGCCGACATCAACCAGGCGAGCTGCGAGCACCTCAGGCGGGCGAGGGAGGCCGTCGCCTACGACCGCAACTCCTTCAGGTCCTTCACCGGCGCGCTCTTCGAGGCCGCCAACAGCAACTGCGACGCCGCCGAGGCGAACCTGCTGCGGATGGCCCCTGACTACTTCCTCCTCGGGCAGCTCCCCAGCCTGATCACGCACATCACCCGCCACCTCCCGGAGGGCGATCCCCGTCTTCAGGGTCTTGATCAACTCCGCACCGACCTGGTCGCGAAGGGTGAAGAGGCCTGCACGGACACGGCTCGCACGCAGCTGGTCACGCTGGTGCGGGCGGCCAGTTCTGAGGCGGGCAGGGAGCACATGGGAGTGCGGCGGTTCAGGAACGTGCTCATCGTGGGCACGTTCTGCCTGACGGTCATCGCCGTGGGGATCGCGCTTCTGGGGCTCGCCGCCAAGGACATGATCCCCTTGTGCTTCACGCCTCAGCGGGCCCAGGACACGTGGCTGGTCTGCCCGATGGCGGAGTCCAAAATCGACCCGGTGCGCCTGGGGGAGGCCATCGCCGCCACCACCCGTCCGCAGGACGTGCTGCTGGTGGAGATCCTGGGCGTGGTGGCCGCGGCCGTCGCCGCCGCGGCCGGTGTGCAGGGCATGCGGGCCAGGTCGGGGCCGGTCGGCCTGCCGGTCGCGCTCGCGCTGTTCAAGCTGCCGTTCGGGGCGCTGACCGCCTTCGTCGGGCTGCTGCTGATGAGCGGGCAGTTCGTGCCCGGTCTGAGCGCCCTCGACTCCTCCGCGCAGATCCTGGCCTGGGCGGTGCTGTTCGGGTACGCGCAGCAGGTGTTCACCCGTCTCGTCGACCAGCAGGCCAGGATCGTGCTCGGCCGGGTCCGCGGCGCGAGGCAGTCCACGCAGAACGCGGTCAGCGCGGACCCGGCCTGACCATCCAGAGGCGGAGTTGCCATGGCGCTTCCGATATTCGGCGCGGTGACGCGGAACCGGCCTGCCGGCACGACGCCGCCGCCGGTGGACCTCGCCGGCCTCACCGAGCTGCGCGTGCACGGCGTCGGCGGGTCCACGCCGCAGAACCTGCTCGCCGACCTGGCACCGCAGCAGGTCTGGGGCGACGGCATCTCGGGCTTCTACCGCACCGCCGACACCCGGGGGCGTCATGTCGAGGGCTACTCCTGGGGCGGGCTGACCTCCAGGAGCGGGACCCGCGTGTTGTGGCTGCTCCTGCTGCCCTTCGCGCTGGCGAACCTCGCGGGGTGGATGTGGCCGCTGGCGATCCGTCGGGCGCCCCGGCTGTTCAGAGTGTTCCGGATCGCGGCGCGGATGGCGGCGCTCGCCCTCACCCTGAACGTGCTCTTCCTGGTGAGCGTGATCGCCATGGACTACGTCGCCTACCAGTGCGGCGGCAACCGGGCCTGCGTCGCCTCGTGGTGGCCGAACCCGTTGCGGATGGCCGCCGTCGCGCCGTATCCGGGGCGGCGTCTCCTGGTCGGGGCGCTGGTGCCGCTGCTGGCCATCGGGATGCTGGCGGGGCTGTCGTACCGGTCGCAGCTCCGCTACGAGCAGGTCCGCCCGCCTGGCGCGCCCGATCCGCGCGAGCCCTGTCCCAGGAGCGCCGCCGGCCTGGAGGGCGGCCTGCGCGATCCCGACTTCTGGAACACCTCCCCTTACACCCGTGAGCTCGGCCGGACCCACCTCGCGGCGGGTCTCGCCCTGCTGGCCGTGCTCATCGCCTATGCCACGCGCTCCTCGCTCTCCGGGCAGGGCGCGGTCCTGGCCTGGTGGTGGCCTGCGGGGGTGGCGGCGGCGGTGCTGGCCGGCGCGGTCGCCGCGGTCGTTCCCGAGCGGGTGAACGCCGCGGCTCACGTGTTCGGCCGCACGCTCCTGGGCGGGGCGCTGCTGGCGCTGGCGCTCGCCGCGCTGTTCGCCTGGCTGCAACCCCGCCCCGGCGCCGCGCAGGTCACCGGACCGCATGAGTTGCCCGGGCTGCGGCCGGCGATGACCTGGATGTACGGCGGGCTCGCCGCCACGCTGCTGCTGGTGCTCGCGTGCCTGGTCGCGGCCTCCTTCTTCCGCGGTGAGCCGGGCAGGAAGGCGTTCAGGTGGGGCGCGCCGTTCATGGTGCTCGTCCTCGCGGCCGCACTGGCCAACGCCGTGCTCATCGGCCTGCTCATCCGGGTGGCCGCCGCCATGGGAGAGGTCCGGTACGCCTCCTCGCCCTCGCGCGGCGCCGAGCCCGTCATCGCGGTCCTCCCGGTGTTCGGGGACCTGGCCGCCTACCTGTTCCTGGAACCCCTGGCGGCGATCGTGCTGTTCGCCTGCGTGCAGGCGTTCCTGTGGTGGCGGGCGGGGCGGGCGGACAACTCGGTGCGGGAGGAGTACTCCGCCGCCGGACGGGACCGGTCCACCTCCACGGACCCCTGGCTGGCGACCACGGTCGACGGAGATCCCCGCTGGAGCACACCCGCGATGCAGCGGTGGGCCACCCGGGTGGCCAGGGCGAGACGGCTCGCCGTCGTTCCGCTCACCCTGGACCTGCTGCTCACGGGCATGATCGGCGTCGGTCTGCTGCTGCTCTTCCGGCCCGGATGGGGCATCAGGGCGAACGGGGCCGAGCGGGTCTCCTCGGAGCTGGCCGACCTCGCCACCGCGCTCACGACCCTGCTGCCCATCGTGGTCCTCATGGTGGTCCGCGCCGGCTGGAAGGACTCCACCACCCGGCGGACCGTGGGCGTCCTGTGGGATGTCGGCACCTTCTGGCCGCGCGGCTTCCACCCGCTCGCGCCGCCGTCGTACGCCGAGCGCGCCGTTCCCGAGCTCCAGCGCCGCGTCTGGTTCCTGCACGACAACGACGCGCGCATCCTTCTCGCGGGCCACAGCCAGGGCACGATCCTGGCCACCGCCGCCCTCGCGCAGTCGGCGGCGGTGTGGCCACCCGACCTGCGGGTGGTCCTGGTCACCTTCGGCTCGCCTCTGCGCACGTTGTACGGCCGAAACTTTCCCGCCTACTTCACCGACGAGCTGGCCCAGGCCCTGCTCTCCGACGGCCACGTCACCACCTGGAAGAACTTCTACTACCTCACCGACTACATCGGCGGCTCCCCCGCCGCCCCCGGCCTCAGGGACGTGGACCGCCTGCTACCGGACCCGCCGACCTGCTGGTTCCGCTACGGCGACGCCCTGCCTCAGATCGGCTCCCACAGCGGTTACTGGCATGACCGGACCATGTGGGACGAGATCGACGCCCTGCTCCCGCGGACAACATGGTGACCCCCTGCGAGCACGTGAGACCGCCGGGATCGGCGGGCCGAGATCCACGCTAGGTGCCGGGGAAAGGCCGTTCGGCGGGACGAAGGTCATCAGCGGCAGGGCCGAAAGTCCTTGGTCGTCATCACCGGGTGCTCTTCGGCGCCGGCGAAGACCAGTCCGAGCTCGTAGGCGAGGACCGCCGCCTGGGTCCGGTCGCGGGCGCCGAGCTTGTCCAGGACGTTGCGGACGTGCGTCTTGACCGTCTCCTTCGACACGTACAGCGCCGCGGCGATCTCCGCGTTGTTCTGGCCGAGCGCGATGTGCCGCAGCACCTCCAGCTCGCGCGGGGTCAGCTCGACCGGCAGCTTCGACGTGCCGTGATGCGGAGCGGCGATGCGGCGCAGCGCGTCGGGGAAGAGCACCGCGTCGCGGGAGTGCACCAGCCGGACGGCGTCCACCAGCTCGCGCGCGGGCGCGCGTTTGAGCACGTAACCGGCGGCGCCGGCGCGCAGCGCGCCCCAGACCAGGTGGTCGTTCTCGAACGTCGTGACCACGATGACCCGCGTCGCCGGGGAGCGGCGGGCGAGCTCCTGGGTCGCGGCCAGCCCGTCGAGGCGGGGCATGCGGATGTCCATGAGCACGACGTCCGCGCCGGCGCCCGCCGCGACGGCCTCGCGGCCGTCGGCCGCCTCCCCCACGACCTCGATGTCGTCGTGGACGGAGAGCATCGTCGCCCACCCAGAACGGATCAGCCGCTCGTCATCGGCCAGGACGACGCGGATCACGGTGGCGGGGTCGCCTGGATGCGCCATGTGCCCTCCTTCCTTCCTCCGACGACCGACGTTAGCCGACGTCCCGCCACACGGCCTCACTCTCCCGGGGGAGCCCTCCCCGTCAGGTGGAAACCTCGGCTGCCGGCTCTTCGCGATTACTCGCCGGCAGGCGTACACGATCAGGAACGAGGCAGCGCGCCGACGGCCGGGGCGGCTACGCGCCCGCTGAGCCGGCGGCGGCGGCGTAGCGGCGGGCCAGGCGGGCGAAGGCGTCCTTGAGCTCGGCCGGGCCGACGACCTCGATGTCGGCGTCGAACCTGCCGATGGCGGCGGCCAGGCCCGGCCAGGACCACGAGCCCAGGACGAGCCTGCATCGGTCTGGGCCGAGCTCCTCCACGACGCCGTCACGGGTGTAGCGGGACACGGCGGCGGCGGGCAGGTCGAGGATCACCTCGCCGCGGCAGGGCCAGTCGCCCGAGCCGTCGGAGCCCAGGAACCTGCTGGTCACGAAGGCGGCCACGTCGCCGTCCGGCAGCTCGCGCGGGATGAAGCGGGGCCCCGTGGGGGTGCGCGGAGTGATCCGGTCGGCGCGGAACGTACGCCAGTCCTCGCGGTCGAGGTCCCAGGCGACCAGGTACCAGCGCCCGCCCCAGGTGATGAGGTGGTGGGGCTGCGCCCGGCGCGGCGGGACCTGCTCCCCGTAGTCGAAGCGCAGCACCTCGCGGGCGTGGACGGCGGCGCTGAGCGCCATGAGCACCCCGCTGTCCACCTGCGGGTCCGGCCCTGGCCGGTCGACGGCGGTGACCTGGAGGGTGTCGATGCGGTGGCGCAGCCGGGCGGGCATGACCTGCCGGATGGTGTTCAGCGCGCGGGCCGCGGCCTCCTCGATGCCGGCGCGGGTGGTCGTCGCGATCTGGAGCGCGACGGCCAGGGCGACGGCCTGCTCGTCGTCGAACAACAACGGCGGCAGCTCCGTGCCGGCCTCCAGCCGGTATCCGCCGTCGGGACCCTTGAAGGTCACGATGGGATAGCCGAGTTCGCGCAGGCGGTCGACGTCGCGGCGCACGGTGCGCGGGCTGATCTCCAGTCGCTCGGCCAGCAGCGCGCCCGGCCAGTCCCGGCGCACCTGGAGCAACGAGAGCAACGCCAGCAGTCGCGCTGAGGTCTTCGGCATGATCCCATCTTGCCGCAGGAAGAGGACACATCCTGACCTCTTCACTGGCCGCGCCTCTGGGTCGGCTCTCCCCCTCCTGACCTGGGCGTTGGAATTGTCCAAAGGTTGCTGGACGGACGCAGGACAAAGATCCCTTGGTGTTGGCCGGGGCCGTCGGCCAGCGTGGTGAGTGAGCCCCGGTGCGATCCGGGGCGTTCGTCGAGACAGGGAAAGAGGATCATGAAGTACTCGAAGATCGTCCCCGCGATCGCCGGCGTCGGCGCCGCCTTCGCGATGCTGACCGTCCCGTCCGCTGCCAACGCCTCAGCGCAGTCCATCTCAGCGCAGTCCACCGAAGCCTGGACGTTGTCCGCGCACCGGGCGTCCGCTTCGTGCACCTCGCCGAAGGGGAAGAAGATCAATGTCTCCTGGGGCGACGGCAACGTCTCCACGACCGTGTACTTCAACAACCACTGCAACCAGAAGCGGTGGATCGAGCTGAAGTTCGTGAAGGAGAACCACAACTTCTTCTGGAAGTGCGTCGGGGTCAACGGCAAGACCAGCGGGAAGAAGAAGGTCGGCTACTCCAACCCGGACAAGGTCGTCATCACCAAGAAGATGTCGAACTGCCCCGTCTGATCCGCTGGGGCCGCCCCGGCCAGTACGGGCTGAGCAGGTCGAACTGGTTGGGCAGCCCCAGCAGGTCCTGCCGAACAGGATGCCCGGGGTGTTCCAGTCCGACAGGTCCAGGGACAGCCGGGCCAGCGCGGAATACCTCACCCCGTTCGGCGATTTACGAGCCGCCCGGGTGAGGTAGGTCGAGCCTGCGCAACTCCTGGCGGTAGCGCTTGGCGTTGCCGCGGTACTCGTCCACGGCGGAGCCGACCCACTCGCGCAGCGCGCCGCCCTCCATCGGCCGGGAGTGGGCGGGCACGCCGACGGCCAGATGACCGGGCGGCACCTCCAGCCCCTCCGGCACGAGGGCCTGGGCGCCGACCACCGACCCCGCGCGCACCACGGCGCGGTTGAGCACCACCGAGCCGGACCCGATGAGGCAGTGCTCCTCCACCGTGCAGCCTTCGAGGTGGGCGTTGTGCCCGACCACGCAGTCGGCCCCGACCACGGTGGGCCAGCGCTCGGTGGTGTGCACGACCGTGCCGTCCTGGACGGAGGTGCGCTCGCCGATCTCGATGCGCCCGAAATCGCCCCGGAGCACGGCGCCCGGCCAGACCGACGACTCGGCCCCGAGCGTGACGGCGCCGATGACGACGGCGTCGGGGTGGACGTAGGCGTCCGGGTGGATGCTGGGCGTCAGGTCACCGAGGGCGTAGATGGGCATATGGGATCACTCCCCCGCTCGCAGGCCGGCATACACCTTCGCCGCGTTCCCTCCGAGCACGGCCGCGGCCACGTCGTCGGGGAGCAGCCCGGCCACGGCGCGGGCGTTGAGCGCGACGCCGGGCACGCCGGGCCAGTCGGTGCCGAAGATCCACTTGCGGGCCAGGCGGGTCAGGTCGTAGCGGGCGTAGTACTCGGGCAGCCGCTTGGGCGGCAGGCCGGACAGCTCCAGCCAGACGGTGTCGTTGGACAGGGCCAGGAAGGCGGCGGCGTCGTACCACCAGCCGCGCCCGCCGTGCGCGAGCACCACGTCGAGGCCGGGGAAGTCGCGGATGACCGGGACGAGGTAGGCCGGGTCGGCGTTCTCGTTGGCCGAGCCGGGGAAGGAGCTGGTGCCGCAGTGCACGACCAGCGGCACACCGCGCTCCTCCAGCACGTGGTAGGCGGGGTAGAGGGCACGGTCGTCGCAGCGGAACCCGCCGTGCACGGGGTGCAGCTTGAGCGCGGCGGCCCCGAGGCCGAGCTGGCGGCGCACCTCGTCGGCGATCGGGAAGTGCAGGTGCGGGTTGACGTTGGCGACCGGGCGGAAGCGGGCCGGGTTGTGCTCGACGATCGGCAGCAGGTCCTCGAACGTCTGTGTGCCGGTCGCCTTGGGGCTGTACTCGCAGAACAGCAGCGCCACGTCCACGCCCTGGGCGGCGAAGTGCTCGTCCAGCCGGTCCGGGCGCGGCCGGCCGCCGACGTCCCAGATGTCCTCCAGTACGCCGTCCGCGCCGAAGTCGCGCGCCCATCCGAGCCAGGCGGGCTTGAGCGTGCCGAGCACCGGCACGTGCACGTGCGCGTCGATGAGCGGGATCCCGTCGATCATGCCCGGCCCACGGCGGTCACACCCGCCCGAGATCGAAGTCGCCCTTGCGGCCGGTGCCGTAGCGGCGCAGGGCGCCGTCGGGGCCGGACGCGTTGGGGCGGACGAAGATCCAGTTCTGCCACGCGGTGAGCCTACCGAAGATCTTCGTCTCCAGCGTCTCCGGGCCGGCGAAGCGGTGGTTGGCCTCCATGCCGGTCAGCGCGTCTGGCGACAACGAGGCACGCTCCTCGAACGCGATCCGCAGCTCCTCCTCGAAGTCGATGTCGTCCAGGGCCATGGTGACCAGGCCGAGCTCCAGCGCGGCCACGGCGTCCAGCGGCGCTCCCTGACGGGCCAGGACGGCGTCCAGATCGGCGTCGTTGCCCCAGAAGCGCGACTGGAGACGGGACAGGCCGTTGCCCATCGGGAAGTGGCCGTCGTTGGAGGGGGTGAGGACGATGGTGGCGGGGGTGGCGTCGTCGTCGCGGTCCTCGTACACACCTTCCAGCATGTACTGCCGGTCGGCGGCCAGGGCGAGCTCGGCCAGCAGCCCGGCGAAGGCGCTGCCGGGCTCGATGACGGCGATGAGGCTGCGGCTGGTGACGTCGAGGCGTTTGAGCGTGCGCTTGTAGTAGTGGCGCACCTCGTTGAGGAACCAGCCGGGCTCGCGCGACTGGGCGTCGTAGGCCAGCACCCGATCGTGCTCGCCCGCGGCGCGCAGGACCCAGATGCCGAGGTCCGGTTCGTTGGTCCGCAGGTGGAGGATGAGGTCGTCCAGGGCGCGGGTCACGGCCAGCGGCCAGTAGCCGGCGCCCTGGGCGGCGGGGTCGGGCGGCGGGGCGTCGTGCGGGCCGGACACGGTGATCTCGACGCGGTGCCGCGGCCGGTCGATGCGTGCGGAGAGGTAGGGGTAGGTGATGACGTCCCCCTCGTCCTTGCGGTCGAGCGGGGTCAGGACGACGCCCGCTCCTGAGGCGGGCCGCCCTGAGGCCGCCGCCGCCTCCTCGGCGCGCCTGGCGACCTCCGCGTTCATGGCGTTGCGGGGCACGGCGGCGTCGACCAGGCCCCACTCGACGGCCGCGCGGCCACGGAAGCCCTCGGCCCTGGTCGCGAACACGTCGGCGCGATCCCTGCGCACGTGCCGCTTGTCGACCACGCGGGTCAGGCCGCCGGTGCCGGGCAGCACGCCGAGCAGCGGCACCTCGGGCAGCGAGACGGCCGAGGAGCCGTCGTCGACCAGGACGATCTGGTCGCAGGCCAGCGCCAGCTCGTAGCCGCCGCCCGCGGCGGAGCCGTTGAGCGCGGCGATCCAGGTCTGGCCGGAGTGCTCGGTGGCGTCCTCCATGCCGTTGCGGGTCTCGTTGGTGAACTTGCAGAAGTTCACCTTCCAGGCGTGCGTGGACTGGGCCAGCATGCGGATGTTGGCCCCGGCGCAGAACATCCGGTCCAGGCCGCCGGTCAGCACGACCGCCCCGACCTCGGGGTGTTCGAAGCGCAGCCGCTGTACGAGGTCGTACAGCTCGATGTCCACGCCGAGGTCGTAGGAGTTCATCTTGAGCTCGTAGCCGGGGACGAGGCCGCCGTGCTCGTCCACGCGCAGCGTGACGGTGGCCACCGCCCCGTCCACTTCGAGCGTCCAGTGACGGTAACGATCCGGCGAGGTCGCGAAGGTGACGGTCAATGGGTGCTCCGTTGAACGAAGGGGTTCCGCTACAATGCTCTACGTATTCACGATGTAGCGTCAAGTCTTTGTAGAACGACGGGAGAGCAGACGTGGCCATCGGGAGCGCCCGTTCGCTGCTGCTGACGGTGCTCGGCGAGTTCATGCTCCCCCGCGAGGGCGAGGCCTGGACGGGCGCCCTGATCGACGCGCTCGGCGCCCTCGGCATCGAGGAGAAGTCCGCGCGGCAGGCGCTCTCGCGCGCCGCCGCCGAGGGCCTGATGGAGTCGGCACGGCACGGCCGCAAAGTGCGCTGGAACCTGACCGAGGCCGGGGACCGGCTGCTGCGTGAGGGCACCGAGCGCATCTACGGCTTCATGCGCCGCCCGCACGCCTGGGACGGCCGCTGGCTGGTCCTGACCGCGGGCGTGCCGGAGACCCAGCGGCGGCTGCGGCACCGGCTGCGCACCAAGCTCACCTGGCTCGGCCTCGGCTCCCCCTCTCCCGCCCTCTGGGTGATCCCCGACGCCTCCAAGGAGGCCGCCGTCCGCGAGGTCATCCGGGAGCTCGACCTCACCGACCGCGCCTACGCGTGGAGCGGCCCCTCCGCCCAGATCGGCGACACCGCCAAGCTGATCAACGCCGCGTGGGACCTCGACGACGTGGAGAAACGCTATCTCCGCTTCATCGAGGATTTCGCGGGCCGGACGGTCGCCTCCGACCGGGAGGCGTTCGTCAACCAGGTGCTGCTGATCCAGGAGTGGCGGCACTTCCCGTTCCTCGACCCCGACCTGCCGGCCGAGCTGCTCGACCACGACTGGCCGGGATCTCGCGCGGCGGCCGTCTTCCACGACCTGCACGACCGGTGGCACCGGCGCGCGCAGGCCGAGTGGGATCGGATGGACGAGGCGGCGGCCATGCGCCATTAGGCGCTTCCCGCGCCGACGCCCCTGGAGCTCCGGGCGATCTCGCGGAGCTGTAACCGTGGGCACAGGCAGGCGGGAAAACGCTGTCCACGATGGGATCTCCACATCCACAACGGAAGGTGACATCGTGCGTCTGCTCGCCGGTTTGACGATGAGTGCCCTGCTCGCCACCGGACTGCTGGCCGCCACCCCCGCCATGGCCGCCGTGCCCGTGGACTTCTCCGCGGACTCGGGCGACTCGTGCCGCCGCGGGATCACTGAAGGCACACTCGAAAGGTACGACGGGCCGGTCGTCCGGCCGCTCGTCAACGTCGAAGGATTACTCTCCGACTCGGCCCGACCGACCGTCTGCAACCCCGACGAAATGTACTCCACGGCCTCGTTCAGCGCCTACCGCGGCAAGGATCTGGTGGATTCGGAGACGTACAAGGCGGATGACGAGCAGATCAAGTTCGCCTTCTCGCTGTCCGACTCCACGGGGGTGCGGATCATCGACCGGGTGGTCGTGCAGGTGTGCCGGTACAGCAACTCGCCCGTCGGGATCAGCTACTGCGGCTCCGCGCAGGAGTACAAGATCCCCTAACCCCGGGTCGCACCGGACGTGCGAACCTGTTCGGTGAACAGACGGGCGACGAGTTCGCCGCGGCTGGAGATGCCCGCCTTGCCGAAGACGGCCTTGAGATGGCCGCGGACGGTGTGCGGGGAGATGAACAGGGCCGCGGCGATCTCGGCGGTGGGCAGACCTCGTGCCACGAGCCGGGCGATCTCGAACTCGCGCGGCGTCAGACCGTACGCCTGGGCGACGATCAGCGCCAGGTCGGCGGGGGCGGCGGGCTCGATGACGAGCACGATCGGGCCAGGCCGTCCCCCTGGGCCGCTCAGGCAGGAGGCGCGGCAGGTCAGCCACCGCCCGTCGAGGGTTCTGATGCGGATCCGGGCGCTGCCGCGATCGCGGCCCTGGGCGATGGCGCGCGCCTGCAGGGCCGTGCCGATCAGCCAGATGGGCAGGCTCAGCCCGAGCGCCGACGGCTTGGACGGCCCGTCCGGCAGCGACGCCAGATAGCGCCGGGCCTCTTCGTTGATCGACGTGGCCTCCCCGTGCTCGTCGAAGAGCAGCAGGCCGGGGGCGGAGGCGTCGTGTTCGCCGGCGGACTCGTACGGCGTGGCGAAGCGGCGCAGCCGGTCGGCGAGCGGCCCTGACAGGTCGGCGAGCAACGCGATCTCCGCCGCGCCGAACGCGGGGCCGCCCCGCATGCGGAACAGGCTCACCGAGCCCCACGGCCGGCCGCCGATCCGCAACACCGCCCGCAGTTCGTCGTGCACGCCCTGGCCGCCGAGCAGGCGGCGGAAGCGGGCGCTGCGCGCGGGCAGGTCGCCGGTGGCCGCGCGCAGACCGGCCACGGGCACGGCGGCGCGGGCGAGGTCACGGAACGGCAGGACGTTCTCCTCCAGGAGTTCGCTCTCCCAGTAGGCGGCGCAGTCTTCGCGCGAGCCGAGGTTCTCCACCAGCATGGGCGCGGTGACCAGGCCCGTCTCCGGGTCGGTCGCCGACCACACGGCGGCGTCGAACGGCATCAGCCGCCGCAGCCTGGCCGAGGCGCGGCCGAAGAAGTCGAGCGCGTCGGCCGCCCGCTCGGCTGCCGACACGACCTCGGCGTGACGGGTCATCGAGCCTCCTTGCCGTACCGGCTTCCCCGAACAGGACCCGCAGGTCAGCCTGCCTCGTCACGCCCCTCTTCGCCAACCCCTCGTTTGAGGGGGTCTCCAGACGACGCTGATGTGGTGAGCGGCGCGGTGAGGTGGGCCAGCAGGCGCGCGGGGGCGTCTTCCTGCAGGAGGTGACCGGCGTCCTCGATCCAGTGGAGCTCGGCGTGCGGGATCCTCTCGTGCAGCCACTCGGCGTAGCGCGGGGGAAGGATGCGATCCTCGCGTCCCCAGATGAGGCGCACAGGCAGGGAGATCTCGCCCAGCAGATGCTCGTACGCGGCCGTGTCCACCTGCCGGATCTGGCTGTACTGGCGGTAGAACGCGGCCTGCCCCTGAGCGCCGCGCCACGGCGCGAGGAAGGTGTCGAGGACCCCCGGCCGGAAGCCGGCATGCGTGGCGTGGCGCAGGTGGCTGGCCACCAGTGCCTCGTGGGCGTAACCGGGAAGCTGCCGGAAGACCTCCGCCTGGCTGAGGATGAGCTGGAAGAGCCCTCTCTCCCACTGGCCGCCGCTCACCGCGTCGAAGAGGGTGAGATCCCGGAAGCTCGCTCCTTCCAGCAGCAGGGCGCGCAACGCGACGGCGCCGCCGATGTCGTGGGCGACCACGCTCGGGCGGGACAGCTCCCAGTGCTCCAGGAGCCGGCTGAAGTTCCTGGCATGAGCCGCCAGGCTGAGGTCCTGGCCTTCGCTCTGCTCCGACTGGCCGAATCCGAGATGGTCGAACACGAAGACCCTGCGGGTCAAGGCGAGCGCCGGCGCGACATCCCGCCACAGGAAGGACGAGTACGGGGTGCCGTGGACGAGCACGACCGGGTCGCCGCGACCCATGACCGCCCAGCGCACCGCCCCGTCAGGCGTCTCGAATCGCTCGCCCAGCGTCCACTCCAAAACCTTTCCCCCTGTTCGATCGGATACCGCAACGACAGCCCTCCCCGTTGACCGAATGGTTATGCCGTAGCGCCCCACAAGCCCCCGTTTGAAGGGTTCGTTCCTCAGTGATCCGCCGCGAACGCGGTATGGAGCGCGGCTTCTATGTCCGCGAGGCTCGGAAGCCACCGTTGAGACGAAACAAGGGGGAACGTGGTGCGTATCGCGATCGTGGGAGCCGGCGCCGCCGCGGTCGGCGTGCTGGACGCGCTGGCCGTCAGCGGGGCGGAGGCGGGAGAGGTCACCGTGTTCGAGCCGTCCCCGCACCTGTGGCGGGGCCGCCCGTACGGGCCTGATCTGGACAGCGTGCTGGTCAACGCCCCGCCCGCCATCATGTCGATCCGCCACGCGGATTTCGGGCACTACGCCTCCTGGCTGGGCCCTGAGCGTGCCGAGGCACACCTGGACGACCTGCTGGGGCAGCCGCTGGTGCCGCGCGCGCTCTACGGCGAGTACCTGGTGGACACGGCCGAGGCCGCCCTGGCGGAGCTCCGGGAGCGAGGGTGGCGGACCCGGGTCGTCGCCGCCCGGGTCGTCGCGGCGGCCCGCTCCGGCCGGGGTTGCCGGTTGCGTACCGAGGACGGGCACGAGCATGCGGCCGACCAGGTGATGGTGTGCGTGGGCGGGGGGACGCCGACCGACCACTACGGTCTGGGCGGCGCGCCCGGGTTCGTGGGTGATCCGTATCCGCTGGCGGACACGCTCGATCGGGTGCCCGGCGGGGCCGGGGTCGCGGTGATCGGCAGTGGGCTGACGGCCGTGGACGCGGTCGTGTCGCTCGCCGCGCGCGGCCACGACGGGCGGATCGCGCTGGTGTCGCGCAGTGGCATGTTGCCGCACGTCTGGCAGCGTCCCCTCGGCTACCGGCCGCGGCGGCTGACCGCCGAGCGGGTGGAGGCGGGCGCCGTCACCCTCGACGGCCTCGCCGCGCTGCTCCGCGCCGAACTGGACGACGCGGGTGAGGACTTCGCGCACTTCACGAGGGAACTGCTGGCGGCGGGCACCGAACAGCCCGTGGAGCGGTTGCGGCGGCAACTGGCCGCCGTCGGCGACCCCTCGATCGGGCGACGGGTGTTGCAGGAGAGCGCGCACACCATCGGCCCGTACGCCTGGCGGTTGCTGCCCGAGCCCGACCGCGAACGGCTGCGCCGCCACTTCCGCCTGGCCACCAGCGTCGCCTCGCCGATGGTGCCGGTGAACGCCGCCATCCTGCTGCGGCTGTTCGACTCCGGGCAGCTCACCGTGGTGTCGAGCGCACGCAAAATCGAGGCAGGCTTCCTGGTACGGGCCGACGGCGGTGATCTGAAGGCGGACGTCGTCGTCAACGCCGTGAACCCACCGCCCCAGTCGGTGCCCCACGCGGCCGAACCGCTGGTCACCTCGCTCCTCGCGGACGGACTGGCGACTATGCACCCGTCGGGCGGGCTGGTCCCGGCCGACCCTCGCCTGCACGTGGTGGGCGACCTGGCCGGCGGCGGCCCGTTCATCACCTCCGGCATCCCGGGCGTCGCCGCGCGCGCCGCCGGCGCGCTCAGGACAGCTCTATCGTCCGGGTCGTGATCTTCGGCTGTTCTCCACGTCACCGGCCAAGAAAAAAGCGGGACGCGACGGCTCCGCACAGCACAGCCAACGGGTGTGAATCACGCGTGCTGTGCGAAGACCGCCGCGGCCCGCCGCCTTTTGGGCGGGGTGCGATTTACCACCATCCCCCGCCTCCCCAGGGGCCACCCCAGCCGCCCCACCAGCGCCTGCGCCTGCGCCGACGCCAGCGGCAACGACGGCTACGCCAGCCGCGCCGGCCGCAGCCCCCGCCTTCCTCGAATCCCAGTATTTCCGTCATCATTCTCCTCCCCCGTCAGTCACTCTCTAATTCCGACGTTAATACATAAATCGTGACAAACTATGCTATATTCCTGAATTTCGCCGGGCTTTGACGGTTATATTCACCGCGTAAAAGCGTGTCAGCGGGCGAGCGGCAGTGAACGGTTGCCTAGCGTGTGAACATGGACGACCGGATGAGCCACCGCTGGGCGGCTTTCAAAGGGTCGCCGTTCTTCCCCGCGACCGTGATCGTGCTGATCCTCGGGGCCGCGGCGGGGCTTTTCGCCGGGTCCTACACCTACGCCATGGCCAACCCGACCCCGCATCGCATCCCGGTGGCGGTGGTCGGGGTCAGTCACGAGACCGTACGCGGCAGGGCGTTCGCCGCCGGCATGGAGCAGGAGCTGAACGCCTCGCTCGCCCTGCGGTTCGAACCCTCCCTGGAACGTGCCATCGAGGCGGTCGAGGAACAACGGGTCTTCGGGGTGCTCGTGGTGCGTGGGGCCGATGTCACGCTGGAGGTGTCGAGTGCCTCGGGCGCGTCGGTGGCGCAGGTGCTCAGCGAGGCTGCGCCGAGGGTGGCCCCGCGCGTCGGGGTACGCCTGACGGTGCGCGACATGAAGCCGCTCCAGCGGGGCGATCCGCGCGGCCTGGCGCTGTTCTACATCACGCTCGCCGCGGTGGTCATCGGGTTCATCGGGGCCGTCCAGCTCAGCGTCAACGCGGGCGCGCTCTCGCCGTGGGAGCGCATCGCGTTCAGCGCGGCGTACGCGGCGCTCGGCGGGCTGTCCATCGTGGCGGCCGTGGACTGGGGGCTCGGAGCGCTCGACCTGCCGCTACTGGAGTCCTGGTTCATCCTGGCGCTGACCATGTTCGCCTCCGGGATGGTGTTCACCATGTTCAACACCCTCGTACGGCGCTGGGCGATGTTGCCCACCTGGGGGTTGATGGTGCTGCTGGGCAACCCGTCGTCGGGCGGGGCCGTGTCCTGGCCGCTGCTGCCCTCGCCCCTGGGCGAGATCGGACGCTGGCTGCCGCCGGGAGCCTCGATCAACGCCCAGCACACCGCGGTCTACTTCGGGAGCCATCAGCGGCTGATGCCGTTCCTGGTGCTGGCGACCTGGGCGCTGGTGTCGTGCGTCGTCTTCCTGATCTGGCGCGAGCGCCACCCCGGAGGCCGCTCCACGGTCGCCGAGGCCGCCTGAGTGCCCCGCATGAAACTTTCATCCGGCTTTGCGGATAATCCTGCAATCGGTTGTTGCAGAAATAGCGACGCAACCAGGAAGAACACCCTGCGGTGTTTGCAGTTTTGCCGACATGCATTGACGTTTCCGCCAGGTAACGCCACTGTGTCTGCAACCGGTTGGTGCCGGAAGCGCAGAGAGCGACGCGCTCGCTGACGACCCTGACAACCCACCCCTGCCCTCTTCGACGTCCCCTGCCACGCCGGCGGGCACCGCCCCGGCCGCGGGCACGATCGACACCCGACGAAGCGCTTCCCCATGCCCTGAATCACGAATGGAGCTGGACGTGCACAAGAGAACAAGACTGGCGGTCGTGCTGACCGCCGCCCTGGTGGCAGGCGGCAGCATTGTCGCCATGCTCGCCACCGCCGCCTCGGCGGCCCCGTCCACCGGGAATTACACGCTGGTCAATGCCGGGAGTGGTCTGTGTGCCGC